>CALWKG010000005.1 GCA_944381205.1 uncultured Clostridia bacterium
AGAAGAACCAACTGCATCTGCACCTTTTATTAATCCAGCATTTCTTAAAGCAAGGAACCTATCCAAAATCTTTTTTGTATAATTAATTTTTCTCTTCCTTTTTACTATTTTTTTGCTTTAATAGGAGATATACTCCTTAATTTTTCGACCGCTCTTTTAAGTTCTTTTACAACATAGTCAATCTCTTCTTTTGTATTATTCGTGCCAAAAGAAAACCTAAGTGTGCTTTGGGCTTCTTCAATACTTAACCCCATAGCAAGAAGCACGTGGCTAGGCTCTACATTCCCGGTAGAACACGCAGAACCAGTTGAAACCGCAATCCCCGCTAAATCTAGTAAGCAAAGCAAAGCCTTAGCATCAACATTATTAAAACTGATACTTGCTATTTGAGACACTCTTTGATGCAAATGTCCGTTGACTGTAATATTTGAGATTTCTTTTTGAACTTCTGTAACGAAATAATCTCTTAAATATTTGGTTTTTTTAGTATCTATAATATAATTTTCTTGTAAAATCTCGCAAGCCTTACCAAAACCAACTATTTGCGGAACATTTAAAGTTCCCGCTCTTTTACCCCTTTCTTGTTCACCGCCGACAATGAGATTATCTATTTTTACTCCCTTCCTTACATAAAGAGCACCTACCCCTTTTGGTCCGTGAAACTTATGGGCACTCATACTTAAAGCATCAATTTCCAAATCGTTTACATCTATTTTAAAGTTACCCATTGCACTTACTGCATCTGTGTGAAATAGCACGCCTTTTTCGTGAGCAATTTTTGCTATGGTTTTTAGGTTTTGTATGGTCCCAACTTCGTTATTTGATGCCATAATACTAATCAAAATAGTGTTATGATTAATGTAGTGTAAAAGCCCAGCAATATCAACTAGTCCTGTCTTATCAACAGGAAGGTATGTAATTTCAAACCCCAACCTTTCTAAATTTTTACAAGCCTCTAAAATACTAGGATGTTCAATCTGAGATGTAATTATGTGATTTCCCTTTGCCCTGTTTGCAAGTGCAAGTCCAATTATCGCCCAGTTATTGCTTTCCGTCCCGCCAGAAGTAAAATAAATTTCAGAATTTTTTGCATTAATTAAACTTGCGACCCTATCTCTTGCCTTATCAACAAGTGCGCTTGCATCTCTACCAAAAGAATGTAAACTATTTGGGTTGCCAAAAGTGTCACCATATGCTTCCAACATTTCGGTCAAAACCTCATCAGTAACCTTAGTTGTGGCGACATTATCTAGATAAATTTTTTGCATTTTTCTACCCCTTTTTATACACTTGTATTTTACAACATTATTAAAATTTGTCAATACCAATACTTAAAATTTAGCACTTTTGCCTATATAAATAATGCCATAATATCGTAAACAGTAACTGACCTACTTGATTGTCTTTGGCAGGAAAAATTAATTTTTATTACCTAAAAACCGGTGTTATTACTATAATACGTTCTCTCCTATATGAAAATTATCCTGCTTTATCTTTTTTATTAGGTGAAAAAATATGACACTAACACTCAAATTGATTTTTTCTTCAATAGTCCCTTGTTTTATCTTTTCATTAAAAACGTGTATGCCCTCCTTGTTTCCTATGGCGAAAGTCAACGCGCCGCTTTCAAAGTCACCACACGAACTTACGACTATATCTGCCCCGGAATTTTCTAACATTCCAACCGCCATTTGATATGCAAGTTCAGAATAATCAATACTACTCTTTTTTAAAATGGTCTTTTCTACCCCAAGCAATTTGATTTTAGAATTATCATCTGTTGCAACAATACTTTCACTGATAATATCGTGAGCATTATTTAGTGAATTATAAAGCGCTGATGTTAAAGTTCCTGCTGTAAAATCTTCGGCAAAGGCCAATTTGTATTTTCTAATGCTAGACAGGGTATATATAAACTCTTCCAAACTTTCGTCTTTTTCAGAGTAAAAATAGGGCAAAAGTTTGGTATATATCTTGTTAACTATATTTTTTTGGGCATCACTACGAGTGCCACCCTTTATACGAATTATAACTTCCCCGCGTAGCAATTTTTCGCTACAAATTATTTCTATATTATATTTATTGTGAATTTCATCTCGTAGCAAATTCTGCATATCACGCATTTTTATGCCAAAAGTTCTTAAAATATATGTCTTATCTTTATCGTTTTGAGCATTAGACAAAATGTATGGAAAAACAGAAGAAAAAAACATATGATACAACTCTTCTTCTTCCAAAGGCAATAAAAACACTCGCTTGCTTTCACCACATTCACACAAACAACCTTGAAAAGCACTAAAAGGATTTTTTATACTCCTGGCAATTTCGGGCATTTGAGATAAACTTGAATCTTCCTTGTGTAGTGGAACATTCTTTTCTTTGGCATACTCGTCAATATATCGCCTTGCGTACTCACTATTTTCCATATTGCAGTTAAATTTATTACAAAGCAATTTTTTAACCATATAAAATTTATCCCACTCGTTTTCACAAATAACAACAAGGGAATCGCAACTTTCAAAACCCAAATCTATTGCACTTTTGGCAGTAATTGAATCGCCTTTAATAATGTTTAAAAACAAGACATCTTGTTTGTTTTTGTATAATGAAGAAGAAATTTTTGACAATATACCCTGTTTATCGTGTGATACAAGTTCACTATTTGATATAACTATTAAACCTACTTTCACTTCTTCTCCTTTTTAGTACAAAATACAAATTATTATCTTAATATTTTAATTTTCTTCTTTATTTTTTGTGTTATCATTCAAATCTTCTTTTGCAAAAAGTCCCTTGTTTTTAATTATATAATTAATTCCTGATAAGAGTGTTATGAATGTCGCAAAACATAGTACACTAAAACAAATATAATAACAAATAGTTGCTCCCTGTCCGGAAATTACATTTTGCGAACAGAGTGCACTGTACAGCATAAATATAAACAATGCAATAAATTGTAAAACTGCTTTAATCTTTCCAAACATATCAGCAGAAATTATTACATTTTTACTAGCGCCCAACTGTCTTAACGCACTTACCATAAACTCCCTTAAAACTATAATAACTGCAAAAATGACCCCAAATGGCGAAGCAATTGTATTATCGCTAATAACAAGTAGCAGTGCAGTCGTAACAAACATCTTATCTGCTATTGTATCCAAAAATGTCCCTAAAACAGTTACTTGCCCGGTTTTTCTTGCAATATGTCCGTCAAAATAATCGGTTAACACCCCTATTAAAAATAAAATACTTGCAACTAATTTACCATACGCAAAAAAAGATTGCGACAGATAAAAAAATATAATAATAGGTATTAATAATATCCTGCAAACTGTAATTTTATTTGGTAAATTCATATAATAAACCCCTTTAATATGTACTATTTTTATCGTGCACACCAATAAAATAATAATCTTTAAAATTTGTTATTGTTACATCTACAAAAGCCCCTGGCAATAACTTATAAAAAGACCTAAAATATATCACATAATCTACATCTGGTGCACTAAAATAAGGCCTTCCAATATAATAATCACCGTCTTTGCCATCTACAATAACCTTAAAAGTTTCACCTTTTAAAGACCTATTTTTTGAGACGATAATCTTTTGTTGTAAAGTTTCTATTTTGCCTAACCTTTTGTCTTTTTGCCTTTCTTCGACCTGCTCTGGTAAGTTATACGCAGATGTACCTTCTTCCCTAAAAAACTTAAAAAAGCCAACATTGTCTAGTTTGTATTTTTTTAAAAATTCACACAATTGCTTAAAGTCTTCTTTTGTTTCTCCGGGAAATCCAACCATAAATGTAGACCTAATTTTTATATCTGGTATTTGCGTTCTTAATTTGTTAATAAGTTCTAAAATTTCGATTTTTCTACTACGTCTTTTCATTAAAGACAAAACATCGTCGCTAATGTGTTGTAGTGGCATATCTACATAGTGTACGACTTTGGGATTATTATTAATTTCTTCTATCAAATCATCTGTAATAAGGTCAGGATAAAGATATAAAAGCCTTATCCAAACTAAATTTTTTATTCTGCCTAATTGCTGTAACAACTCTACAAGACTTTCCCCCGTGTCAATACCAAATCTCGTAACATCTTGTGCAACAAGTATAATTTCTTTTACTCCCCTATTTACCAAATCTTTTACTTCGTCAACAATCTCATTTGTCTTTCTAGATTTGTAATTTCCACGAATATATGGGATTTTACAAAATGAGCAATAATTATTACAACCATCTGCTATTTTTACATAGGCATAATGATAAGGGGTTGTAAGCAGTCTAGTTTGTTGTAGTTGAACCGCCTTAAATTTTTGTTTATACAAATCAAACACAATTTGAACTATATTATTGTAATCTTCCGGTAAAACAACTGCGTCTATACCTGCAATTTGTTGAATTAATTCTTGTTTTTGCAATATTGCTAAACAACCTGTTACAATCAATTTTTCAAGTTTTCCGGTTTTTTTATAATTAAGCATTTCAAGAATTGTATCTCTTGCTTCTTCTCTGGCGGGTTCTATAAAAGCACAAGTATTTATAATTAAAATATTTGCCTCTGATTCATCTTTGGTAAAAACAAATTCTTCCCTGTTAAATTTAGCAATAATATGCTCTAAGTCCACTCTATTTTTATCACAGCCAAGAGATATAAACCCTATTGTTTTTTTAAACTCCATATTAGTCCTCATTTGAATGAATATATTACCACATTTTATTCTTATTGCGCACCATAAATTTTGTTATAATCTTCCATAGTGACGTACACAGACCTAGGTTTACTGCCGTCTGATGCGGAAATAAATCCAGCCATTTCCATCTGGTCTATAATCTTTGCAGCTCTTTGATAGCCTATTGCAAACCTTCTTTGCAGTAAAGATATAGAAGCCTGCCCATTTTCAATAACTAGTTTTAGCGCGTCCGGCATTAATGAATCTACACTAGGGACACTACCCGTGCCACTAAAAGACCCGCCACCTTCGGAGGAATTATTGTCTGAGTTAATAGCCTTTTCTATATCTTCATCGTAATAACAAGGGTTGTTATTTTTAACAAAATCAACCACCGCCTTAACTTCTGGTGTGTCTACAAAAGCACCCTGCACCCTTATTGGTTCGCCATCTCTTGGTGAATAAAGCATATCACCTTTACCCAGTAATTTTTCAGCGCCACCTTGATCCAAAATAGTTTTTGAATCCACATAGTTTGTGACTGCAAAGGCAATCCTAGTTGGAAGGTTAATCTTAATGCTACCCGTAATAATATCAACAGAAGGTCTTTGAGTAGCAAGTATTAAATGAATCCCTGCCGCACGAGCCTTTTGAGTAAGCCGAATAATTCTTTCTTCAAGTTCCTTTTTATTAGTTGTTACAACAAGGTCAGCAAGTTCGTCCACAATGAGTACCAAATAAGGCATTTTTGGTAGTTTTTTAGCCTGAACTTCTGGCTGTGCATTGTATTCGGCAAGATTTTTTACAAAACATTCTTGAAAAACAGTAAAACGTCTTTCCATCTCATCTATTAGCCAATCAAAAGCCTGTAAAGCCTTCTTAGGCTCGGTAACTGCTTTTGGCATTAGCAAGTGTGGTATGTCGCTATAAATACTGAACTCCACTCTTTTTGGGTCTATTAAGATAATTCTTAAATCTTCTGGACTTGTTCTAAACAAAAGACTTAATATTAGCGCATTTAAACATACACTTTTACCAGAACCCGTAGACCCTGCTACAAGAAGGTGGGGCATTTTGTCTAGGTTGCAACAATAAACATTCCCATCCACGTCTTTACCAAGGGCAAACGTAAGCGGAGCTTTTGCTTCCATAAAATTAGGAGAAGCAATAATGTCTTTTAAGCCAACTGTATCTATTTTGTTATTAGGAACTTCTATTCCAACCGCACTTTTACCCCTAATAGGAGTTTCTATCCTAATGTCACTTTTAGCAGCCAAAGCAAGTGCAATATCTGACGAATGTGCGTGAATTTTTTTAACAGGTATACCCGTTGGCATATGAAGTTCATACCTAGTTACAGCAGCACCCCGTCTTACTGCCTCTACCTTAGCAGGAATTTTAAATTCGTTTAAAACATTTTCCAAAATCCTAATATTTTCTTCTATATTTGTTTCGTTATCATCATCATTTATATAGGTTTTTAAAAGGTCAACAGGGGGTTTTACATATTTGCTAGGATATTCAAAATTAGGTTCTTTTTTCTTTTTACTTGCTTCTGCCCCACCATTTAAAACATCTAAATTAAAATTTCTGCTTACATTAACTGTACTAGACAAACTACTTTCTATCGTCGTTGTGTCGTTATGATTTTTATATGTTTCTTCAACAAACCTTTGCGATTTTTCACTACTATCGTCATCAAAATTTGGTTCTCGCTTTTCTTCTACTGCGTTTGAGTAATTGTCATCGCTTGTAAAATCATTATTAAAACTCCTTGGATTAAGCGGACTAAACTTTTTTTCAAAATCAGTTGGTTTAATAAAATCTTCTTCTAAATCAACTAAATTTGACAAATCGTCATCTTCATCTTCCTTAAAATCTGATTCAAAATTAAATTTTTTCTCAGGCTCTATCTCAAATTGGTTTATACGTTTTATTTCTTGAACAGGAGGATTTTCTTCTTGTAATTCTTCCCTTCTTAACTTTTCGTTTTGCCTTTCGTTAAACTGACGCATCTTTTCTTTATAATCGTCATAATCTTCTGCATTAATTATTGGATTTTCATTTTTGTTATACATATCGTGGATAGTAGATAAATACTCCATATTTTCTTTAAATACGGGGTTTTCTTTCTTTACTATTTTTTCATCTTCATAGATAAACTTTTGTGGCTTATCTTCCTTGATTGACCTGTTTTGCCATGTAGTAGAAGTGCCATACAATTTAGAATGAGCATCTACATTTTCAGGAGTGCTTTCTGTATACGTTTCGGCTTTTTTTAATCCCAAAAGTTCTTTTGCTCTCTCTTGCTTATACTCTTCTTCACTAAGTTGTGGTTCTTCTTCCTGCTCTACAACATTTTCTTTTTCAACACTAGGGTTTTCTTCCCCCTTATAATATTCAACATCTTCGCTATCAAAATGAAAGGTCTGATAACTAGGCTTTTCGTTTTCAACCTTTATTTTGCGTTTATAATCGTCCAAATATGCTAATATAAAGTATATGGAAATAATAAGGGCAATACCATAAATAACAATACCGGCGATATCGTGCAACAAACTAGTTATCGGGAACGTAAACACTCCTATTACAACCCCACCAGGTGTATAAAGTGAGTAAAAACAAGCCCGCAAATATTCGCCATAGGTTAAACTATTACCCTTAAAACCTGTAAAAATTATTTGCAAAACACACATTAAAAAGAAAAATGCAAGACACAAATAAACAATATATTTCGGGGAATAAACAAAACGTTTGTTCATAATAAAAGCCACCCCGCACAAAATCATAAAAAGCAAAATAGGGTAAAGCATTATCCCAAAAACACCTAACAAAAAAGCCTTTATTGCATAAACAAAGTTAAAAGTGGTGAATAAAAAAAGGACAAGCGACAATACAACCATAACAATCCCAATGGTCTTTTTTTTCCTTATTGTAATTAAGTTTTTTTCGCCTTCGCTGTCCAAAATTAACTCCTCCAAGTAAAATTTTAGCACATTTTAAACTAAAATCAAAAGTTTTTAAGCATATTTTTATTCAAAACACTCAAAAATTTGGGTGTCGGCAGTTTTACTTACTACACTGCCACAAACATTAGAAAAGTTAAAAACTTTGTTAGCAACTCGCATAACGTCTTCTTTTGTCACATTTTCTATCTCTCTTAGTCTGTCTTCTGTACTAATTACTCTGTTAAAAATTAAGATATTTTGTGCTAATCTGTTGGCTATATCCATACCTCTTTCTTTACTAGAAAGCAACGCACTTTTTAGATAAAACTTTACCCTTTCTAATTCTTTATCGGTAATTCCGTTTTCTAAAATTTCATTAATTTCTCTCTTTACCAACTCTACCGCGTGCTTTGCATTTTTATCACTGGTACCAAAATAAATCAAAAGATGTCCGCCCAATTTTGACATTTCTACTATGGAATATATGGTATAAACTAACCCTTCATCATTTCTAATCCTACTAAAAAGTCTGGAACTATTTACCCCACCAAAAATACCATCTAAGACTTGATATGCCGCCATATCACTAGAATATACATTATCAGTTGGAAAGCCCAAGACGACATTTGTTTGCGAAATATCCTTTTTTATATTAGTAAATTTTTTATCGGGGATAGTTGTTATAGATTTTGGTTTTTCTATAACAGACATAACAACACCCTTAAATTTGCTTTGGTTTATATATTTATCTACTAGCCTTTTTACCTGCAAAAAACTAAGGCTTGTTACAACTGACACAACGATATTATTAGGAGTATAATTTTGCTGTACATATTCAAGGATTTTTTTACGATTTATCCCTTTTAAACTTTCTTTTGTACCCAAAACAGTTAAAGACGCACTAGACCCTGCATAAAATACTTTGTAAAAATTTTCAAAAGCAATAGAACTAGGGTCATCTTCGTACATATCAATTTCTTCATAAATTACTTTGCGTTCTTTTTCTATATCTTCTTCTTTATAATTTGAAAACAAAACCACATCACTTAAAATTTCTAGTGTTTCTTCAAATTTTTCGTTGAGTCCTATGGCATAATAGCAAGTTTTTTGTTGTGTTGTATAAGCATTTGCCCTTGCTCCTACTTCTTCAAAATTTCGCATTATATCCTTATCGTTTCTCTTTTTTGTACCCTTAAAAGTTAGATGCTCTATAAAATGTGATATTCCATTATTTTCAGCGGTCTCATTAATACTACCAGTATCAACGGCTATATAAATAGACATAGGTCTATATTCTTCTACTTTGGCATAAACTAACCTTAGCCCAGATTCATAAGTAAAAGTATTAAATTTCATACAAAAAACTCCTTTAAGCAATTATAACCGCAAAAAAAGAATTTATAAAACGATTTTTGTTGTTTTTGCTATTAAATTTTTAGAGTTTTCAAAAATTTTTTATTTATTTTAAAAAATTATTGAATTCCCAAAGTTTTACTAACAGTTGTGGGGGTTAACCCCTTTGATTTTAAATCCTTTATAATCTTATCCAAGGCTTTTACTGTACATTCCGTTGGGTGCATTAAAATTAAATCCCCGCCAGCAGTCTTTTCTGTTGCGCGTTTAAAAATTAAGTTTTTGTCTTTGTCTCGCCAATCTATTGTGTCCAAACTCCACATAATAGTTTTATACCCTAAATTTTCCGCAACATTTAAAACCTTTTCGTTGAGACTTCCCGATGGTGGTGCGAAAAGTGTAGTTTTTACCCCTATAATTCCCTTTATTAGTTCTTCGGTCATATAAATCTCGCTTTTACCCGCATCAGCACTTATTTTTGCGTGGTCTTTATGAAAATATCCGTGATTTCCAATCTCGTGCCCCTTTTCGTAAATCTTTTTTAGATATTCGTTATTTTTTCCCGCCCAACAACCCCCAATAAAAAAGGTTGTAGTAACGTCGTTATCTTCAAAAATTTGCAACATTTCGTCCAGATACTCCGTGCCCCAATAAACATTTATCATAAGTGAAACATTGCTAGAATTTTTATCCCCATAATAGTATGCAGGGGCATTGGTCTGGTAAACAGTAGCAGATATAGGCAACAGAACAGACACTCCTAAAACAGCAAAAATTAGTAGTGATAAAATTACATTACAAGTAATATTTACAAAATGTCTTTCGTTATTTAAGTTAAATCCAAAAATTTTCATATAAAAGTATATGAAAACCACACTACAAATTATGAAACAACAAAAATAGTTGATAACTACCCACTACTATTAGAGAACAATGATAATAAACCACTATATTCTGTCGGTTCAACATTGTAGTTTGACAGACAACAAGGCATAATTTACACAGAAAAATTTAAAAACACGTTAAAACAAAAAAAAGACTAAGTTAATTGCTTTTTTTTAAAGTGTAAACTTAGTCTATTTTAATAGTAAATTGGTTTTATTTTACAATTTTTCAATCAATTTTAAGTCAATCTTACCTGCATTTTCAACTTTAATAACTTCTACCTTAACACTATCGCCAATATTTACAACATCTTCAACTTTTTCTACTCGTTTATTTGAAAGTTTTGAAATGTGTATCATACCATCTTTATTAGGGCTTAAACTAACAAAAGCCCCAAATTGCATAATTTTTACAACCTTACCAATAAAAACTTGCCCCTTTTCTACATCTATAACAATTGAATTGATAATTTTCTTTGCCTTTTCTGCACTGTCACTATCGGTAGAAGCAATCCAAACTTTACCGTCGTCGTCTATATCAATTTTTACACCTGTTTCGTCTATAATTTTGTTAATGGTCTTACCGCCTGCACCTATTACGTCCCCTATTTTTGTAGGGTCAATGTTAAAACTAATAATCTTTGGTGCATATTTGCTAAGATTTTCTCTTGGCTTATCAATTGTATTTAACATAATGTTCAAAATATACATTCTGCCGTCACGAGCCTGATTTAAAGCCGTAGTCAAAATATTTTTGTCTATCCCCTTAATTTTTATATCCATTTGAATAGCAGTAATTCCCTTTTCTGTCCCTGCTACTTTAAAGTCCATATCTCCAAGAAAATCTTCCATACCTTGAATATCACTTAACACAGCAACCCTGTTAGACTTGGTATCTTTTATTAAACCCATTGCGATGCCCGCAACAGGAGCCTTAATTTTTACTCCGGCATCCATAAGGGATAAAGTAGACCCGCAAACACTAGCCATAGACGAAGACCCATTGGAACTTAAAACCTCGCTCACGAGTCTTAGTGTATACGGAAATTCTTCTTCGCTAGGGATAACTGCTTCAAGAGCCCTTTCAGCGAGTGCTCCGTGCCCGATTTCTCTCCTGCCAGGACTTTTTAAAGGTCTAGCCTCCCCTGTTGCATAAGGTGGCATATTGTATTGATGAATATATCTTTTGTTATCCACATCATCTAAACCATCTAACTTTTGTCCTTCCCCAAGAGTCCCTAAGGTACAACAATTTAAAACTTGCGTCTGTCCACGTGTAAACACAGCACTACCGTGAACTCTTGGCAAAACCCCAACTTCACACCAAATAGGTCTAATTTCGGTTAATTTTCTGCCGTCTGGACGTTCACCTTTATCTAAAATTTTTGCCCTAACCTTTTCTTTTGTCATATTGTAAAGAACTTCACTTATCATACTTTGCCCGTCGACAAAAATGTCTTTAAAATGTTCTTGGGTTTCGACTTCTACTTCATCTTGCCTAAGTTGTCTAGTTACTCTATCAAAAGTATCTAGCGCATAATCTAACTTTTTATCCGCGAAATCTCTTACAGCACTATTTATTTCTTCTGTTGGCTTAAATATAGGCAAATCAGTTCTTTTTTGCTTACCAATTTTGCTAACAATATCTTCTTGAAAAACAACAAGTTTTTTTATTTCTTCGTGAGCAAACATAATAGCATCTAACATTTCTTTTTCGCTAACTTCTTTTGCACCTGCTTCCACCATTAAAATTGCTTCTTTTGTACCACTAACAGTCACGTGCATATTGCTTTTTTCACTCTGCTCTACCGTTGGGTTAATAATATATTTGCCATCTACACAGCCTACCACCACACTGCCCGTTGGTCCCGCAAATGGAATATCAGATATGCTCAGGGCAACACTTGATGCTAACATCGCAAGTGGTTCTGGGGCTATATCCGGGTCAACCGAAAGAGCTGTGCAAACCACCGCCACATCGTTATAAAACCCCTTTGGAAACAAAGGTCTAAGCGGTCTATCGATAAGCCTAGATGTTAAAATAGCCTTATCACTAGCCTTCCCTTCACGTTTTTTAAACCCTCCTGGGATTTTCCCAACAGAGTACATCTTTTCTTCATAGTCAACACCTAGTGGGAAAAAATCTATGCCATCACGTGGACTTTCTGCCATAGTAACTGCACACTGAACAACTGTTTCACCACACTGAACCCAGCAAGTACCGTTTGCTTGTTCTGAATACTTACCTGTCCTTACAATTAATTTCCTTCCCCCAACTGTCGTTTCAAATACACTTTCTTTCATTGTTCACTCCTAAAACTCACTAACCTTTAAGTTATTTCAACTAAAATCAAAAAAAACGAGCAAAAAACAATTATCTGCTTTTTACCCGCCATAAAGCAATTATCTAATGTTAAGGGCTTTTTTAAGTTCCCTAAACTTTGTGATATCTTCTTTTTCTAGATAATTCAAAAGACCCTTCCTTTGTCCAACTAATTTAAGAAGTCCCCTTCTAGAATGTTTGTCCTGTGGATTTGCCCTTAGATGCTCTGTTAAATGATTAATCCTTTCTGTCAAAAGGGCAATCTGGACTTCGGTAGACCCTGTGTCTTTTTCATTCCTAGCAAAAGTTTTGATAATCTCTTGTTTTTTTGCTTTTTCCATAATCACAAATCTCCTTTTAATAAAATCACCATAATACCAAACAAGCGCTAAGTGTTGCCACGGTTTTAAATTAAACCTAGGAGAATCACGCAAATTTAGTAACAGGCTATGAACATATTAATTCAATAAATTGTCTTTGTCAACTATTATTTTTTTTATTATAAAATTATACATACATTGACACATAACAATTTTTTTATAAATTGGCACAAAATTTTTATTTTTTTATACTAAAATTACCTGTAATAGAAATCTGAAATTATTCCTGTATTGTCTAAAACCTTTTTTGCATATCTCTTATCCATTTGATAGCCTAATTTCTGCTTATACTCTTTTTCAGCATTTTCTGCGTCTGCTCTAAATAATTCTTTTGAAAATCTAATCCTATCATTTTTATCAAAATGTTCATCTAACTGTAAGTTATCTCTAATTCTATCAATAGCCTTTTCTACCCTATAAGAGCGTGGCAAAAACTCTGAGTCATATTTTACATCTAAAATATTTTGGCTTAGCACCCTGTCGTCAAAAGATGTAACAGAAGGGCTCACAATTACGCAATCTTCTACCCAGCCACAATAGTTAGTCCTATATAAAGTTGCATTTGGGTTATATGTGGTATCAAAAGCGGACATTCTAATAAGCCTAGATTTTATTAAATTTTGAATTGCATTTGGCTCCATAACTTCAATCAAAGGCTTATTCCCTAAAAGTAACCTATGATATGGTTCAATATCTTCTGCTCTGTTTTTTCTATTAAAGAAACTTTTTATTAAATCCAAACTGGTTTTATTTTTCTTTCTCAATTCATCTATATGCCTATTGTATTCACCTGCTGGGACTAAATTAGAATAAAATTGCCCTTTCACACTATCACAATCAAAATTTTCAGTATAAAATTCGTGTTCCTTTAATACCGCAACGTTACCGTTTTCTAAATCAATAGGCAAGATTTTAGGGGTATTTATACCTAAATTTCGTGCCAAATAATGTTCCATAATTTCCATATCAAGTAATTTTTTTGTTGTATATTCTAGTTTAGCAATACAACTACCATCAGAAAATCTTCTATCCAAAAGAGGTTCTTTTGTTTCTAAATATCTAGCAAGTACTGAATATTTTAATCCGTTTTCTGTAAAACTCCTTCTTTCATCTTGTACTAACTCGTCAATCATTTTTATCTCTCCTTTATTATTTTGAAAATTCTTCTGCAATCAATTCTTTATTTTGTTGAACCGCTTCCAAATACCTTCTGTTGATTTTATATTTTGTCTTATCTTCGTACTCTGTTGCAATCTCCTTTGCGTCGACATTATTTAATTCATTTGCAAAATCAGCACGTTCCCTTTTATCCATAATATTGTTTAACAACTTATTATTTCTAATATTATAAATGGCTTTTTCTAACTTACAAGCCCCCTTTGAAAATTCTGTACGATACCTAAAATCCTTTAAATCTTTTTTTGCCGTAAAAGCATTAAACGAACCATTTATGGGCACTATGTCTTCTATTAAACCGCTATCCCCAACATAATATGCCGTACTAGTTAAATAGTCTTTTGTGTCAAACGTAGACATTCTAACAAGTCTTGTTTTAGTTAAATTTACTCCCGCGTTTATAGTAAAGTCTTCCGCCAAAAATTCTCTACCCTTTACGAAAGGTCCGTGAGGAATTTGCCCATCACTTAAATAAATTTGTTCCAAATCATTTGATAAAGTACTACTGTATGTTTCTGGCTCAAAAAGTTTAAAAAACAAGTCTGGACTCTTACAAAAAATATCTGCCATCGTAATTCTTGCCTGTTCGTTATTAAATACAAAATCGAAAAAATCTTGTAGTTTTTTATTATGTTTCTCTATATCTTTTTCTATATTCTTTTGACATAACTTTAAAAATAATAGTGGATTTTCACCAAAACATTCAACAAGAGTCTTATTGTAGTAATTAAAGGTCTTATCTATATGGTCATCTCCTGCCAAAATTACAGCAGGAAAATATTTTAAAAACTCCACAACATCTGGGTCTGTAATGTTGCCTTTTGACATATCCTTTTCTAGCATTGCCACCACGTGTCCGTTCATATCGATAGGTAAAAATTGTGGAGAAATCAAATTTAACTTTGACAAAATTAAACTTTGCAGTATATTCATATCTTCCTGCTTTTTAGGTCCCCTATATCTAAGGATATATTTACTTCCATCATTTAACACGATTGGGGCTACTTCCTCAGAATAAATACTATATTGTCCGTCATTATAAAGATTACCCTGTTCGTCAGTGACGATGACAGAAAATAACTCGTTTAAAGTATCCTCTTCTTGAATATAATGTTGTAGTACAGAATACTTTAATCCCCTATCCGTTATACTGTTACGTTTTTCTTTTAAAATACTATCAATTAACATCTACTTGACTAATTCCTCACAAATATTGTCTTTGTTTCTTGAAACACTGTCTGCTAACTGAGCATCAACTTTTAGCCCTGTCTTGTCAGCAAAATTTTCTACTTCTTCTTTTGTGTTAAAGGTTGAAAGACTTTCCACAATTTCATCTTTTTGCTCTTTATCTAAAACCGATTGCAAAATACTATTTTTGTTTGCGGTTTTTATTAAATCTGCTGAGTATAAAGGGGTTAAATTAAACTCATTTTTGTACATCAACCTTTCGCCTGATAATCCTTGATTAATGTCCGATAAATTAGCATCATTTTTTGTCGCAAGGACTTCATCTACTGTTGACCACATATGGTCTAATTTGTAAATATTAGATAAGTTGCTAGTTGTATCAAAAGTCGCCATTCTAACAAGTCTAATCTTAAACAAATCAATTAATGCTTTATCACTAAAATTTATGTGCGTATCTAATGCTTCTTTGCTAAAAATCTTATCTACTAACCTATCTCCGTCCGCAAAGTTTCTTAAAATATCAATTGCCCGCTGATTATTTTCCATATTAGCACTTTCTAAGACTTTACGATAGTCAAAATCTTCGTTTAACCTATTATGAAAATTATATGCACTATAAATGTCTTTTTCGGACTTTATATTATCAATCTGCAAAATTCCAGATACAATGCTTACTTCATTATTTTCGGTAGCAATAGGTAAAATATCAGGAGCATTAATCCCCAACTTATGACATAGTAAATTAAACATTATATTAGAATCACACTCTAATTTTGACACCTGTTGTATATTCGCTTTTACTGCATCAGACAGGCGTCCCTGGGCCTTTACTCCCTTATATTCCTCTACATAATGACTTAAAACTAACAAATTAAGATTTTCCATTTTTTCCTCCAAAATTTTTTAAATTTATAAACTGTATTTGACAATTTTCTTTTAATTCATATTGCAAAATCACATTTTACACACAACACAATATTTAGCACTTGTTTGTCTTTACTGAAACACAACAATCTAACCTTATATTTTAACCTGAAAGGCTTTTATATTTTATTTTAACACCATAGAACTAATGTTTTTAATTATAATTTTCTACAAATATGCAAAAACATATGATATAAAAATTACCTTTTTAACTCTTCTACGATTTCACTAATCTTGCCTTCCACCGCGGTTGTATATTTTTTGCTAATTTCATAGCCAGCATTTTGCTCGCTGTATTCTTTTGCAAAAGAACTCAATGAAATTTCACTTAAACTATCAGCCATTTCTCGTATTCCGTCTTTACCAAAAGCATCAGACACAACATCGCTTTGCTTAATTTTTTGAGCAATTTCGCTAATAGGTAGCGCCTTTTTAGAAAACTCACTTTGATACATATCAGATAAATTACTTGTGTCTTTGTCGCAATTTTGAGTGTATATAGTAAGCCTATTAATGTTATTTAGCATCGGAAACACGTCTGTAACAATGCGTTTTCTGTTTGTATAATAAAGATTATTTCCAGAAACAAGTGACCTATCAAAGGTGGCAATTCTGGCAAGTCGAGATTTTACAATATCTCTTATCGCTTTTTGTTCAAAAAACCTTGAAAAAGCATATACCTTATCTTGATTTAAAAAGTCATCTGCCACATTACCTTCTACAATTTGCTCTATGTCCTTATCCACTATGTTTGTATGTAGATTATACAAACTTTCATCGTTATCAAAACTTTGTGACGATATATACTTCTTCATAGCAACTTCAATCTTTTTGGAAATATAATTGTAAATGTCTTTTTCGGATTCTGATAGCCTATCACTTTCGGTTAACTTTTCGCAGATTTCCACAAAGGCACCATAATTCATATATGTTCCATATTCTTCACCAGAAATAAGTCTATTTCTATTTAATCCTTTTGGCAATTCAAATTCGCTTTGCATTACCATTTTTTCGTCTTGCAAACTATATACTGGCTTAATATTTGGAGCCTTTAACCCCAATTTTGTTGCTATATATGCCTGAACAATGTTTGCATCGTTTTCTTCCTTTAAAACTACCTTTGGGGTATCTATATGCTCTTTTTTGCAAACTTCAATGTTGTTCAAATCAATACCCTCTATCCCTTGAATGTAATGTCTAAATATTGTAAGTTTTCTTTCATTATTTTTCATTGTAACTAACTTCCTTTTATTTTGCTTGTTCAATATTTGTATCAACCCTTTTTGTATTTTTTCTAGACGAAATTGTGCTGAAAGCAGTTTCCATATCCGATTTTTTACTGTTGTCTTTGTACATTTCCGTTTGAATTTCGTCCAAAAATTTTTCCTTATTATCCTGCATATATTTAATATATTTTGGGTCTATTTCGTAATTCATATCATCTTTTATCTCTCGCGCAACTTTAACGTAATCTAATTCCGTTAATTGTAAAATAAACTTGTGTAATTCAATGTCGTTTAAGAATTCCCTTGCATCGTCGCTATTTGCAAAACTTTGCAAAAGACTAGTCTGCTCTTGAAATTTAGTTGTAAATTCACTTCTAAATGCAGGATTTCCCCACTTTTTTTGTTTTTGTCTTAGGTAGTTCAAACCACTCATACCCCCAGTAAGCGGTGTTATATCTGTCACCTGCCCTGCCTTTGACACAGAATACATAATTTGATTTACATCTCTATTTGGAACACCAAGAACAGCATCTAGTAAACTTAATTTTAATCTTTGTTTTATGCTTTCACCTGTAAAATAAGTCTTTTGCAACGCGGCCAAATTGTCTGGATTACTAAAAATATGATTGACTTCATCTTCGTTTATTTTTAGAATTTTGGATACTTTTTTGTCAAATGTAGATGCCCTTTCCATTCTCCCACGGTCAATGTCATCACACATAACAGTTAGTTTACCGCCCTTTATTACTGGAAAATACAAAGGGACTTCATTAAATCCCAATTTATTATATACGTAAGAGGTCAAAATTTCGCCATCTACAATTTCCCTTTCTGTAACACCTTCTGGCGCCAAATAAAAATTTCCGTTTGGGGTATAAACTTTGGTTGAAGACCAAATCCCAGTATCCACTACACTTTCTTCACATTTTTGACCATTTTTTACTAAATTTTTATATAAAATCGCTCCGTTTTCCTCAAAATCATCTTTAAACAAATTTGCTAAAATTTCTCTTTTCATAGTACAATTTCCCTTTTACTTTAATTTCTGATACCATTTTACCACCTTTTATCTGCATTTTCAATAGGCAAAAAAAATTTTTTTATGATTTTTACCATTTTTTACATAACGGCTATAAAATGTATATTGACTAAATGGAAATTTATTATATAATCAATTTAGTTAAAAACAAAAATTTGAATGTATTTATTAAAAAGGGGTTAAAAATGTTTGAACAACCGGTAAAATATAAAGTAAGCGCTCACAAAGGTATTTATGAAAAATCTAAGGAACAAATTGATTTTGAAACTCAACAAAACCTAAAAATATGTCAAGATGCCAATTTGCCAACGTATGACGTTTGCCCAACAATTATTAGGGCATTTGACGGAACGGCCTGCGATACTTGGGGTTTATCATTAGATGAAGTTATTGATTTTTGCGTTAAACAAAAAGACGATGCCCTACTTAACTACCTTCAACCAAAACCTGCGTTTTTTGAAAATGAAGATGCTATAAAAGATTATAATTGGAATTTATACACCACGCACGTTAATCAAAATGTCAAAAGTTATGAAGATTTAATACATTATTTGATTAGGTTTCAGGAACTAAAAAAATCGTGTAAAGACACAGAAGATAAAATTTTTATAAAAAAATTAGAAAAAAAGTTTTTTGAAAAATGTGACAATATCCAACTTTTAAGTAGAGTAAACTTTATAATGAAAAGACATAATATTAGTAAGCCCGAAGCAATTGTTAGGCTTGCAAGTATTGACTCAAAAAGAGAAGAGAAATATTTGCACGAAGAAGGAAAATTTTTGTATTTATTAAAAGACGACTTGAAAAAAGAAGCATTGAAAGCCCAAAAATTAACAGAAAAACAAAAAGAAGAAAAACAACAATCCTACTTAGATAATTATTTTTTTCATATAAATTGCTATAAAATTGCTAGCAATAAAACATACGATTATACACAAGCAAATCTTAATTTACAAAAATTTTTGATGTACTCAAACCCCGACCTAAAATATTTACAGGAAAAAATGTTGCGAGGAAAAATACTAGATAGGTCATCAAATCATACAATTTTATCAGAATATATAAATCACGAAACAAATTTAGAAAAAACAAATGAAAATAATAGCCAAGATAAAGAAATGTAAAAACATTTAAGACACAATGAGAAATTATATAAACACTAATTGTTAAACAACTTGTAATGATAGACAAAATTAATTAAATACCGACTAGATAATAGTTAAAATAACTTTCCACCTAAAAAAGGACTAAAAAAACACTACAAACTAAATTGTAGTGTTTTTTTATATACTAAAATTTACCTATTAAAATTCTTCACAAAGAACTTGAAAATAACTCATAGGGTGCTTACATACTGGGCAAATATCTGGGGCTTTATCTCCTTCTATTCTATGACCACAGTTTCTACATTCCCAAACAACCTTCTTTGCTTTGGAAAATACTTTGTTTTCCCTTACGTTTTTTAGAAGGGCTTTATATCTTTCTTCGTGGTGTTTTTCAATTTTTGCCACACCTTCAAATTGCTCTGCTATTTCTACAAAGCCTTCTTCCCTTGCGGTTTTAGCAAACTCCTTATACATATCTGTCCATTCGTAATTTTCCCCCTGCATAGCCGCTTCCAAATTCTGTTCGGTAGTTCCTATTCCATTAAGGGCTTTAAACCACAGTTTTGCGTGTTCCTTCTCATTATCTGCGGTTTTGGTAAAAATTTCAGCAATTTGCTCATAGCCGTCTTTTTTTGCCTTACTTGCAAAATAAGTATATTTGTTTCTAGCCTGTGATTCTCCTGCAAAAGCAGTCCATAAATTTTTTTCTGTTTGACTTCCTTTAAGTTCCATATAAACCTCCGTGATTAAATTATATCAACAAATATGTCTTTTTGGCAACTAAAAAACTACTTTATGGTTTGTTTTATTAAACTAACTTTGTTGTAAAATTTAGAAGCCGACAAACTAGATATCACCTTTTTGTTTTCTTTTATTGACAAAAAACCAAATTCTTCCTGCATTTCAAAAATATTAAGTTCTATAAAAACATACAAACAAAATATAAATTGCGAAAAACTTATACTTTTATCCATAGACGAAATATGCTTGTACAAATCAATTTCGTTTAAAAAACTTAATTGCTTTGAAGCATACGTACTTATTAATTTAAAGACTTTACCAAAGGTACTTCTATTTGTAGATAATTTGTCAAATATTTCACCTTTTACTTTTTTGTCATTTGGCAAATAAAGCAGTGCACTAGTGTTTTGCTGGATTGCCCCCACAAAACCTTCGTCCAATACCATATCTAAAAAAATAATTTTCTTGTATGCCCCAAAATTTTTAAAGTTAATAGGAGAAACAATTATAGAATTTATTCCGCTATTATGAATGACTTCGAACATATAATGTTGAATATTTTTACTTGGATTTAAGGAACAAATTTGCTGATAAGATTCAAAACTACTGCATACAAAAAGATAGCCAAAAAACTCCCTTTCTGCCTGTTGTAAAATCTTTTTTAAAGTATTTTTTTGATACACAAAAAATTTTTTATGTGCAGTCGTATATGATAACTGCTTTAAGTAAACCCCGTACAGATAATCGTTAGTTTTTAATTTATTTAGCACTCCTGTCGAAATATTTTTTGCCAAACCCTTTACGTTTTGTTTACCCCTAAACTCATTTTTTTCTAACTCCATCTGAATATTAATGTCATTGCTTAACCTTAAAATCGGTAAATATTTATAAGAGTTAAATGCGACTACACTTAAATTTTTATTAGTAATTGTAATATGATTTGGGTGTTTTGGCATATGATTAAAAGTTGTGTCTTTATCAAAACTAACATTAAATATCGGCTTTATATTTTCACAACCACAAGGCTCCAAAACTTCTAGTGAATTTACAAAATTTATAGTTAACTGTGATGGCTTTAAATCTAAGTCATAATAATTAATTGGCAAAAAGTCTTTTGGCTTGTAGTGGTTTTCTAAATACTTATTAAAATTTACTAAAAACTCATTAAAATTTGATTTCTTTATTGTAAGTCCCGCGGCCATTTTGTGCCCGCCAAAGGTATCTAGAACCTCTTTTAAACTTGAAATAGCAGAATAAATGTCAATGTCGTTTATACTTCTTGCACTTCCCTTCAAATCTTCTCCCACTTCGGAAAATAAAATCGTTGGGCGATGGTACTCGTTTGCAATTTTCGCTGCAACAATCCCCAAAATACCACTATCCCAATCTTTGCTAAATAAAATTATTGAAGGATAATTTGCTATATTAATATTTTTAAGTTTTTTGTTTGCATCGTCATAAACCTTGTTACATAAGGCTTGACGTTCTAAATTCATATTAGTAATACTTTCTATTGTTGTTCTTAGTTGAATTTTATCATTTTTTATATACAGCATTAGTGCTACACTTGCGTCCCCCATTCTGCCTGCTGCATTAATTTTAGGTGCAAGTTTAAAAGCAATATCAGTAGAATTTGTATTGAGCGGTAAATTAATTTCCTTAAAAAGCATCTTTAACCCTAACGGCAAAGTATGCTCGTAGTCCTTCATTCCTAATTTCACAATAGCCCTATTTTCATCTTTTAATGGCACAATATCGGCAATGGTTGCAATAGATGCTATGCCTAGATATTTTTTTGCTTCCTGTAAATTTGATAGGGCTTGTACAATTTTAAAAGCAACACCTGTGCCACACAAAAACTTAAAAGGATACTTTTGCTCACTTAATTTAGGATTTATTACAATAGTATCTGGTATTTTGTCTGGTATATCGTGGTGGTCAGTTACAATAACGTCTATACCTAAACTCTTTGCGTATTCTATCTCGTCATAACACGAAATACCGCAATCTACCGTAATAATTAAATCTGGGTTGAATTTATCTTTTATCTGCGCAATATTATCTATACTAAGCCCATAACCATCTAAATACCTGTTAGGTAAAAAATAATCTACATATACTCCTATTGAAGAAAAGTATTTTATTAAAATAGCACTTGCGCTAACCCCATCTACGTCATAGTCCCCAAAAATAAGAATTTTTTGCCTTTCTTGTACCGCCTTATTGACCCTTTTTACTAATAAATTCATTCCACTTAATAAAAACGGGTCATAAAAGCAACTATCATCTGGATATAAAAACTTTTGTAATTTATCTTCGCTATCTATGCCACGTTTTAATAAAATATCAACTACTAAACTATTTATATTGTATTTTTTTGAAATATAATCTTTATCCATAGATTATATTTTAACACAACAATATTTTGCTTGCAAATCAATAATTTTGTTTATATCATCAAGCGACTCATCTTTTAATAATACTTTATATTAATAAAAACAATATTATATACCACTAACGAAAGACTACAAATATCAAGTATTTTTTAAAAAAATTAATCATAAAAATTCTTTAATTTTACTTATTACGCGCTATTCTTTCATTAGATAATACTCTTAAAAAAACTATTTTGCATACCTTTTTATATAAAAAACAAATATAATTTTTTTTCAAATTACCACCTGTTTTTTATTTTTTGTCTTAACTAAATAGTACTCTATTATTTACTATCTTTTACTAAAATTTACAAATATTACCCCAAACAAAAGTCCTAATATCGCCCCAAAAATAAGGTCATATAATATCGCAAGAGAAAAATAAAAACTAGATACAAGTAAACTGAAAACTAAATAAGATAGCAACATATATAGTGCACCTATTGTGCTTCCCTTTAACATTCCCTGCTTTTTGTCTTTTTTTAAGCACAAAAAAATCCCAAAACCAATACTTGCCACTTTTATTACTTGGTTAATCACTTTAATTGTTGTGTCACTCATATCAACAAATTTGTATATTATAGCCAATATTAAAACAAGTACTATTGTAAGAGCCAAAGCCATTAAAACTCCCCTTAAAATATTTAATAAATTGGCTTTTTTGTTTGTAAGTTCCATAAAAATCTCCTTTTTTGCCTATTTTAAATTATTAAAACGTATGCTAAAAAAATTGCTTTTATGCAAGATAGCAAAAGACATTAGTTAAAATTAAAAAATAAAAAATCTATAAAAATAGAAAACAAATAAATTTTGTAAAGGATAAATAATAAATGATTTTTTATAAAAAATAAAAAATAAATGAAATTTCATAAAAAATTAAATGCTATTTTTTTTACAAAAACTAAATAAAAGATATTACTAAAACCAAAAATTTTTACTAAATATTTTTCAATTCTAAGACCAGTTAAAAACATTAACTTGCAAGCAAAAAATTAAAAAATTTAGAAACCAAACAAATGATAAAAGACCTAAAAAATTTTTTAACTATTTAGTCCAAAAAATATGAAAGCAAAAATTCCTTTACACTATCAAAAAAAACAAAAATATATAAATATTAGCAATAAAAAAATGACGCAAAGAAAAGTTTACGTCATTTTAGATTATAATTACTAAAAATTTTATTTAAAAATTAATCTCTCTTGTTAGTCGGCATTGATAATTTTACTAATATCTTATTATTTTTTTACTAATTTTTATCTATTTTTTATCTTTTTTTTATCTATTTTTTATCTATTTTTAACTATTTTTTAAGTAATTTTAATAGGTTTTTTAATAATTTTTTACTGTTTTTTATCACTTTTTAATTAAAAATTAACTATTTATTTTTAAAATAACAATGATTTTTCAGTAGTTTTTTTAGTAAATTTTAGTAATTTATAACTAATTTTTTGATTAAATTTTTAATAATTCTTCCATAATTTTTATATTTTTTTGCTAATTTTCAATGTTTTTATTGCTTTTTTTTGTGATTTTTTGCTGGTTTTTTAGTTGATTTTTTAGTAGATTCTACTGATGAATTAGACTCTACATCTACATTGTTTTTAACAGTAGATTGATTTTCTTTTGCAGATTTTTTTTCTTGATTTCCTTCACTTTTTTTGTCTTCATTTATAGACTCTTGATTTTTTGAACTATCGTTTTTAGAATTGGATTTATTAGAGTCTTCTTTGCTTTCGCCTGTCTTTTTTAAAACCTGCTCTTTCGCTACATCTGGTTCAACTACGTTACCATTTTCGTCTAAAATTAAATCTTGTTTTTCATCAATACCCAAAATAACACTTGCATTAATTGTCAAGTAACTAACTTTGCCACCATCTTCACCAGTTTTTATAACTACAATCTTACCCATACTAGTTTCCTTTTGAGAAACAATTTCACCATAAATACCAGCATTTGTGACAATTTTATCACCCGTTTTTAAGTTGTTGAGCATTTTCATTGCTTCTTCTTGTTGTTTTTTTCTATTAATAGTGCCGAATATAAGATAAACAATCATAAGCACTATTAAAACAATCAATGCTATTGTCCAACCCAAGTTTCCACCAGTTTCGGCTGCTAATAAATTAATCATTCTTCACCTCTTTAAATATTTATTTATTAAACTATATATCAAATTTTTTAGAATTATCAAAACAAAATTTTTATTTTTTTATACTTTTTTGTCATAAAAATTAGTTTTCTTCTACATCAATAACTTTCGCAGACGAATCTTTTTCGTTTAACTTTTCTTGCTTTACTGCGACCTTACCTGATGCTTCCGTTCTTAAAATTCCGCGTTTTGTAAAAGTTTCCCTTGTCCTTTGAATACTAGACCAAAATGCTGGAACAACAAAAATGTGTGTACCAAAAATAACAACTAAACCTGCAATTAACGCAATTAAGGTATACATAACATTAGTTGTAGATAAAATACCCCAAACCACAAGTGCTAAACACACAGCAACATATATAAATAAATTTTTCTTCCAATTTTGGTCTACGTACATATTTACCAAATCTTGATTAGATTTAGTTGATAGAGATGGTTCTTTTGCTTTTTGCTTAATGTCAATAAACATAGATACACTAGCATAAACACTAACAATCATAATTAACGCAAGTGCAACAAACAAATATCTATTTACCTCTATCCTTGCAAGTGCGACAAAACTTAAAAATAGCAACAAATCAGCCACAGCACCAAATAAAATTGTCAATGCACCTGCTACTTTAAACCTAAAACAAGCATAGACACATATAAGAGTTATCGCAAATATTAAAGCAGACACTATTGTTAAAAATTCACTACTAGCGACAAAAGAATCAATTTCACTTGTTCTAAAAGTCAAATCTTCTTGCTCACCCAAAATTGACGAATCTAGCGAGTCATCTTCTTTTAAAAGTTTGTTAATGTCTAACCTAATTTTGTCTAAGGTTTGACCTTCCACATTTTTAAAAGTGATTACAAAAGCCCTAGAATTGTATTCCCCTTGAATTTGAAAAGAATTAATATCTACATTATAGTCATACAAAATTTGCCTTATTTCATCTTCTGCCTTAGCCAAAGTTTCATCATCTGACGCAGGGTAATTAGTTCCTGTAAACTCAACTACAAGTTGTGTTCCGCCAGAAAAATCAAGGCTTGTATTAAAACCAAAAAATCCAACAACCACAGCGCCTATTAAAATAATTGCGAGTATGACTATTAAACAAGGTTTAAAAAATTTAACATAATTTGTACTCTTTAATGCTTCGTTAGATTTCATTTTTTGCCACCTCTCTATTTAAATTGTACAAAGTTTTTCTATTGCTATTTATATTGATATAAGAGTAGCAAGTTCCCCGAAGCACAACAAATAAGACAAAATAATTCACAAACATACCAAGGAATAGCGCAACAGCAAAATATTTTAAGCCTGCTGTACCTACTAGATAAAATATAGCACAAAGCAATACTACAAAAATGTACTTTTCTAATGTTGACAATGTTTTATTTCTAAAAGCGCTAATGACACTGTTTGGTATCTTTTTGCCTTGATTATATTCAAACCTAACACGTTCAAAAATTTCTATCATACTGAAAACCAAAAGTGCAAAGGCACATACTACCCCAAGAAGTCCATTAAGGTCTACCACCACTAGGGGAATTGATTGTAATAGGAAAGAATAAACAGAAATGAAAACCCCAAAAGACATAATACTTAAAAACCCTAGCATACGATATCTAACAAGTAAGAAAATTATTGAAACCAGAAGTAATGCCCCAAAAACTGTAAGAGTTAGTGTTTTTATGTTCCCAAAGAAAACCCCGTCACTTGTACTTAATCCACTTGTAATTTGATTATCTACTACCTTCCTTAACGTAATAGGTTTTGCAAGAGCATTAACCCTTAAAGCCAAACTTTCCGCTGCGGTAGTGTTTTCACTATAAAGGTCTATTTGGGTCATTGCCCCCAAAATCTCGTCTGAACTTAAAGAATTATAATTTGTGCCGTCAAGGTACAAATACAAACTATCACTTGTACCGATAATAGATTGGGTCATTTCACGCAATAAATTTTGACCTTCTTCATTAAAAGTAATAGAGACTTTGTACCCTGCCCCCTGAGTGTTTGGTCCCCAAGTACACCCTACTACATATTTAGAAGTAATACTACCTTCTGCATTAGGGTCATCACTACTTTTGTTTATAGTGATTCCAGTACTGGACCCTATTAAGTCCATAAGGTCGGCAGTACTACCAGCCATAGAAAGTAAATTAGTCGTATTTTGGTCATCAAAATAGGAGGCCTCTACCCTTAGGGTATCGCCCTGTCTTGTAATATTGTACCCTTCACTACTGAAAGAATTGCGAAGTTTGGTAACTGTTTCGTTAAGATACATATCTTTGTAATCACTAGACAAATCACTATCTGCTACCTCAAAAACGGCAAGCCTGCCACCATTTAGATCGTAGCCATAATTAATGGCATTAAAAAAACCCAAATAGGTTGTATTAGTTGTTGGTATAACAAAACTAACAAACGTAAGCAATAAGCCAATTATGGTAAGTATAGCCACAATACAAAGTTTGACCTTAGACCTAGTTTTGCTCATTATATACCTTTATCTCCTTTTCGTAACGCAATAAGTATACAGGATTGTCCCCTTTTAGTCAATTATATTTTTACCTATTTTGCGTGTATTTTAATACTAAAACATAATAACATAATTTTTGCCCAAAAAAATATTTATATACGGATTGAAATATTTAAAATTTGATATAAAGTTTGATGGTGTGGTGTGATATAAGGGTATTAATGTTTGAGATAATAAATTCTTTAAAATCCCTTTTTTAGTGGGTAATTAAGATTTAGAATGAGAAGAAGAACGGTGTAATAAAAGAGTGACATTTCTAACATAGCGGATTCTTCGAAAGTCCATCATTGCGGGTTGACTCTCAGAATGATGAATGAAATCAGAATGACCAATAGAAATTATTATACAAAAAATAGTGGAACAAAAAACAACGGAAAACATACTCAAAATGACGAAAAAAAGAGCGACGGAAGGAGATATATAAAATGGTGTAATACTTACAATTACAGAAAAAGTCGGCACCTAATACGATACAAATCATTTTAAGTGTCGACATATAAAGTATTGCTACCAAAGAGTTTATACAAAATTTTATTTCTTTAAAACGTCTAAAATTTGCGTTTTTTGTCTAAGCCCAATTAACCTTTGTACTTCTGCCCCATCTTTTAATACAACCATTGTAGGAACGCTCATAACCCCAAACTTTTTGGCAATATCTAGGCACTCGTCTATATCTACTTTGTACAACTTAATATCTTCGCCAACTTCGTCTGCCACCTGTTCTAAAATAGGGGACAACATTCTACAAGGTCCACACCAAGTAGCAAAAAAATCTACCAAAACTGTTCCCTTTGAAGTCTTTTCATCAAAATTTTCTTGTGTTAAATGTTCTAAACTCATAAAAATCTCCTTATTTTTGTTTCAATATATTATATATCACAAAACAAAACTTTTTGTTAAGCAAATTTACAAAACATATTTTCTAAGGTCGTGGTCTTTATCAAAGTTTTTAAAGGCATCGGTTACATATTTCTTATCGATTACTACATCTGTCATAGGGTGGTCCCCACCAGCATTATAACTAATGTCTTCTAAAAGCAATTCTATTACAGTATGAAGTCTCCTTGCCCCTAAATTCTCGCTTGTTTCATTTTCTTCTTCTGTATATCTTGCGATTTCTTTTAAAGCATCTTCTTTAAAAATCAAATTTATATTATCTACCCTAAGCAATGCCTGATATTGAAGAGTAATAGCATTTTTAGGTTCTGTTAAGATTTTATAAAATTCTTTTGCGGTTAAATTATCTAAATCTACCCTAATAGGAAATCTACCCTGTAATTCTGGGATTAAATCTTCAACCTTAGACACGTGAAAAGCCCCTGCTGCAATAAACAAAATATAATCCGTTTTTACCACTCCATATTTTGTATTTACGGTGCAGCCCTCTACTATTGGCAAAATATCCCGCTGTACACCTTCTCTACTAACTTCTGGACCATTAGAACGGGAATTTGTCCCGGCAATTTTATCTATCTCGTCAATAAAAATTATTCCTTCTTGTTCTGCTCGTCTAACAGCCTCTGCCTTAGTTGCGTCTATGTCTATAACTTTGTCACATTCTTCTTGGTTTAAAATTTCTCTCGCTTCACGAATTGTAAGTTTTCGTTTTTTCTTTCTAGATGGAAAAATTCCACCCATTATATCTCCTATATTTATTTCTGCCCCCATACCCGGAACCATTTCAAATGCTCGTGGGGCTTCTTTTACTTCCATTTCAACAAATTCATCATCATACTTGCCATCTATTAAATTTTTGTTAATATGCTCCCTAAATTCTTCCCCATTGACGTCTACCCCATCTACTGTTTGTCTTTTTATAGGATAAATTAAATCAAATAGTCTTTTATCAACATTTGGCTTAATTTTTTCTATAACGTCATTTACCTTTTCGTCCTTAACAAGCCTAAAAGAGGCTTCTACAAGGTCACGAACCATACTTTCTACATCTCTGCCCACATATCCCACTTCGGTATATTTGGTTGCTTCTACCTTTATAAAAGGAGCCCCAACCAAGCGAGCAAGTCTACGAGCAATTTCTGTTTTACCAACACCCGTTGGCCCCTTCATAATAATATTTTTTGGAGTAATTTCGTCCTGCATTTGTTTATCTAACCTACTACGTCTATACCTGTTTCTAAGGGCAATGGCAACTGCTTTTTTTGCCTTATCTTGCCCAATAATATATTTATCTAGTTCTTCCACTATTTGTTTTGGTGTAAAATTCATACTACTTTAAACCTCCTCAATAGTTATATGTCCGTTGGTAAAAACACAAATGTCGCTCGTAATTTTTAAAGCCTTTAAGGCTATTTCTTTGGCGGATAAATCTGTGTTTTCTATTAAAGCACGGGAAGCCGCCAAGGCGTAAAATTCCCCACTTCCGATAGCAGCAACTCCATATTCCGGCTCAAAAACATCGCCATTGCCAGACACATACAAAAGGTTATCCTTATCAGCAACAAGCATTAAAGCATCTAGTTTTCTTGTATATTTATCTTCCCTAAAACCTATTGCAAGTTCTACCGCACTACGCATAAGGTTTCCGCTAAATTTTTGCAACAATTCTTCAAACTTTTGCGACAAACTAAAAGCATCTGCTGCACTTCCCGCAAAGCCTATGATAACCCTGTCGTTATAAATTCTCCTAACCTTAGTCGCGTTATTTTTTATAATAAACTTTTCTCCAACGGTTACTTGCCCATCACCTGCAATGGCCGTTTTCCCATTACGTTTTACGGCAACTATCGTTGTACTTCTAATACCTTCCATAAAATTCTCCTTGTAACTAAAATAATTAGTTTTGTCTAATTTGTCAAATCGCTTTTATCTTGCTTAGGAAGTTCTTTGTTTTCGTAATCACAAGATTTGTTAGAACATTTAAAAACTGAATAACCCTTATACTCCTTTACTGTTAAATAACTTTTACACTTAGGACATTTTATATTGGTTGGCTTATCCCAACTGGCAAAATTGCACTGTGGATAATTGGAACAACCATAAAAGATTTTCCCTGTTTTTGTATGTCTTTCGATAACATCTCCCCCGCAAACTGGGCATTTGCAAACCGGTTCCTTAGGCGGTGTAATGCTTTTTATGTTTTTACACTTAGGATAATTAGGACAAGCAAGAAATTTATCATATTTGCCTTGTCTAATGACCATTTTTGCACCACACTTTTCGCATATTACGTCACTTTCTATTACTTGTTTAGGCTTTGATTTTTCTCCAATGTAGGCATTTTTTAACTCCTGTTCAAAGCCAGAATAAAATTTTTTGATTACTTCCTGCCATTTAGTTTCGCCATCTTCTATTTTATCTAGGTCGCTTTCCATCTCCGCCGTAAAAGAAACATTCATAATATCCGCAAAGTATTTTTCCAAAAATTCAGTAACTGTGGTACCGAGTTCGGTTGGTACAAGGTACTTTCCGTCCTTTTCAGTGTATTTTCTATTTATTAATGTCATAAGTGTTGGTGCATAAGTGGCTGGCCTACCTATACCCTTTTCTTCCATTGTCTTTATCAAACTTGCTTCTGTATACCTTGCTGGTGGTTTGGTAAATTTCTGCTCGTTTGTAATATTTTGTAAAGGTAAAATTTCATTTTCTTGCAATTTTGGTAATTTTTCTTCTTTGCCATCTACGGAATCTTCCTCATACATCTTATAAGCCTTTGTAAACCCTAAAAAGTTAGGGGTCTTACCCGTTGCTTTAAAAGCATATTCTCCGCACACAATCTGTACCTGCATAGAGTCAAATGTTGCTTGTGTCATTTGGCTAGCGACAAATCTTTCATATATCAGTTTATACAACTTATAGTTGTTTGGAGACATATATTGTTTTATCGACTCGGGAGTTTTTTCTAGACTTATTGGTCGTATTGCTTCGTGAGCATCTTGGGCATTTTGCTTTGTTTTATAAACATTAAAAGTACTAGGAACATATTCCTTGCCATAGGTATTTATAATGTATTCCTTTGCTTTTTGTTGTGCCTCTGGTGACACCCTTGTAGAATCCGTTCTTATATAAGTTATAAGGGCAGTTTTACCCTCTTGACCAAGTTCCACCCCTTCGTATAACTCTTGCGCACTGCGAGTTGTCTGGGCGATAGACATACCTATTTTATTTAAAGCATCTTGTTGCATAGTACTTGTAATAAATGGTGGGGGTGGATTAGACTTTGTTACACTCTTTTTTATGTCACTAACAACAAAGTCTTTGCCTTTTACATCTTCTAAAACCTGTTTTGCGTCCTTTTCGTTATCTGGGACAAACTTCTTACCCGCCTTTGACTGCAAACCCGCCTTAAACTTAATTTTATCTTTTTCAAAATGAGCATTGATTACCCAGTATTCCTTTGGCTTAAAGTTTTTTATCTCCTTTTCCCTATCCACAACAATTTTTAAGGCAACACTTTGAACCCTACCAGCACTTAAATTCGGCTGAATTTTTTTGCAAATTATAGGGGAAACCTTATACCCAACCAATCTATCAAGAACTCGCCTACCCTGTTGTGCGTGAACTAAATCCATATTGATTTGTCTAGGATTATTTACTGCATTTTGAACAACCGACTTTGAAATTTCGTTAAACTCTATTCTGCATTTTTCGTTTTCGTCGATATTCAAAACATTTTCTATATGCCACGAGATTGCCTCGCCTTCTCTATCCGGGTCGGTTGCAAGAAGCACTTGGTCTGCCTTTTGGGCTTTTTGTTTTAACTCTTTTATTATATTTTCCTTACCCGGCATAATCTCGTACTTTGGCTGAAATTCATTAGAAATATCAACCCCCATTGACTTTGCAGGCAAATCCCTGATGTGTCCTTTTGTAGCGACTACATCGTAATCTTTACCCAAATATTTTTTTAAAGTATCCCTTTTGCCCGGGCCTTCTATAATTACAAGTTTCATAATCCTCTCACTTTATTTTATCAAAAAATATACATTACCTGCGTGCTTTCTTATTATTCCACGCAGAGTTAACTTTGTCAACAAAGTATTAAGTTCGCTCGTTTTTAAGTTGACCTTTTCGACAATTTCCTGAAAACTCATTTCCTTGTCCTTTAACAAATCTATAATTTGTTGTTCGGTGTTGGAATAAAATTGGTTACTAGGTGCCATCTCCCGCCTTTTAAACTTGATGTAAATAAATTCGTCTAAAACATCATCTATATTTACTACAAGTTTTGCGTTTGACTCGCTTATTATCCTATTGGTACCTAGGCTAGATTCACTAAAAATACTACCAGGTACAGCAAAAACTTCCCTTTGAAAATCTAGGGCATAGTTTTTTGTGTGCATTGTACCAGATTTAAGACTTGCTTCGGTTATTATTACTCCGCTAGAAAGTCCTGCTATTATCCTATTTCTAATTGGAAACATATATGACTCTACTTTTCTACCCGGTCTGTTTTCGCTAACAATCAAACCTCCATTTGCAATTATTCTCTTTGCCAAATCAAGATTGGTTTTTGGATAAATTTCATCTATACCGCCAGCGATAACGGCTATTGTTTTACCATTATTATCTAAGGTGATATTGTGTGCAACACTATCTACCCCATAAGCCAAACCACTTACAACAGTAATATTGTAGTCTACAAGTTCTTTTGTAAATTTTTCGGTAACATTTATTCCATACGAGGTGGGTTTTCTTGTCCCAACCACAGCGATACAAAAAGTAGATAACAAACTAATATCACCCCTATAATACAAAACGAGTGGTGGTGAATCTATATTAAGTAATAACTCAGAGTATCCCTTAGACAGCCTAGTGATTACATTGACTTGTTTTTTACTATAAAAATCTAGAACTCTATCTGCACTTTCAACGTTTGAAAATTTTAATAATTTTGAGTATCCCTCCTCTCCTAAAATAAATAAAATTTGTTCTCTTTTTGAAGAAAACTTTGTTTTATTAAAAAGGTCCTTTGGTTTATCAAACAACTCTAAGATATGGTTTTTCTTTTGATAACCTATTTCGTCAAAACTATCTAGCAAAATAAGAGCTTTTTCGTCTAAATTCATTTTTTCTCCTACAACCAATATTTATTATCCAAACTCCTATAATTTATGGCTTCCATAAGATGTTCTAGGGTAATATTTTCACTACCCTCTAAATCTGCAATGGTTCTTGCAACCTTTAAAACCCTATTATACGCACGTGCAGTAAGTTTTAACTTATCAAACGATAGTTCTAGTAATTCGCTAGACTCTTTGTCAAGTTTGCAGTATTTTTTTATCATTTCGTTTGTCATTTTACTATTGCTGTGAACATTACTGCCATTATATCTGTTTTCTTGAATATTACGAGCAAAATCCACTCGCTTTTTTATATCCTTTGAAGGTTCTTCTATTGTATCTATGCTTAGTTCCCTATATTTTACACTATCGACTTCAATTAGCATATCTATTCTATCCATTAATGGACCACTTAGTTTACTAAGATATTTATGTATCTGGCTAGGACTACACTTACAAGGTTTATCCGAACCATAATTCCCGCACGGGCAAGGATTCATACTCGCTATCAAAATAAAATTTGCGGGATATTCTACTGTTATTGCATTTCTGGATACGGTAATAACCCCATCTTCTAGTGGCTGTCTAAGGGATTCCAATGTATGTCTATTATATTCTGGCATTTCGTCTAAGAAAAGTACCCCGTTGTGAGCCAAACTAATTTCTCCTGGGCGAGCCTTGTTACCGCCACCAGTTAAAGCAACTATTGTGGCGGTGTGATGTGGTGACCTAAAAGGTCTTTCGGTCAAAATTCCAATATTGCTATCCAAAGTTCCCGCCACACTATGAATTTTTGTACTCTCTAATGCTTCGTCAAAGGTCATATCAGGTAATATGCTAGAAAAAGCCTTAGCAAGCATAGTTTTGCCACTCCCCGGTGGGCCAATTAACAAAACATTGTGTCCGCCTGCGGCAGAGATTTCTAGTGCTCTTTTTGCACTCGCCTGCCCCTTAATCCACGCAAAATCATTACTACTAGGTCTAGTAGATTTTATGTATTCATAACTAACAGTCTGCACACATTCAATTTGTGTTTGATTGTTTAAAAAATCTACTACTTGCTTTAATTCTTTTACAGGGTAAACTTCAATACCCTCTATAAATCCTGCTTCTTTTGCGTTACCATAGGGAACAAAAACTTTTGTTATACCAAGGTCACGTGCGGTAATGAGTATTGGCAAAAGTCCTTTTATTCTTCTTAGCGAACCGTCCAAGGATAACTCCCCTACAAAAGCAAATTGAGATAAAAACTCTTTACTACAACCTATTTGTTCACTTGCCACAAGTATACCAATAGATATTGCAAGGTCATATAAAGACCCTTCTTTTTTTGTATCCGCTGGGGCTAGATTAATTGTAATTTTGTTTATTGGATAGTTGTATCCCTGATTTTTTATCGCAGATGTTACCCGTTGCTTAGACTCTTTTATAGAAGCATCGGCAAGACCTACAATATCATAAGTTGGAAGACCCCTATTCACGTCTACTTCTACATCTACCAAATACCCTTTTAGCCCAATCAATCCAAAAGATTTTACCTTTGCTAACATTAAAAACTCCCTATAATCTCACAACTATTGCCATTATATACCCAAAAATAAAGTTTTTCCAAATAGTTTTTTTTAAAACTATCATAAAACAAAAAAAATCCCACAAAAGAAATTTTTCTTTTATGGGAATAGATTTAATGCAAAACAATTACATTTCTCTTTCAAAATCTTTTTGACTCTCACGCCTTGTCACTTTGTTGTAATAATCAACAGATGCTTCACCCAAAGTTTTACCATCGTCAAAATTATTTTCTAATTCCTCGCTGTTTTTCAATTCTTTGTTATCTTCCATTTTATATCTCCATTTTAGTACATATTAATAAAAATTATTTTTTAAAATGTTTACAAATTAAACGTTAGTTGGTCGCAATTTTCTTCTTCTAAATCTAGTGTCAATTGCCTACTTTCATCAAAAACGTTTACTTCTTTTGCCTTAAAATCTTCTGCAACTTTGCTAGGTTGTGGATTTTTAGCCGAAACTAAACTGCCGGTTGCCCTTTCGTATCTTTCTCTTGCTTTAAGTACGTTAAGGGTTGATTTATTGTACTTTTCTTCCGCTTCTAACAACTCTTTATTTGCCTGTTCTTTTGCTCTTTGTACAGTGTTTTCTGCATTTTGCCTTGCTTCTATTGCCATTTCTCGCAATTCTTGCATTTTTTTGTTATATACTTCCTGTGCAGATTTCTTTGCTTGTTCTACATTTTTATTAACCTGTTGCTGAGTATTATCCAACCCTTCTTCAAGTTTTTGATTTCTCTCCTGTGCTCGTTCAAGTTTACGTTTAAGTTCTCTTTCCTTTAAATCCTTATCAACAAGTTTTTTTATGATAGGCTCTGCCTTTTTTACATTCTTTCTTAGTTCAAAACTTTCCTTTACTGCTTCATCTTCAAGAGATTTAACTTCATTTAGTACCTGCGTCATAAATTCGCCCAAATCCTTGTCCTTTTCACTTAATAAGGATTCAATTATAGTCTTTACCTTTGTGTAAGCTTTGAATTCCCCAACAATCTCTTTTTGCCTTTCTTTTGCGCTATCTGTATATCCTCTTAGTGCCCTATATTTAGCATCATCATCTAATAAAACATTTAATGCTTTTTCTAAACTTTCCATAACCTTTTTCACCTCTTTTTATAAGTGAAAATATTATATAACAAGTAGCCACAAAATTCAATACCCAAAATAATATTTTTTTATAAATTGACTATAAATAGTATTTTTAGTCATAAAAAACAAAAATTTTGTGCCAAAATAATTATTAAATTAATTTCATAATAATACTATTTAAGACATAATAGGCATTTTCGCTAACCTTTATATGCCCGTTTCTAAGAGATATAAAACCACGCGACGACAAAAATTCAATTTCTTGCTTTTTATCTTTTAATATATGCCCGCCATATTCATTGTCAAAATCTTCTATATTTATACCTTCTCTCGTTCTAAGCCCAAGCATAATAGATTCTTCCCTACGCATATTTAAACTGAGTTTTTCAACAGAAACAATAGGAAAGGTGTCATTTTCAATACTATTTATGTACTTATCAAAATCTTCCGTATTGGCAAAACGTGTATCGTTCATATACGAATGTCCACCAACACCAAAAGCCAAATATTCACCCAATTTCCAATAGTTCTGGTTGTGCTTACACTCATAATCTAGCATACTAAAATTAGATACTTCATATCTTTTTAATCCGGCACGTGATAATAAGTCGTAAACAGTATTGTACATTTCTACCGTTTCATCTTCACTTGGTACTTTTAAAGCCCCTACTTTTACCTTATCGTACATAACCGTACCCGGCTCCAAAATAAGAGAATATGCCGAAACGTGATTTACCTTTTGCCTTACTAAAAACCTTACTATTTTTTTTACGTCACCTATTTTTTGCCCCGGTAGACCTAACATCATATCCACCGAAATATTTTGAAAACCCACATCTTTTGCCAATTCTACGGCTTCTTTTGCCTGTTTTGCCGTGTGTTGTCTACCAATTAATTTTAAAATTTTGTCGTTTAAGGTCTGCACCCCAAAACTCATTCTATTAATACCTGCTAGTTTGTATTCCCTTAGTTTTTCTTCTGTTGCAGTTTCAGGATTACATTCTACTGTGATTTCTACATTTCTTAAAAATCTAAAATTTTGCTTTAAAGCAATCATTATATTTGTAATCATACCCACACCCAAAACACTAGGTGTTCCGCCACCAAAAAAGATTGAAGAAATTTTATAATTTTTTCCTTCTTTTTTTCCTCGCATTTTTATTTCTTCTATCAAAGCATCTACATATTTTTGCATAAGAGCCTGTTTATCTACAAAAGATACAAAATTGCAATAGTCACACTTTTTTTTGTTACAAAATGGAATATGAATATATAGTGATAACGTTTTCATACTTAATCATCAAGTTTTAAAATGGACATAAAGGCTTCGCTTGGAATTTCTACTGAGCCAATTTGTCTCATTCTTTTCTTGCCCTCCTTTTGCTTTTCTAATAACTTACGTTTTCTAGAAATATCTCCCCCATAACACTTTGCTAAAACGTCCTTTCTCATTGCTTTTACGGTTTCCCTAGCAATGACCTTTCCACCTATACAAGCCTGTATTGGTAATTCAAACAACTGCCTTGGGATAACTTCCTTTAACTTCTCTGCCAATTTTTTACCACGAGAGTACGCAAAATCCTTGTGGACTATAACGCTTAATGCGTCACACTTTTCACCATTAAGCAAAATATCTAACTTTACTAGGTCACTCTTTTTAAATTCGTTAACATCGTAATCTAAACTTGCATATCCTCGGGAACGAGATTTTAATCCATCAAAGAAATCATAGACTATCTCGCATAGCGGAATGTTGTATTTTAACATAACCCTGCTTTTGTCTAAATATTGCATATCTAAGTACTCTCCGCGCTTGTTTTGACAAAGTTCCATAATTCCACCTACATATTCTGGCGGGGTATATATGGTAACACTTGCAATAGGCTCCTGCACTTCTTTTATTTCAGTTACCGCTGGCCAAAGTGACGGGTTTGAAATTTCCTGTACTGTTCCGTCTGTTTTAAACACTTTGTAACTCACACTAGGTGAAGTTGTTATAATATCTAAGTTAAACTCTCTTTCCAACCTTTCGCTAATAATTTCTAGATGCAAAAGTCCCAAAAATCCACATCTAAAACCATAGCCTAGTGCGGTGGATACTTCTGGTGTAAAGTGCAAAGAATCATCATTTAATTTTAGTTTTTCTAAGGCATCTTTTAAATCATTATATCTTGCACCATCTACTAAAAACACCCCGCAATACACCATAGGCTTCACGTCTTTATACCCTTCTAGTGCGTGCTCAGTTGGATTATCTGCAAAGGTTATTGTATCCCCTACCTTTGTTTCGGAAACATTTTTTATACTAGCGCAAATATAACCCACCATACCAGTTTTTAGCACAGATATTTCCCTTGGGCTTGGGCAAAACACACCTACTTCGGTTATGTCATAACTCTTACCCGTTCTCATCATTTTTATTTTATCCCCAGTCTTTGCTTCACCGTCAAAAACTCTAACTAAACTAACTGCACCCTTAAAATTATCGTAGTAACTATCAAAAATCAATGCTTTTAATGGAGCATTTCTATCTCCTTTGGGAGATGGGATTTTGGTTACAATACTTTCTAAAACCTTATCTATATTTATTCCTTCTTTGGCGGAGATTAACGGGGCATCACTACAATCTAGCCCGATAATTTCTTCTATCTCTTTTTTTACTTCTTCAACTCTGGCACTAGGCAGGTCTATTTTGTTTATAACAGGAACTATTGTAAGGTCGTTTTCTAATGCTAGATAGACATTTGCAAGTGTTTGAGCCTGTACTCCCTGAGTCGCATCTACAACAAGTATTGCTCCTTCACATGCTTTAAGCGAACGTGAAACCTCGTAGGTAAAGTCCACGTGCCCCGGAGTATCAATTAGATTTAGTGTGTATTCTTCGCCATTGTACTCATAAAACATTCTCGTAGGAGTTAGTTTTATTGTAATACCTCGTTCGCGCTCAATATCCATACTATCCAGGACCTGCTCGGTCAATTCACGGCTAGACAATGTGCCCGTTTTTTCTATCAATCGGTCAGCAAGAGTACTTTTACCATGGTCTATGTGTGCTATTATGCAAAAATTTCGTATATTTTTTAATTCGTTCATATAGATGTATTATATTAGAATTTTACATTTCTTTCAAGCGATTTAACGTGTTTATATGGTTAAAGATTATCAATGCGTAAAAATTAAACTAAAAATTTTTCACACAAAAACTTAAAAATTAAATTTTTTTTATTATCCCAATTTAATAGGTAAAAACGATATTAGATTAGGCTCTTTTAAAATTAATAAAGGCATTGATATTTATTATTTTGACAGTTTAAAATTTTAACAGGCTTTTATTTTATAAGACATTTTGAACAAACAATTAATTTTTGCTCTAAAAACAAATAAATTTAAAGAACTAAAACCATAAAAAACACAAAAAATAATAAATTTGTGCTAATTTGTTTGAAAAAACTACAAAAAAGAATATAATATGTTTTATAGATGTAAATTTTACCTTAAACATTAAGGAGATAATATGAAAGATTTATTTGAAACTTGGCTAATAAATAAGTATATTGCCCACAGGGGATTTCATTCACAAACCGCGCCAGAAAATAGTATGCTTAGTTTTAAACTTGCCCGTGAGCAAGGATATGGAATTGAATTAGACGTAAGACTAATTGCAGACGGCACTCCAATTGTTTTTCACGACGATACTTTAAAGAGAATGACCGGTCAAGATGGTTATGTTATAAATGTAAAAGATGTAAAGGAACTTAAAACTTTTAAACTTAATAATAGTGAAGAAACTATCCCTACCCTAGAAGAAGTTTTAACAGAATTTGGCGGTAACACCCCAATTTTGATAGAACTAAAAGACTATAACATAAAAAGCGACTTAGAGCAAAAAGTCTACGAACTCATATCAAAGCACAAGGGCGACTATGCTGTAATGAGTTTTAATCCATACTCTGTAAGATGGTTTAAACGTTTTGCCCCAGAAGTTGTTAGAGGAATATTATCGTCTTCCTTTAAAAATGAAAAAATTAGTTTTGTCAAAAAATTTATGTTAAGTAAAGCAAACTTTATAAAAAAGATTGCAGACCCACAATTTATTGCTTACAAATGGGACGAAGTTCCAAATAGATACGTAAAAAAATTTAAAGAACTTCCCCTTCTAGTGTGGGCTGTGAATACTCAAAGTGATTATATGAAGGTCGCTCAACACTGTGATAATATCATATTTGAAAACTTTAAACCAAGGATATAATATATCCAATAAAGTAGCACAATAAAAATATTATGTTAAAAGCAAAAAAAAGATATGCTTCAACAGGCATATCTTTTTATATACACACAAAAATTTATAAGACAACTTATCTTTGCTCTTTAATATTTGTCGCCTTACCAGAAAGTTTTCTAAGATAGAACAATTTTGCCCTTCTTACCTTACCCTTTTTAAGAACATCAATTCTATCAATTCTTGGGCTGTGTAGTGGGAATGTCCTTTCTACCCCAACACCAAAGGAAATACGTCTTACAGTAAAGTTTTCTCTTATACCACCGTTTTTACGTGCAATAACAGTACCCTCATAACCTTGGACTCTCTCCTTATTACCTTCTTTAATCTTATAATAAACTTTGACAGTGTCGCCAATGCCAAATTCAGGTACAGAATCTTTTACGTTTTCTTTTTCTATTACATCTATAAGGTTCATTTTTTTGCCTCCGTATCAAATTGCAAAGTATCATAGCATAAAAAAAATAAAATTGCAAGTATTTTTTTATTTTTTACCAAAAAAAATTAGTATTCTTTGCTTTATTTTATGCAAAAAGTTAGTGTTTTACAAAAAACAAAATATTACTCTTTATAACTAACCATTAAATTTATCACATAATACCACTAATTTTTAATAAAAATAAACTATTTTTATGTGGAAATGTTAGAATTTTACAACTATAACAAATTTAATTAAATGTTTTATGGTTAATTAGATATAAAGATGCAAAAGAAATTTTTAGCCTAAATATCGCGCCACTACAAAGATTGGATTAAATAATTATACTGATAATTAATTAAGTTACCTTAACAAAAATCATAAATTCTAAATTAAAATATATTTTCCAAATAGTCAATTTTATAACTATCATATTGGGATATAATAGATATACAATCAAATCTCACATTCACCTTATCTAATAACCCTTTATATTTTAAATAAGATATTGCTGCGTTCCTTATTTTATGTTGTTTTTTTGCATTTATGGCTTCTAATGGCAAACCATAATCTAAACTTTGTCTAGTTTTGACTTCTACAAAAATTATCAGGTCATCTTTTTGCGCAACGACATCAATTTCTCCTATTCTATTTTTCATATTGCGTTGCAAAATATGATATCCCTTCTTTATTAGATAATGACAAGCAATATCTTCCCCTATGATGCCTAATTCTTTACTTTTATTCATATTTTTCCTCTTAACAAAAATTTGGGTTATAACTATAAAAATTATAGATAAAACTCTATATAAAAAAAGCGCTTTGTTATAGATTATAAAAACAACAAATTTATGTGTTTTTTTTATACAAAATCGCATTTTATATAAAATTCTTTATAAAAAATGTCAGTTTTTTGCAAATACTAGTTATTAATTGTGACATATTTTAATATTTTCTGTACATAAAATCGCATTTTATATAAAATTCTTTATAAAACTTTCTCTATGTATAGGGCATTTACCATATTTTTTTAGCAACTCAATATGCAATTTTGTACCATAACCTTTATGCTTATCAAACTGGTATTGCGGATAAACTTTGGATAATTCCACCATTTTTCTATCACGATAGACCTTTGCCAAAATAGAAGCACAAGCAATAGAATAACTTAACGCATCTCCGTGAATAATTGGCTGTTGTTTGACATCGCTATCTATCCTGACGGCATCAATAAGAACAATGTCTGGTTCAACTAATAACCCCTCTACTGCCTGTTTCATACCTAGTTTTGTAGCCTGCAAAATGTTTATTTTATCAATTACTTTCTCGTCTATTTCTACAATTTTATAACAAATCGCATTTTTTACAATCTCATCATAAAGTTTTTCTCTCTTTTTAGGAGTTAACTTTTTGCTATCATTTACTCCGTCAACAATTTTGTCTTTATCTAAATCCATTACTACGCACGCGCATACAACAGGCCCCGCCAATGGTCCCCTGCCTGCTTCGTCCATTCCGGCTATATACTTATAATCTCTATATTTGTTTTCGTATTCAAACATATTCAGTCTAGGAAAATTTTTCCCGTTCTCCCTTTTCTAAAATCGTCCAAAATTATTTTAGAACACCTATCATAATCTGGCTCATTTCCCTTTAAAACACATTTTCTAGAAAGACAAACTTGGTCAAAAATTTCGAGAATTTCGCTATCTTCTTTAATATTTATATTATACCTACTCTCAATTAAATTTTTATATTTTGGCAAAATGTCTTTCAAAAAATTAAATGCAAGGTCGTTTAAATCTAAGACTTCGTCTTTAATACTCCCAATGTATGCCAAATTTTTTGCAACTTTATCGTCATCAAAAGACGGCCAAAGAGTCCCCGGGGTGTCTAACAAATTAAGTCCACCTTCGGTCATAACCCATTGTTTTCCCCTAGTAACCCCGGGCTTATTACCAGTAATGGTTTTGGAGGCCTTACAAAGGTTATTTATAATTGTGCTTTTCCCAACATTAGGAACTCCTACAACCATTGCTTTTAATTGATAATTTAGCCCCCTATCTAATTTGTTTTGTAATTTTTGAGAAAGTAAGTTTTTTGATAAACTAAAAATTTGTTTGCAAGAATTTGACTTTGTAGCGTTAACAAAAACAACTTTTGAATTAGTACTATCAAGTTTGTTTTTTACAAATTTTAAATCGTTTTCTTCTACAAAGTCCACTTTTGTTACAACATAAATAATTTTTTTATTCTGACACAACTTTGTGAGTTTAGGGTTGATGCACGAAAAAGGAGCCCTGGCATCTAAACAATAAAGCACAATGTCAATGTTTTTTAACTCCTTTTCCATTTGCCTTAAAGCCTTTGTCATATGTCCCGGGAACCAATTAATAGAACTAGATTTTTTTATGTTATTATCCATACTATCACCCCGCAAAAGTGATTAAAATTTTTAATAAAAATATTTTATGATAAAAAACAATCTTATTAATAATATCAAATTTTAATATAATTTTTTTAATTTTTCTTGCCAGACAAATCTTTAATATATTTTTTATATAAGTCTTTTCTTCTTTTTTTTGTAATCTCTATTGCCTTATTTTCTCTCCACTTTGCTATTTCTTTATGATTGCCACTAAGTAAAACTTCTGGCACTCCTCTATTCATAAAAATCTCGGGTCTAGTATACTGTGGGTATTCTAATAAAAAAGTAGAGAAACTTTCGTCTTCGGTTGCGTTTTCGTTTCCAAGCACATTTGGAACATATCTTGCAATAGCATCTACAAGAACCATTGCCGGATATTCTCCACCAGTTAAAACATAATCACCTATTGAGATCTCTTCGTCAACGCACAAGTCAATAATGCGTTCATCTATGCCTTCATAATGCCCGCAAACTAGTACGATATCTTGGTAATTTTGTGCCAAAGATATGACTTTGTTTTGGTTTAAAGTTGTTCCCTTAGGCGACAAATATATTACGTGACTATTGTCTGTGCAAACGCTATTTATCGCGTCAAAAATAGGCTGTGGTGTCATAATCATACCCGCACCGCCGCCATAGGAGTAATCGTCACACCTTTTGTTTTTATCTTTGGAAAAATCTCTAATGTTTACAACTCTAATTTCAATTAATCCCCTTTCCTGAGCCTTACCTAAAATGCTATGGGTCAAAGTAGAAAACATCTCTGGAAAAAGGGTTAGAATTGTTATTTTCATATAATGACCTCTTGTAATTTTTTTATATCAACAACGATTTTTTTGCTACGTATGTCTACGTCTAAAAAAATATGCTTTAAGTATGGAAACGAGTAATCAGCCCCGTGTCTTTTTATGTTAATTATGTCTGCACTGCCATACTTTTCAACACCTACAATTTCTCCTACAAAAGAGCCTTGTTTATCATACAATTTACAATTTTCTAAGTCGCTAATTAAATAACTATCGCCGTCATTTGACCTGACATCTTCTTCTTTTGCAAAGATAAATTTTTGTCTAATCATTTCGGCTTGGTCTATGGAATTAATTTGGTCAAGTTTTAAGTACAAAAAAGATTTGTAGTACCTACGTGCTACAATCTTATACTCTATATTATCAATATAAACATTTTCCACCCGTTGCCAAAAGGCAGAATCGCGAGATAACATCTCAATTTTAATCTCACCTTTTAGCCCCTGAGGTTTTAAAACTTTTGCTACTTTTAACATATTTTTTACTTTTTTATTTTAAAAATCATCTTTTTACTACTATTACGCCCAGCAGAATGTAAAATTGCCCTTATAGCCTGTGCAACTTTACCATTTTTACCAATAATTTTGCCGACATCGTTAGATGCTACCTCTACATTAAAGACAATAGTATTTTTTTCTTCTTGTTTATCTATTACAACCTTATCCTTTTCGTCCACAAGGCTTTCTACAATAAATCTAACTAATTCGTCCATAAAAATCTCCCTTTATATTAGTTTATTAAGCCTTTTTTGCGTCTTTCTTTTTAGGAACAATTCTCTTACTAGCATAAGGTTTTGGATTTTCTACAATGCCTGCTTTTACAAGAAGTGTCCTTGCTGTTTCGGTAGGTTGTGCTCCGTTTTTAAGCCAGGTTAAAGTCTTGTCTTTGTCTATTTTTAAGTTGTCTTTTTCAACAAGTGGGTTAAAATATCCAAGACTATCAATAACTTTACCATCTCTGCTTGTTCTTGCATCTGCAACAACTACTCTATAAAAAGGACTCTTTTTATCCCCCATTCTTGTAAGTCTAATTTTAACTGCCATTTTTTCTCTCCTTTGTTTAAAATTATATATCCACAAATTTTTTATTAAAAACTTGCAAAAAACATTTTAGAATTTAAATTTTCTCATATTTCCGTTCTTGACTTGCTTCATCATAACTTTGCTTTGTTCAAATTGCCTAATCAATCTATTAACATCTTGTATTTGAGTACCACTACCAAGTGCTATGCGCTTTTTTTGGCTCGCCTTTATCAAATCTGGATTCCGCCTTTCTTTTGCAGTCATACTTTGGATTATAGCCTTGTTTTTTAGTAACTCTCTTTCGTCAACAGTCATACCTTTTAACTTTCCGCTCATACCCGGTATCATACTAATAATATCATTAATATTACCCATTTTATTAAGTTTTTCCATCTGAGATAGATAATCTTCAAAGGTAAAACTATTTTCTCTAAACTTTTTTTCTAATTTTTTTGCTTCTTCTTCACTGACCGCGTTTTGTGCTTTTTCAATAAGAGTTAAAACATCTCCCATTCCAAGAATACGTGAAGCCATTCTATCTGGGTAAAAAGGTTCTATATCACCCAATTTTTCACCCACTCCGCAAAACTTTATTGGTTTTTTAACCACTTCGCTAATGCTTAATGCCGAGCCACCCCTTGTGTCGCCATCTAATTTTGTTAAAATTATCCCAGTTAAATCTAATTTTTCGTCAAAAGTTTTTGCCACATTTACAGATTCTTGCCCATTCATAGCATCTACCACCAACAAAATCTCAGTTGGCGAGATATTCTTTTTAATATTAGATAATTCCTGCATTAAGTTGTCATCAATAGACAATCTACCCGCCGTATCAATAATTACCGTATCATACATTTTGTGCTTGGCTTCTTCTATTGCCTGTTTGCATGTTTTTACAACGTCCTGTTTACCCTTTTCAAAAACTTCTACGTTTGCATTTTTTCCAACAACTTTTAATTGTTCTATCGCCGCAGGTCTATAAATGTCGCAAGCAACAAGCATTGGTCTTTTGCCTTGACTTTTTAACATCATTGCCAACTTACCACACATAGTAGTTTTACCACTACCCTGCAAGCCACACAACATAATTATCGTAGGTAATGTGCTTGCAACCTGTAACTTACTATTTGTTCCACCCATTAATGCAACTAACTCGTCATTGACAATTTTTATTACCTGTTGCCCAGGAGTCAAACTATTTAAAACCTCTTGTCCTACTGCCTTTTCACTAACTCTTTTTATAAAATCTTTTGCTACCACATAGTTTACATCTGCTTCAAGCAATGCAACCCTTATTTCTCTCATAGCATCTTTTATTTCGAGTTCAGTCAACTTTCCACGTTTTAAAATATGAGAAAAAATATGATTTAACCTAAGTGATAAGTTGGAAAACATTCCCATTTATACAACCTCCAAAACAGAGTTAAGCATTTTTATAATACTATCTTTATCTGCATTATTGTGTAAAAGTTCTAGGACTTTTTCTATTGCTGATTTAATTTCTTGATATTTTTTTAGTAAACCTAACTTTGACTCATATTTTTCCAAAGTTTTTATAGTTCGCTTAATAAGGTCATTAATTGCTTGTCTAGAAATTAAATCGTTACCGGCAATTTCACTAATAGATAAATTATTTATAATAAAATCGTTTAAAACTTCCCTTTGTTTATCTGTTAGTAATGGCGAATAAAAATCCATAAGTAAACTAAGCCTTAAATTTTCTTCTAACTCCATACATCACCTTGTAAAGTATTTTTACTTTACAAAACGATTATATATGCAAAATTTTTCCTTGTCAAGAGTTTTTTATGCAAAACCTTTATATTTAAAAACAAATATTGACTTTATTCTAATATTTCATTTTTGCAAATTTTATCAATTTTTTATAAACTTTAAACGATAAAAAAAATTTCGCTACATAAAAAGCGAAATTTTTTTGCTTATTAGTTTAAAAATTTTTTAACATATAGTACTTTTAATCTTTTACTTTACAAGTGCATTTGCCTTTTCGCAGTAATCGGCAAGTTTGTCAAATTCTGCCTCAATTAGCGGGTCTATTTCCTTTAACTTTTTTTCTTTAATTTTATTGTGTGCAAGCCAGCCAAGTAGCCCTATCCCAATTCCAGCAATGCCAAGCGCAATACCTCCAATAAGATAACCCACTCCGGTTAAAGTTAACGAAATGCTCATCCCGCCCCCAAAAGTAAGAGCACCAAGGACACCAACGGTAATTCCCTCTGGGACTCCTGCGTTTTTCTTTTTTGCTTGTAATTTTTCAATATTAAGCAAAGTATTATCTATACTGTTTTGTACCTTAATAAGTTCAATTTTATTTTTTATCTTTCTATCCCTTTTAAAAGATACGTTTACACTATTTAGTGTTCCTTCTGCCATTGACACGTTTGTTACTTCATAGCCTAAATTTTGATAAGCGTCGGTGAGCATAGTCTCAAACTCTCTTTTTACCCTAACTGTTTTGTAATCATAACTAATTACATTTTGATTCTCCATTTTTTATTCCTCTTTTTTTATAAATTTTTAATACAATGCTATAATAAAAAAATTCTTATAAGGCATTATTTAAACATTTGTATTAATGTTTGAATTATACTATAATGAAGAAGAAAAAAATCCGACACAAATTTAAAAAATGTTGGGTTAATAAAAAAAATTTTCAACACAAAATAAAATTATGTTGAAATAAAAAGGTTTTTTATGAATACTTTTGATAACATTAAATCAGAAGGTACCAAAGAAAAGATACAAAAATCACTTATGTACCTTTTAAAAAGAAAAAACTTTAATGAAATTTATGTAAAAGACATCTGTAAGGTTGCTTGCATAAACAGGTCTTCTTTTTATTCTCACTATGAAGATATTAATGACCTTATGATACAAACGGAAAAGGGTCTTTCTAAAAGTATAGAAAAAATTTTTTCAAATATGCCTTTTTTTGATGAAAACTGTTTTGTAAAAATGTTCACCTTTATTAAAGAAAATGCCGATTTTTATAAAGCTTATCTTACCAATCACAACGGCTCTTTTATGGCAGAAACTGATTTTAATAATTTTAAACAAAAATTACAAAAAAATAACTCCGCAAAATTAATGTGCTCCGAAAAAGAATTACCCTATCATCTTGCATTTTTTAGTGCTGGGCTAAGTGCAATATGCAAAGTCTGGTTTAGTAACGGAATGAAGGAAACCCCAGAAGAACTTGCTAAAATAATACAAAATGAGTATAAAAACAAAACAATTTTTTTTAAATAATTAGTAGCAAACAATAACATCACCACCCGTTTTTTATGTAGACTCTTAACAATCAAAAAGCATTATCCCACCTAAAATTAACAAAAAATGCTTAAACAATAATTTTTTTCGTAAACAAAATTACGCAATAAAATTTTGACTTAAAATTATTAATTAAATAACCTAAAACCCCTAACTAAAAAACAATTTATAACTTTTACTCAATAATTCCGTCAACGAACTTCTCTGGGTCAAAAACTTCTAAGTCATCTAACCCTTCGCCAACCCCTATAAAATATACCGGGGTATTTAGTTCTTTTATTATAGGGAAAACTATTCCACCCTTACTTGTTCCATCTAGTTTAGTAAGAATTATCCCGTCTATACCTATTGCTTCTTTAAAAGCGTTAATTTGAACAAGCGAATTTTGCCCAATAGTAGCATCTAAAACTATTAAATTTAGTTTTACTGCTTCTTGCCACTCTCTATTTTCTATTCTATTAATCTTTTTTAATTCTTCCATTAAATTTATCTTAGTGTGTAGTCTACCCGCAGTATCCACAATTAAAACATCGGTGCCCTTTGCTTTGGCACTTTGTATCCCATCATAAACAACAGCCCCCGGGTCAGCCCCTTCTTGATGTTTTACAATTTTTACATCGGCTCTACGGCTCCACTCCACTAACTGCTCACTTGCCGCAGCCCTAAAAGTGTCCCCCGCCACCAAAGTAACCGATTTTTTTTGCTTTGCCTTAAAAAAATGTGCAAGTTTACCTATTGTAGTGGTCTTTCCAACACCATTAACCCCAACAATAGTTATAATCAGAGGGTATTCAAATTTTACCCCTTCTATACTTAAAACCTGAACTAAAATATCCTTTAACTCTTTACGAGCCTGTTCTTGTTTTACAATGTGTTTTTCTCTTAGTGCATCTTTTAATCTTTTTATTATCTCATCTGACGCATCTACCCCCATATCGCTACTTACAAGGGCAAATTCTAACTCCTCGTAAAACTCGTCATCAATATCTCCCCCACGAAAAACAGCATTGAGTTTTGTAATGAGCGCATCTTTTGTCTTTTTAAGTCCATTTTTTATTTTTGAAAATAGTCCCATAATAGTTTTCCTTTATAGATTATTTACTTTATCTTATTTAAAAAAACTAATAAAATTTCTAATTTTAAAGGCAAAAAAATTGAAAAATTATCATTTTTTTTGTGTTAAAACTTGTTTTTTTATAAAATCTTATGATTTTTGTGCAAAATTTCTTTAATTTTTAACTCACTTTTTTATCTTTTTTGTCTTCCGAAATCTTTATTGCATCTTCAAGTTTTACAGAAACAATCTTACTTACACCAGGTTCTTCCATAGTAACTCCATACAAAGAGTCTGTTAACATCATAGTTGGCTTACGGTGAGTAATTACAATAAATTGCGTTTCCTTAGAAAAGTTTTTAAGGTATTGAGCAAACCTAGAAACGTTTGTATCGTCCAAAGCCGCCTCTATTTCGTCCAGCAGGCAGAAAGGCATAGGACGTAAACGCAAAATCGCAAACAAAATTGCTATTGCGGTTAAAGCCTTTTCCCCACCACTAAGCAGTGTGATACTTTGCAACTTTTTCCCTGGTGGTTCGGCAATAATTTCCACCCCTGCTTGTAAAGGGTCTTCACTTTCTGTCAAAAGCAACTTTGCATTACCGCCCCCAAACAGTTCCCTAAACGTTCTAGAAAAGTTTTCTTGTATTTGGTGAAATGCTTCATCAAAGCGTGAAATCATTTCTTCCGACAAATCCTTTATTATTTTTTCGAGGTCTTCTTTGGCGGTAGTCAAGTCATTTGCTTGCGAACTTAATGCCTCGTACCTTTCCATAAGTTCCTTACAGTCTTCTATGGCATTTACATTTATATTGCCTAGTTTAGAAATTTCTTTTTTAAGCCTACTAATTTCAATAAGCCCTTCTTTTACGTCAAAATTCTCTATTTTTAGTGGCAAACAAGATGCGTAAGTCAATTCGTAATCTTCATAAATTTTTTCCTGCATTGTTTCTATATCTGTATCCACCTTACTTAAAGCAGCAGTTTGTTGATACTTTTTTTCTTGTATAAGATTAAGGTCGTTCATACCCTGAGTCTTTTTGTCGTCCAAATCACGAATTGTCTGTTGCAACCCTTGTTTGCTTTGGTCAAGAGATGTAAGTCTTGCACGAGCATCTTGTATTTTTTGCCTTAACCCACTATCATCTACACTATCCAAGGTTTCTTCCACCATACTTTTTGCAATGCTTAAATTTTCGTTCACTTTTGCCAAGCGAGTTTCCAAATCTACAATGTTAAAGTTTATTTGTTTTAAATATTCGTCAAGACGAGAAATTTCACTATTTATACTACTTAGTTCACCTTCCAGGGCAGTTTTTTGAACTTTCAACTCTGTTATCTCGCTTTGATAGGTATCTCTCTTTGACCTGAGTTCGCTAAATAATTTTTGCGAATCGGCAAGTTTGCTATCCCCTTCGTCCTTAATATTTATATCCGAATTTACAAGTGCCTTGTTTATAACTTCTATTTTAGTTGTAAAATCAATCTTTTCTTGACTTAATGTTATGCGTTCTTTATCTAACTCGTCAACATAAATGCTAAGTTGCTCGTAATTCTGATTAAGTCTTGCACTTTCAACTTGGGTATCTACTACCTTTTGCTGAATTTGTTTATAGTTTTCACTTAATTTTTTAATAGTTTCTTCCAACTTTAATTTTTTTGCACTATACACATTGTAGGCATTTGTAAATTTTGATATTTGAGTGTTTAAATTTTCTATCTCATTATCTCTCATCAACAAATTAGAGGTCGCTGCCTTTTTGCTCCCGCCACTAATCGAACCTTGTGGATTAATAACCTCACCCTCTAACGTTACAATTCTAAAAGAATAGCCTGCTTGTCTAGCAAGAGATATTGCACTATCGGTATTTTCTACAACAACAGTCCTTCCAAGCAAACTTTCAAAAATACTTCTTAACTTTACATCATAACTAATTACACTGCTAGCAACACCATAAGTTTTGTTTCTCTTTACGATGCTTTGTTCAGCATCTGTTAACAGTCTAACTTTCATAGATGTGATTGGCAAAAAAGTCGCCCGTCCAAAGTTGTTACGTTTTAGGTAGTTAATGAGATATTTTGCGTCTTCTTCGTTTTTAGTAATAATATCCTGTACTGCACCACCAAGAGCAACTTCTATTGCAGTTTCAAACCCCTTAGGAATATTCATACACGAAGCCACCAGCCCTACAATTTTTGACCTTAACTCTGCATTATTTTTTGCGTCGCCCATAAGACGTTTTACGGAATAATTAAATCCGTCATAATCCCGTTGCATATCTTCCAAAACTTTTTTTCTGTTTTGCAAAATTTGAATATTTGAAGAACATTGATTAATTTTTTCAACAATATCTCTTACTTCGTTTTGAACATTATCCAAATTCTGCCTTGAAAGATTTTCTTCATTCTGCAACTTTTCAAGCAATAAATTTTTATCATTTGCTTCTTTTTTTGCTGAGTTTAAAGACGATTCCTTTTCCTTAATCCTTTCCTGCAAAGTGTAAATTTTTTCGTCCAAATCGGTAATATTATTTAGGTAAGCATCTTTTTGGGCTTTTAAAGCGGAAATATTTGACTTTATATCAGTCATTTTGCTTAACTCGTCAATCATTTCCTTTTGCCTTTTAGTTGCTTCGTCTTCCACACCGGTTAACTCGTCGACAATTTTTAGATACTTTTCAGTTGTATCGTCTAATTTAAAGTTAACTTCGTTTAATTCCTGCTCTTTGCTTTCTTTTAAATTTTCCGCTTCTTTAATTAGTTTTAAAGAGTTTTCCTTATTAAGCAATTCTTTTTCATATTCTGCCTCAGTGCCCGACTTGTCATCTTGCAAAAATTTAAGCCTTTCCTTTACAACATTACTTTCGCCAGTACGTTTTTCTAGTTCCACAGTGGTAGACAAAATATAATCATTAGTATCCTGAATAGTTTTATCTATTTGTGAAACCTCTTGCATTTTTTCGTCATACTCTTTTTGCAAAGAATCTAATGCGGTTTGCTTTATTTCTATTTCTTCATTATACCCATCTATTTTGGTTTGAATTTCTGCTTTAACAGAACTAGCATTGTCATACTGATTAACGTAAACGTTTACCTCCAAACTCTTTAACTGTTCCTTAAAACCAAGATAAAGTTTCGCATTTTCAGACTGCTTTTTTAGTGGCCCTAATTGTCTTTCCTGCTCCTGCAAGACATCTAGGGCACGATTAAGGTTCTCTTGCGTTCTATCAAGTTTACGTTCCGCTTCTATTTTTCTTTGTTTAAACTTTGCAATACCCGCCGCTTCTTCAAAAATAGCCCTCCTATTTTCTGGCTTGGCACTTATAATTTCTTCTACCTTACCTTGTCCAATAATAGAATATCCTTCTTTACCAATACCCGAGTCGTGCAAAGCGTTAGTGATGTCCTTTAACCTGCAAGGAGTACCATTAATTAAGTATTCACTTTCCCCTGACCTGTATAGTTTGCGAGTAAAAGCGACCTCATCAAAATTAAGGTCAAACATTCTGCTAGAATTATCAAAAAATAGCGACACTTCACAATAAGACATACTTTTACGCCTTTCGGTGCCGTTAAAAATGACGTCTTGCATATTACTACTACGCAATAACTTTGTGCTCTGCTCCCCCAGCACCCACCTTATTGCGTCCGAAACATTTGACTTCCCACACCCGTTAGGTCCAACAATACCCGTTATACCAGAGTCAAATTTAATTTCTAGTTTATCTGCAAAACTTTTAAATCCTACAAGTTCTATCTTCTTAAAATTCAACTTTTCCCTTTCCTTTATCCTAAAATTTTTTCAAGAGTTTTTTCATCTAGCATAGCCAATCTTGCGCACTCCATTTGAGCAGTCTTTTTATTTTTTGAAAACGCGCGAGCAACAAAAACATCGTTTATGTATACCTCTGCGCAAAAATCTCCGTTGTTGGTCGGGTCTTCGTACGTAAAGTATACTAAGTTTGACCCTTTTATCCTTTGGACTTTCTCTTGCAACAAGGATTTATAATCTATCAAAGTCACTTTGTTAAAGGAAGTGTTTACATCAATAAACCTTGTTATAAATCTGCGTGCCTTGTCTAGACTACTATCTATATAAATCGCCCCAACAATGCTTTCGAATAGGTCTTCTTTAATAGAGTTCGCATTATCTAACGATTTGACTGAATCTCCCACTCTAATAAAACTAGACAATTTTAAATTATCTATTATTTTTATCAAACTACTGCTATTAACCAGCCTTGCCCTGCTCTTAGACAACTCGCCCTCTTTTAAATTGCTTTTATTGTACAATTCACTTGCAATTACAAAATCTAAAATTGCATCTCCTAAAAACTCCAATCTTTCGTAACTAGTACAACCATGCTGATTTGCGTATGACGAATGAGTAAAGGCTTCCACCAGGTTAGCCTTGTCTTTAAAAGAATAGTGAATTATCTTTTCTATTTTTTTTATATCACTGCTGTTCATCAAGACCATCTCCTATATTTTTTACCTGTTCTTCAATTTTTTTGCATAGGTCAAAATTTGCTAATGTTCTAACCTGTAAAATACACTTTTCAAACGCAACAGCATCAGATGAGCCGTGTCCTTTTACAATTAATTTTTTTACACCCAAAAATGTTGCCCCGCCATAGTTACTTATATTAAAGGTTTCTTTCATTTTTTTAAAAGTGCCCTTCATAAACAAAGCCCCTATTTTGCTTGCAAAGGAATCCTTTATGTTTTGTTTTAGTTCTGACATAACAAATTTTACAGCCCCTTCAATACTTTTTAACAAAACATTGCCATCAAAGCCATCGGCTACCACCACATCATACTTTCCGCTTAAAAAATCTTTTGCTTCCATATTTCCTACGAAATTAATGGGTAGTTTGCTAAGTAACTTAAAGCACTCGTGACTAAACTCATTCCCTTTTTTATCTTCCGTACCAATGTTAAGTAATGCCACTTTAGGATTTTCTATTCCCAAAAACGCAGTAGAATAAATTGATGCCATTATTGCAAAATGACACAAATTTATTGGTTTACAATCGGTGTTTGCCCCAGAATCTATTAGCAAAACCTTACCGCCTGTTTTTGTTGGCAACATTGGACAAAGGGCAGGTCTAGAAATTCCACGAATACGACCTATTTTCATAAAGGCGCCCGTAAGTACCGCCCCCGTGCTACCACAAGATACCAACCCCACTACTTCCTTATCTTCTTTTAACACATCATAGGCTCTAACAAGGCTAGAATCTTTTTTCTTCCTAACCGCCTCCGTTGGTGACTCTTCATTTGTAATAATTTGACTTGCAGGAACAATTTCTATACGAGTTTCATCATAATCTAATAATGACAAAATATGTTTAATTTCTTCTTCAACACCTACAAGTACAATTTTTACATCTTCGTGTTCATTTACTACTTTGACACTTGCTTCTACCGCAACTTTTGCCCCAAGGTCATTGCCGTGGCAATCTACTACTATCTTCATAAAAAGTTCTCCATTAATAAACAAAAAAATTTATAGCACAAACTAAATGGGCTATTTACAATTTAAAAAAAACTATACATTGTTATTATACACACAATAAACGATATTTCCAAACAAAAAAAGCAATAAATAATCAAAATTTATTGCTTATTCATAACTACGTCGATAGTATATAATATCAATCTAGAAACTAGCCCTATCTCTTTACTTATTTGAAATAAAATTTTTAATATGTCAAGATTTTTTCATAAATATGATTTAATACTTTTTCTCCGTCATTTACCCCAAAGCACACTGAATTATCTTCCTTTACTAAAAATAAAATCTCTTGGTCTAACTGAGATAAAACATTAAATAAAATAACGCTTTTATCGTAACTTAAATTCAAAATATTTATAACGTCAATCTCAACACTTTTCGTACAGGTTTTGTATTCTTGCAATTCTCTATTTGCCAAAATACAAAGACAATCTAACCCTTCTATTATTTTTATAACTTTTACTTGGTTTAAAATACTTCTAATACTCTCTATGTTTGAACTAATAGAATTTGATTTGAAAACCGAAAAATATAGCCCCTTTTGCAAATTTAACATTACACCATTATATTTATCCTTGTTAGCCACAATAGTACCAAAGTTAGATGGGTTAAAGGTGTTTTTTATGTTTAAAACTATATTGTTTTCCTGCAAAAACTTAATGCAATCTGCGTGCAAAACCTGAGCCCCGCAATTTGCAAGCAACTTTAAATCTTGATAGTTAAGACTATCTATCTTGCGAGCCTTTTTACATACATTCGGGTCTACATCAAAAACTCCATCTACATCGGTATAATTTTGATATAACTTTGATTTTAAAAGAACCGCCATAATCGCCCCAGTTATATCAGAACCACCGCGAGAAAATAACTTAATTTTTTGCTTTTTTTCTCCATAAAAACCCGGCACAACAAAATAATTCTCCGTGTTAAAAAAATCTAAACTTGCGGTTTTAGAGGCTGTAATGTCAACATTTCCCATACTATCAAATTTTATTATGTCCTTTGCGTCAATAAAATTGAAGGCTAATACCTTTGCAATAATCTTAGCACAAAGGTATTCCCCGCGAGATAAAACAAAGTCATAATCTTTTGCTTCCTTTAAAGCCTTTTTTAACTCTTTAAAATCGTGCATTAGGCTTATTTTTATCCCTAAACCTTTTATTATTTCTTTATATCTTTTTACAATTTCTTGGTAAATTTCGCTAAACTTCTTATTGTTGCTTGAACTGTAAAATGCTTTTATAAGCAAGTCTGTAATCTTTGTATCATTTTTAAATCTCTTTCCTGGGGCGGAAACCACAACGCACTTAATATTTTTGTTGCCTTTTACAATTTCACAAACTTTTTTTATGCTTTCCACACTCGCCAAAGACGTTCCGCCAAATTTACAAACAATACAATCCATTTTTACTCCACAAAAATTAATTTACATACTATAAAATTATTGATTTTTGGATAGAAACTCAGTAATCTACATATTTTATCGTTAAAATTCGCAATATAAGGGTAGAATTTTAACAATTAGTTTATAAATTACAAAGTTCTCATAAGGTTTAAACTTTTTAATAATTAAAAAATCTTATCCTACTTTTTCATATTGCAATTATTTTAACCTAAAATATTTTATTCATTTTAAATCCAAAATGTTATCATATAACCCTGCGGGTTTATCCTTTATATAATCTAATGCAAGCATCGCCCCGTAAGCAAAACTATCACGTGAGAAGGCAGTGTGTTCTATTTTTATTTTGTCAAACATACCCAAAAATTCTACACAATGCTCTCCAACCACTCCACCACCGCGCAAAGAATGTACAGTTAATTTATTAGAAAGTTCGCCCACATCTAGTTTTGTTTGATTTATAGCCTTTACAATATTAAGAGCAGTACCACTGGGGGCATCTAATTTCTTTTTATGATGAGTTTCCACCACTTCTATATCATATCCTGTCAACTTTGATGTCAAATATTTAACCGCTTGCGTAAAAACCGCCACACCAAAACTAAAATTAGCACACTTAAAAATAGGTATGTGTTTGCTAGCAAGAATAATATCCTGTTCCTGCGTTCTACTAAATCCAGTAGTTGCAATAACAAGGGGAATCTTATGACTTACACAAAAGTTTAAGACTCCCCCTAAGGCAGAAGTGTTAGAAAAATCTAACACGACATCACAATTTTTTGCTAAGAAAATATTTGACATTAAACACACATCATTATTTGTTTTATAATTTAAAATTTTTGTATTATTATCCACCCCACAAGTTACTTTTTTATCTCCACCACTACTTTTAATCAAATTATAAACCGCCTGCCCCATTTTACCACAAAAACCATTTAATAAAATATTCAAATTACTATTCCCCCAAAAATTATTTGTTATATTTTTATTAGTTTTTGTAGTAATTTATTATTAAAATAACCTATTTTTTTTCAAAAAAATTATCATTTTTTTAGTATTTTTTATTAAATTTTTAGCGTTTTTTTAACGTTTTTTATCTTTTTTTATTGAAATTTTAGTGTTTTTTTATTAAAAAATCATTGTTTTTTTATTAAATATTTTTAATTTTTTATCAAAAAATTTAGTTTTTTTAACTACTTAATTTTACTATTCTTATGATTATATATCTCAAACAACGCACTATAAACTTTATTTTCATACTCTTTACTAAGGCTTGTTAATGGTAATCGTAAAGTGTTTTGGCACAAGTTTAATAGACTTAACGCATATTTTACAGGTATTGGATTCACTTCTACAAACAGAGCCTTATTTATATCCCTTAACTGTTTTTGAACTGAGTATGCCAAATTAAACTTACCTTTTAACGTATTGTTTATAACCTGACTTACTTCCCTAGGACAGACATTGCTTGTTACACTTATACACCCCTTTCCCCCGAGTGTCATAAAAACATAGTTTAAGCCATCTTCACCAGAATATATGGCGATTTTATCTTTTAGCAAATAAAAATCTTCTGTTATCTGATTTATGTCGCCATTTGCTTCTTTAAGTCCAAAAATATTACTAAAACTACTTATTTGTTCCATTGTCTTTGGCAAAATATTTACCCCTGTTCTTCCCGGGACGTTATAAACTATTATTGGAGTGCTTACATTATCGTTTATTATTTTATAATGTTTAATAAGCCCTTGCTGTGTACATTTATTATAATAAGGAGTAACTATTAAAAAGCCATCTACTCCTATTTTTTCTACACTTTTACAAAAACTAACTACTTTTTTTGTATCATTGTCTCCTGCCCCAACAATTAATTTTGTATTACCCTTTATTTTTTGCTTACAAAATCTAACGATATTCAACTTTTCCTTTTTTGTTAGGGTAGATGGTTCCCCCGTAGTACCTAAGGCTATTATTGCTTTTACTCCGTTATTTAACTGAAACTCTATTAGTTCCCCTAATTTGTCATAGTCTACTTTGTCTTTTTTAAAAGGAGTAATAATGGCAGTCCCAACACCATCAAAAATACATTTCATTTATATCTCTCCCTTGTTTTTATAATCAATTAATGCCTGCAAAATTTGAATGGCATTGGTTGCGGCACCTTTTCTAATGTTATCGCTTGCAACCCAAAAATTAAGGGCATTAGTTTCAGAATAATCCCTTCTTATCCTACCCACAAAAACTTCGTCCTTTTCGTTTGCAAAAATAGGCATTGGATAAAGATTTTTTGAAGGGTTATCTAATACAATTATATTCTTAGCAAGGCTTAATTGTTTTTTTACACTAGACGTTTTAAATGCTTTTTTTAACTGTACATTAACACTTAAACAATGAACATTTTCTACTGGAACCCTTACCGCCGTGGCAGTAAGGGCAATGTTTGTATGCAAGATTTTATTTGTTTCAAAAATCATTTTATCTTCTTCCTTAGTGTAGTCCCCCTTTACAAAAACATCTATGTGTGGTATTAAATTATTAAAAATAGGATAAATAAATTTTTGTGGTTTTAAGCCATTAATACCATTTTTTAAATCATCACACCCTTTTTGCCCTGCACCAGAAACCGCCTGATAAGTGGATACTACAACTCTTTTTACCCCATATTTATCATTTAAAACTTTTAGTGGCAAAACTAAACCTATTGTTGAACAATTTGGATTTGCTATAATTCCGCGGTTTAACAAGATGTCTTCTTTATTGGCTTCTACAACCACCAAAGGAACACTTTTATCCCGCCTAAAAGCACTGGAATTATCTATTACAATTGCACCATAACGCACAAAAATAGGTGCAAATTTTTTAGATATTGTGCCACCTGCGGAAAATAAAGCATAGTCAATTTTTTTGTTTTTTATATTTTCTTCACTTAATTCTAGTACTTCTATATCACAATCAAAAACCTTTAATTTTTTACCCTTACTTTTCGAACTAGCATAAAGATAAAAATTATCTGCCTTGATACATCTTTCTTCCAAAACTTCAATAAACTTTTGCCCCACTTTGCCCGTTGCACCAACTATTGCAATATTCATTTTAATCTCCTTTATACCAAAGTTTTGCATTAAAAAGTTATTAAAGGAGTTCTATAAAAACACCTTTTTTAGAAGTAAAATAAATTTTAAAACTACTTCCAAATCAGCATATTCATAGTTGCCTATTGGTTGTGACTAAACAAACAATAAAAACAACTACTATGGGGCTTAAAATTAAAATAGATTAATAGCATTATTTTTATATAGAATTTAAAATAGAACACCCTGTCTTTTTAGACAGGGTGTTAGTCATATAAAAAAATTTTTAGAAGTTTCTATAAAAACACAAATTAAAGTAAAAACTAATTAAATTTTTTTCACTAAAATTTTATTTACTATTTATAATTTGCAAAAAAATTTTTTATACTTTCAGCACGTTTTTCCAATTCTAAGATAGGAATTTTTTCATCTACACTATTTACACTTAATATAGGTAATGAAATTATTGAAAGTTCTAATTTTTTTACTTTATCATTGTATATGCCCGCTTCACTAGAAGACCGCAAAGTCCCTTCATTTGCATTTAAATACTCGATTAAATCTTTTGATAGTGAGGTCTGTCTATCATAATTTAAAATAAGTTTATCAAAATTACAACTATGATTCTTTTCTTTTGCAAAGTTTTCTAGTTCATCTACCATCTTTTTACAAGACTTTTCACTACTTGATAATAAACAAACACTAATTTGTCCACTATTTGTATTTACACTGGTTATATACTGGGCTTGATACTCATCATTATATTGCCTTATAACTCCCTGTTTAAAATCTCGCATAAAAATTAAAAAATCGGTATCCTTTAATACAAGGCTATTTTTTGTTTCACGTATTAAACTTAAAAACAAATTTTTATATATCGTTTTGTACTTATTATAAAAATCTTTTACAATCTTTCTTATCTCT
>CALWKG010000006.1 GCA_944381205.1 uncultured Clostridia bacterium
AGGGTGGCAGTTGCAATAGTGGCATCACTAGTACTATTGTGGTTACTCGTATGGCTTGCATCGTCGTTACCAGCACTTCTAAACAGACAGCCGTTTAGTGCAGTTACAAGCGCTGCTTAGCTTTTTAGTAATGTAAAATTGTAAGTTTTTTCTGTTTTGGTTATAATTTAATTTGGAGGTAATAATATATGTTTAATTTATTTGGTGGGCCTTTTGCGAATGCTATTTCAAACATCTCGGGTGATGCTTTTAGTTGGCTAGTACCTATTGTTTCAGTTTTAGATAATTTAATTATCCCTGTAACAATAATTGTTGCAATAGCAGGTGCGATATGGATAATTATCCTAGGTGTTAGGCTTGCTAGGGCGGAAACTTCTGATAAAGCCAAAGAAGCCAAAGGTGCTTTAATTAGGGTGGCAGTTGCAATAGTGGCATCACTAGTACTATTGTGGTTACTCGTATGGCTTGCATCGTCGTTACCAGCACTCGTAGGAAGACAACCATTTAGTGCGATTACAAGTAATGCTTAATTGACTCAATAGAGTTTTACTTAAAAAAATTAAAATTGTTTTTAGCAAGAGCCTAGTAAAAGTACTAGGCTGTTTTGCTGTGTGCAAGTTTTATATTAACCTTAATAGGTGTGTTAGGTTTAAAGATATAAAAAATTTTTCTTTATTTTTTAAAATTTTTAAAGTTGCATTGCAGTTTTATTGATTATAAGCAAATTTTTAGCGATAAGTAGATAAATTATTTAACTTTTAGCAGGATAAAAAAATAGAAATTTCCGTTATTTTATTTGAAAATTATTATAAATATGCTAAAATTATTTAAACTATTTAGTATAAAAGGGGATTTATAAGTTGTTTTATTTACTTAATGCTGACGCGTCAAGCAGTAGTGAGGCATACGAGCACCTTTCTGGAATTTTTAACTATCACAATGTCGCGGGTTACGAATACTTAAAACCAATTATTAATTTTTTAAATCAGTACATTATACCAATTTCCGTTACTTTGCTTGTAATGGGTGCTTTTCTTGCTATTTTCCTTGGGATAGCAATGGCTAGGGCAGAAGATTCCAACAAGGCTGCCGATTTAAAAAAACGTATGTGGGGGGTAATAGTCGCAGTTTTAGTTGTGTTGGCACTAATTTGGTTATTAGGTTGGTTATTCTCGGCTCTGCCTACAATAGTTAGTACTTTTAGGGACCCTGTTATGAGCAATTTGCCTGGTGGGCTTGAAGGCTCTTCCAGTTCAAGTTAATTTATTTAACTTGTAATTTTTTGAAGCAAAATAATAAATTTCTTATTTTTTGTAAAAAAATAGTTCGTTTAAAAGGTAAATTTTTTCTTAAAGGAATAATTTATTATTGTTTAAAAGGAGAAAAAGGAGTGCAAAACAAGTTAAAATTTAATAATAATTTTAATTTAAGTTTTAAAAAAGATAAAAAACAACACTTTTTTTTGTCCTTTTTTAGCCTTTATTTAGTCTTAGTTTGTGTTATTTTGCCAGTCTTTTCTTTTACCGCCTGTGCCGAAAATGGTACATTTTACGTAGGTATAATGGCAACGCGTAATAACCTAGACATTGGTACCGAACAAAGCGCTAATTTTAGGGCTAAAATAAATGTATTTAGTCAAGAAATTCTCCGTGCAATGGAAGACCGTTTTGGGTTTTACGAACTTGATATATCCCGAAGGGTTAAAGATAATTTGGATATTATCTATGATTTAAAGGATAGTGAAGCGGAAGAACTTAACTCATATTTTGATGAATTTGGATATTTTACATATTGTGAGTATAGGAGTGATTTGGGTGTTAAAAATAATGTTTTGGTACTTTCTAATAAAGAACTAAGTAAGACTTTTATAGAAGATAATATTGTTCAATTTAACCCTGAGAAAACAGGTACTTTTACCTGCTCTTTGGATTACGGATTTTGGACGTCTGAGGAGATGACTCGCCTTAGTAATGTAGATTCAGAAACAAAAGTGGAAGAAAATGAAGTTCTACCAACAGACAACGTATACAAGTTTAGGATAGGACTCTTTGATTCTTCCAACACAAAAGCCCTTGTTTTTTTGGGTAACAAAGTAGGCGGAAGGTCTTTTGCGGAAATTTCTCAGGTAAAGGACTTTATAACAAAATTTTACAACTCAGTGTACGGTTCTATTGAAAGATTTGTTACCATTCCTAGTACTTCCATTAAGGATAGACCAGTGGCTTTTAACATAAATCATTGGATTTATAGTTTTGCTAGTAGAGGTGAAGATAGCGGAAACATCGTAAATTATTACTATAAAGACCTTAGTGTTTTCATTTGTAGATATCTTTTAACGGGTGACACTGATCCCGAAAGTTTAAAAGATATAATTTTTGATAACAGGAACACTATGTACGACGAATACTTAAAGGCAGAGCAAAATTTATATCAAGGGGAATATGTTACTACAACAACAGATTATCGAGACTGGTTTGTTGAAGCATCTTGTCAATTTTTATTTGGGGTAAGTAGCCTTGGCGACGCGTCCGAAGGTGGGGTGGCTGATGCCACGCAGGCATTGTATCAGGAGATGGTTGGCGACAATTTTATAAAAGACGAAAAACTTAATAATGACTACTTTAAAATATTTTTATCCGTTGTTCAAGCAAACAGCACCTTTGAAGGCGGTGACTATAATTTTGAAAACTCGCCAGTCTATTTTTATGATAATTTTAAGTATAATGGAAAAGATGATTTAGTGTCTATGAAATTGAATAAGAGCATAATGGCTGGTTTTGCACCTGTAAGAGCATTGGTTTTTCAGTCTTGGGATATGAGTGACACACTGGACGCAGTTGTTGTTAATTTTGAATATTATCAAGAAGGCAAAACTGACGAAGAAACACAGGCAAATAAGGAAAGGGCTTGGGAAATTCTCAAAAATTACAACTTTATCGTGCGATATAGTGTAATAAGTAATGTCGGGACACCGCAAAGAGCCCAAAGTGTTATTTTAGATAAGGAACAATTTGTAGACCAAGGGGAATTAGAAGACGGGGTACTATTTTTAGATTTGTATACTATTTTTGAAACCCATTTTAAAGACCAGTTTAAAGGATATTCTAGTGAAGGCTTTTTTCTAAGAGATTTAAATACAGAAGCATACGAAGGTTTTGAGCCTTTTGACGGAAACTTTTATTCCACAACCTTTAATTCAGGGTCTATGGGAGTTGGGGTTTATTATGATGGTATGGTAAGAGATAACTCTATTCCAGAGTATTATTTCGAAATAATTTTTGCCGCCCCGGGTTACAATCAAGTGTTAAATTTTAAAATTACAGACATTTTTTTGTAAAAAGGCATACAAAAAGGTTAAAAATATTGTACAAAAATAAATTAACTTGTTATAATTTGTTTATACTACTTTAAACATTAAGACAATCAAAATTACCTAAGGAGGAAAGTAACAGTGTGGGATAACCTAAAAGCGATAGGACATTGGATAGATGCTATTGTTGATTTCTTTTTTCTACTGTTTTATTTTCTTTTTAGGGCAATTTCATATATTGTTTCTTTTGTGGAAGCACTTTTTAGACGTCTTGCAGGGCTAGATTCAATGAACATTAACGGTGTTGAAGTCGGTGGCAGTAGTGGTACAGATTTAGTTTATGGTTTGATTTTAAACAAAAGTGTTCAAAATTTATTTTGGTCAATTCTTGGTTTTTCAATAATTTTATTGGTTATTTTAACTATTATTGCACTCGTAAAGTCAGAGTTTACACTCGACTTAAAAGCGAGTGCAAAAGGTCCTATCATTGGTAGGGCTTTAAAGGCTTTAATAAACTTTTTCTTGGTGCCTATTTTTACCATAATTGCCATACTTGGTGTAAATATGCTCACACAAGCCTTAGGAGAATTGTTTATTGGCAACAATGGTGGCGGAATTGTGGCTAAGTGCTTTTTAGTGGGGGCTCATAATGCCAACCGACTGCGTCTAAACGATAGCGAGAGTACGCAACTTTATGAGTATTTGCATAGCGGGCAGTTCCTAAATTATAGTGAAACGGGTTCTGATTCAGCACAAGGGGAAAACCCCTTTAAAGATTTTGCCACGGCGGAAGAAATGGCAAAGTTTATAGATGAGTGTTTTACCAGCGATACCCATTCAGAAGAAAGTTCAACTCAAGGTTCAACAGGGCTAATAAATCCAATTTACTCGGTAGATTATAGAAAACTTGACGATGCTTCTGCATTTTATGATTATCTAGATGACGGACATTCTTATGCCCCTTGGCATACTTTGATGTGGGGATATCCCACAAAGCCGTCTAATTCTGGCAATTTGCCTATGTACGATACAACTGCATTTAATTATTACTACAACCCACGAGAGTTTGATTTTATCCTTGCAATAGGCACAGCAGTAATTATTTCTTGGAATTTATTAACCGTTTGTTTGGCTCTCCTTAAACGTGCTTTCGAATTAGTTATTCTGTTTGTCTTATCCCCAGCAATGATTTCTATTGCTCCGCTTGATAATGGCAACGCATTAGAATCTTGGCGGAAGGAAGTTTCTAAGCGAGCGCTGGCAATTATAGGCCCACTGTTTGCTTATAATATCTTCTTTATGTTTGTAGACGTCTTGGGAGATGTCGAAATATTTACAGTTACCACAGAAGGTGTTTTAAGTTTTGCCCAAGGTGGATTAATTGCTGTATTTAATATATTCTTCCAATTAATCGTACTTATTGTGGCTCTTGGACTTTTAAAAACCGCATCGCAAATGATTAGTAGTTTACTTGGGATAGAAGATTTAGTCGCCAGCGGTGGTCAAATCGCAGGCAAGGCAGTTTCTACGGCTACAAAGACTGCAATGGTGGCAACAGGTGCCGGCGCTATGGTTGCGGGTACTGGTTTTAAGGGTGTAGCGGCTATTGCGAAAGGTGCTGTGAGAACTCCTGGTCGAATAAAAGACTGGAGCGCATATAGAAAACTCAAAAATCAAAGTGTAGAGAACGATGAGTATAAACAGGCTAAGGGAGAATATAAAAATTATGACTCTCAATTATGGCTGGCAAATCAAGGGTCTATAAATTTGTCAGACGAAGAAATAAAAGAGTTGGGACAAAAAAGAAGCGAAGCCTTAGCACGTATGAAAGCGGCAAAGCAAAAAATAAAAACTGGAAACCTTACAAATAAAGAACAAGAAAGTCGTAAAGCAGATTTGAAAAGTAAAATAGATGCTATTAAGCATGGTGATTCATCTGTTGAAATGGACCCTGATGATGTCCCATATCTTGAAGAAGAGTACTCTAAGGCAGATAAAGAATCTGCAATGTATTCTCATAGAGTAAAGGAAGCCTTGGCAAAGAAAAACCAGTCAAAAGCTGCTTTTAGAAGAAGTTTTGTTGAAGAGTTTGGTAGTGATAAGAAAAACTCAGTCTTATCAAAAGCAAGTAAGGGTTTTAAAAATAAAGTAGAAGAAAGTTCAAAAGAGGGTATCCTTAGTAAAGTTACACCAGCAAGGGTTGTTGCAGAAAAACTAGCAGGTGGTTTCGGTACTTTTTCAAATGTTTTAAATGCTGGTTTAAGGGATAATTATTCTAGGATTTATAGTGGTATTTCTGGTGTTGTTGGGGGGGATTCTGCTGCGGGTCAGGTTATGGGTATGTTGTTTACCGGCAGCGGAAGAAAAGCCCTTTGGCAAAGCGAAAGAGAAAAGAAAAGAGCGGACGACTCCAAGTCTGAAAGTGATGCAAAAAAAGCAGCCAAAGCAGATGAGCAGGCAAGAGCCGAATATAGAAAAGAATCCGGCGACAGTGAACAACAAAGGGCTTATCAAGAAGAAAAAGTTAATATGATTAATGCCGCAAAATTACACGTTGCAAGTACAGAAGGGTTTAAAGACGAATATAACGAATTAATGAAAAACTTTGCCAAAGCAAATCTAGAAGGGAATAAAAAAGAAATAAAAAATGCAAAAGATAAACTTGAAACTTTCGAAATAGAAAATAGGGTTAATGAAAAAGCGCAAAGAGTTGTTGCATCACTTGACCAAGAAGGTGGCGAAAAATTATTTGAACAACTGCAAAATATTTATGCTACTCAACTTATGGAAGCCAACAAAAAAGCATTTAGCGAGGCAGGTGTAAAACTTAAAGAAGGAACAAAGGTTGATGCCAATATTAACTTTGATAGGTTAGAAAGGGCTATTACTACAACTTTAAGTGATAAACTTGATACATTATCTAGTAAAATGCAACAGGTTGTTGAGGGTATAGGTTCTCTTAAAGAAGTTTTAAAACCACCTGAAAACAATAATTAATTTAATAAAGATTTAACTAATCACTTGCATTAAAGGCAAAGAATTGTTTTTTGTAAAAATCACATTAGTTTATAAACTAAAAAAGGGGAATTATGAGATACATTCCAAGAAAAACAAAAGTTAGAATGGAATTTTTTAAGGGTATCACATTAGCGGATATTCTCGTAGCGGCAATAGGAGTTACGGGAATAGTCCTGTTTGCCCTTAGTACGTTGCCGTATAATTGGTACTTTGCTTTGGGTTGGGGTTGTTTGGTTGCAATGTTATTTATGCCAATAGAAGAAGATTTAAGACTTTATGGCTCTTTGGGGCTATTTATAAGGTTTATCGCTTTTAAGAAAAAGTATAACAAATCTGATATTGACAAAAAGACAGGCAGATTAAAAATTAGAGATATAGTCCCTTATGAAGCAATTATTCAGGATAAAATTCTAGATTTTAAGGAATATTACGCAATGGTTATTGGTATAAAGCCAATAGAATTTGGGCTACTAAATGACCATAAGCAAGAACTTGTTATCAGGTGCTTTGCAGATGCTATTAGAAGAATGAGTAATGACCAGTCGGCTAGTATTATTAAAGTTAGTAAGGCTATGGTCTTTGACGACTATATAACCGGCGAAGATAAAAAATTTGACGACCTTATGGAGTTACAATACGAAGGAGAAATGACCGAACAAGAAATTGAGAGTAGGTCTAGCGTTTTTGAGGCTCGTGTTAGTCAATTAAATAATTTTAATAAAAACGAAAAGGTTTATAGGGATTTTTTCTACATAGTTGTCTACGATAAGGATAAGGAAATGCTAGAAACCACAATTGATGGTATGGTTAGTACCCTTGGAAATTCAGTAGTTCCAATAGTATCACATAAGGTGATAGGTAAGGAGTTAGCAGCTTTCCTTAGGGCAAATTACGGTAGATATTTTGACGAAAGAGATTTAGAAACCACCCCAAGAGACCAATATCTTAACTGGGCAGTGCCAGAAAACATTTCGTTTAAAACTACAAAAACTGTCATAGATGGTCATACCTATAAGTCTTTTGTTTTAACCGATTATCCTTTGCAGGTAGGCAATGCGTGGGGTGCTCCCTTTTTCTTGATAGAAGGGGCAAATGTTTGCGTTAATATAAAGGCAATTCCAAAGGCTCTTGGTGAAAAACGTATTGATAAGTCCATTATCGAAATGGAAGGAAAAATGGCAAATATTTATAAGAGTAGTAAAAGGATTGAAAACGAAATCCAACTCAAAACTCTTAGGGATTTGTTGCAAATGTTAAAGGCAGATAACGAGCAGTTGTACGAAGTAAATACTCACATTATGTGCGAAGATTATGCAAAAAAGGAAGTCAGGGCAGTACTAAAACAACGGGGCTATAAGTATTCAGAGATGTTTGGTAGACAAGTAGATGCTTTTGTTAGCAGGAACGTATCCGCCTTGGATACAATTAAACAACACAAAAGGGATATCCCGACCACAACCCTTGCGTCTATTTTTCCGTTTATATCGGGGGCTTTGCTTGATGAAAAGGGCTTTTATATAGGATATAACGAGTACCCAGTGTTTATTGATTTGTTTAAAAGAGATAAAGAAAGGGCTAATAGTAATATTATGATTATTGGTAAGTCTGGCGGTGGTAAATCTTATGCTACAAAAACCCTTCTTACAAATCTTGCTTGTGATAATACTAAGGTTTTCGTTTTGGACCCGGAAGATGAGTACACACCATTGTCATACAATATGCAGGGTATGGTTTTGGACGTAGGTTCTTCTCAAAAGGGTAGGTTTAACCCTTTCCATATTATGACTACCCTTGACGCGGACGAAGGCGGTAGCGACGACTCCTATTCCACGCACTTGCAGTTTTTGGAAGAATTTTTTAGCATTATTTTGCCGGGTATGCCGTCCGAAGCCTTTGAAACTTTAAATGCCTTAACAATTGAAATCTATCGCAAAAAGGGGATTAATTCTCAAACTCCATTAACAAAGTTAAAGCCAGAAGATTTTCCAATTTTTGACGATTTGTATAATCTAACTAAGGAAAAGTTGAGCAAGGAAAAGGACGAATACCATAGAAGAACACTTCAAACTGTGGAAACATATATCTCAAAGTTTGCCACTGGGGGAAGAAATAGTAACTTGTGGAATGGTCCTATGTCTATTGCCACAAAGGAAAATTTTATTACCTTTAATTTTAGGTCATTGCTCGCTAATAGAAACGAAGTTATAGCAAATGCTCAAATGTTGCTTGTTTTTAAGTATTTGGATAACGAAATCATTAAAAATAAGGACTTTAACGATAAGTATAAGGCAAATAGACATATCGTTGTAGCAGTTGACGAAGCGCACGTTTTTATTAACCCAAAAAGACCTATCGCTTTGGAATTTATGGCGCAAATGGCAAAACGTATTCGTAAATACGGCGGTATGCAGATTGTTATTACCCAAAATATTAAGGACTTTGTCGGTAGTCAGGAAATTCAACGTCAGTCTACCGCCATTATTAATGCTAGTCAGTATTCGTTTATCTTCTCGCTTGCACCTAACGATATTACAGACTTGGTAGAACTATATCGTAACGCAGGTGAAATTAACCAAGAAGAGCAAGACAATATCTTAACCGCAGGGGTTGGTCAGGCTTTCTTAATAACCGGGGCTTTGTCTAGAACGTCTGTAAAAATCGAAGCAAACGAAGCCGTTGTCAGACTATTTTCATAGTAGTATCAAAAATAATAAAATCCCTGATTGCAAATTTAAATTTTTTTGCTGTCTTTTAAAAATTTTATTAAAAATTTCTCCCGTTAACACAATAAAAACGGTTTGTAGTACTTGATTTGGGAAAAAATAAAAATTTACTAATTTTATAAAGTTTTTTACCGCTACATCATAAAAATTTTGTATTAAAAGTTATTGTTTCCATTGTATAAAAAATTTTGTTATCAGGTAGAAATCTTTGATTAAGATTTATAAAAGAATACTAAAAATTTTAGTTTTTTAAGGATAAAAATCACAGGTAAGCCATGTATTTTTTATCCTTTTTTTATTTATTTTTATGTGCTTTTATTAGTTTTTTTACTCATTTTTATATGCTATTTGCCTAATTATTTGTATTTTTTTACCTGTTTTTTCTACGTTTTTTACTTAAATTTTACGTAATTTTACCTTATTTTTACTCATTTTTTACTTAATTTTTACCAATAATTTAAGTATTTTTAAGTGTTTTTTACTAATTTTTATATATTTTTTACCTATTTTTTAAGCATTTTTTATCAATTTTTATACGTCTTTTTACTTCTTTTTTAAAAAAAATTTAGATAAAAACTTATTAAATTTGCGTATAAATTAATAAAAAATCTATAAAAATTAGGGTAAAAAGGGATTTTATAATCTGTAAAATATAACAAAAATATGGGATATTTTTGGGTATAAATTTAATATAAATTATGGCAAAGTATAGTAATTAATCATAGTAAATTTTAGCAAAGTATGGCATTTAGCACAAAAATAAATTTTGCTATTGAAATTTATTTTGTTTTGTGATAGTATTATTACAACAAAAAGGAGAGGTGTTGTTATGGCAGGTGTACAAGATGAATTAAGGGTAGACGAATTTAATAATTTAGTAAAAAGAGATATCCTTAATGCTTATTCACTTAAAGTTACAGGTAAAGATATAGACAAAATTGTGAGTATTAACGATTTGGATTCTCTTAATCTTTTTCCATTAGGGTATTTGGATAGTAAGTCCAGCGAAGAGCAGGCAGAGATTTTGAAAGTTTTTACCGATTGCGTAGAAAAAAATAATTTTAGGGATTTTGTCAGCCTTATAGAAGTAAATTTTCCAGAAATCTCTAATCGAAGCATTGAAGGTTATGAAGAAGCATTTAGAAGCCTATTAGAAAAGACAAGAAATAAAGAAAATTTGACTTATTCTGAACTTTTTAAAGGAATAAAAAACGGCAATTCTAAGGTTTTAAATGTGGCAAGGAATATTTTAAGCAAAACTATTTTTAGGGGCTTGCGTGGCAAGTATGGGGAAGAAAGGGATTCTTCTAGTGCTAAACAAGTTTTGAAATATTTGTCTGGACTTTATTATGTAAACGATAAATTTGAATCAAATGCCAATGCTTTTGAGCACATTAGTTCTGTAACTAGGCATTACTTGTTGGGCGAAAAATTTAGCCAACTTAATAAGGAAAGGCTTGAAAATATGGGCATACGTGTGAGTACAATTAATAACATATTAAATGAAGACACAATTAAATTTCTTGCAAGCATAGATAGTGATTTTGAAAAAAATGATATTAGGGATATAGAAAGGGCAGTAAAAATTGACGAGGAGATAACTTCTATTGTTGCTACTCCATACATAAGAAATTTATTAAATCTTCCAACTGGGGTTAGAAAGATAACAAAAAATGAAGATGGGGAAACTGAGATATATACTATTAATAAGTTTAAAGGCATTAATGAATTAACGGGTAATGATTTGGTTGCTTTTGAAAAGATGCTTCAAAGAAGAAGTGACGACACAAGGGAAGACATAGTTGTAAGGCTTAAAAGTTTTTGTAAAGTAATAGAATCGGCAACTAATAATTTGTATGAAAATTATAGCGATAAATTAAACTTAGATGATGAAGGAAAGTTAGTTGTTTCAAAAGAAGAACTTCAATCTAGATTAGTATCTTTCCTTGGTCAGTCTGGCGCCTTTGCAAAGGAAAATGTTGAAGACTTTACTTATGCGGCCCTTGATACGATAGTAAACTATGAAACAATTTTAAGTGGTGTATTTAAAGAGGAAGAATACGAAAAGATCCGTTCTCATAAGGAAAACAAGAAAGACGAAGATAATAATCTTTCTACTGCTTATGTAAAATTAGAAGGCAAGGTTTACTCTTTGCCAGACGTGAAAATAGAAGAAGATGCAAATCATAAATTCCACTTAGCAAAAGACCAAGATATAGAATTACTAAAAAGGCAATTATCAATAGCATACGGAAAATCTTTTGATAAAGTTACAATAGAAGATTTTAAATTTGGGACAAATGTCTTGGCGGAAGAATTCCTTGGCGAAATTGAGAAACAAAAAATAAAGGAAGCACAAGAAAGAGAAACCAAGCAAACGCAGGAAAATGCAAATGAGCAAGATTCTAGCAGTAGTGCAAGCGAAGATAACTCAGGTTCGGAAAATAATACGGTAGCAGAAAACTCAAAGCAAAACAATTCTCAAAAAAGTGCATTTGTGCCACTAGATATGGTCAATGGAGTTTCGGTTTTTACAGGTAGTGACATTTACTTAAAGGCTTTAACTGAGGCAAGAAAAAGAGTGAGAGAAGCCATTTTATCGGGGCAGGCGGAATTTGTAAAACCTCAGGTAACAAGTACTGGAACTCAAATGGGGGAAAAAGATTCTGAGCAACCTGAACAAAGAGCAGAAAAAAGAGAAGAGGTAAAGCCAGTAGTAAAAAACAATAAAAGGGTTAAATTAAGTTATTGCGGAAATGCCTATGTAGATAGTTCTAATAGAATATGGGCTCTTAATGAAGATGGGTCACTTGGAGATGTGTATTTCGCTAAAAACCATCAGTGGTATACTCTAAACAATAAAAGAAGAAAGGAATATTACAAAGTTAGGGAACAAGAAGATAAAGCAAGGGAAAATGCTAATAAGGATTTAGGCGATTTAAAACAAGATGACGGTCGGGAAGAAGAACATTCAATGTAAAAAAGGGGGAAAATTAAAATGAGTGCAAAGATTGATTATAGTTTTAAAGTCTTGGAAGAAATTTTAACTTTTAAGGATTATGAAAACAGAGAACAAGTTATGGAAATTGGCAAACGTATGCTCGCCAACGTGGAAGCAAAAGATTGCAAAGAAGAATACAAGGAAATTTATAAGGAAGCATACAGAAAGTTAGATTCTTTAAATTTTGAAGAAATGAAGGAAATTATAGAAATTTTAAAGTCAAGAGAGAACTAACATAAATTATTTTTGATAAAATAATTTAATTAAACCCCAATCACAAGATTAAATTTGTAGATATTTTATCTGCAACACTTGTGGTTGGGATTTTTATTGTTTATAAATTAGGGTATGGTTTTAATTTGTCTATTTATAAGTTTTTTCTTAAAATTTTATATTTTTATTGCATATGGGGTTTTATTAATATAAAGATTGACTAATTAAATATACCATACTCGTGGTATAGATTGGTATGATAAACATTTACATTAGGGTATTAGCAAGTTTGTTATTGCAGGGGATATGACTTATGGGATTTAGAATGATGATGTTTATACGTAGGGTTTTGTTATCACCTCTGTTTTAACAAAATTTTTATGTACAATGTTTAGATTGTTTGATAAAATACAGTTATGAGATTAAAAGATTATAAAAAATGCCCTAGGTGTAATACAAAAGTTGCTCTTAATGAAGCCCGATGTGCAGGTTGCGGGCTTATTTTTGAAAGGCTTAATAAGGTTACAAATAGAGCAGGCAAACTAGCATTAAAAAGGAAAGAATATAATAAGGTTATTTATGTAAAAAAATTACCGCCCGATGTTAATAAAGTTAAACTTTTGTTATTCGCAATTTTTTTGGGGTTTTTGGGGGCTCAATATGCAAAAGTGGGGAGAAATAAAATGTTTTGTTTTTCCATTATATCTTTTGTGTTGTTATTTATTTACACTCTTTTAAATTGTTTAGCATTTATCCCAAAGTGGATTTTTACGGATAAGTATATCGGGCTAATTTTGATATTTATGACTTTTCCGTCAGCATTTGCGGTTATTTTTTGGTTTGCATCAATTTTCCAAATAATATTTAATAGGTTTAAGGTTCCTGTTTCTATTGACGAAGATTATATTTTAAGCGAAATATCCAATAGCGATGTTGCCAAAGATATTATAAATCAAGTAAAAAAGAGCAGGGAAGAAAACGAAAAAGCAGTTAAAACAAAGCAAAAAAGGAAGTATTTTTGTGCAAATTGTGGTATGTATGTGAAGTTGCAAAAAGGCGACTACAACTGCCCAATTTGCAACGAAAGGTTAAGGAATGACGAAGATGAATGAGCAAAAAACAGTAGTAGTGGGTATGAGTGGTGGAGTAGATAGTGCAGTGAGCGCATTAATTTTAAAACAGCAGGGTTATAGGGTTATTGGGCTATTTATGAATAATTGGGAAGAAAAGTCTGACGATGGTGTATGCACTGCAACAGAAGATTACGAAGACGTAAAGAGGGTATGCAACACTATTGGCATACCATATTATTCTGTGAATTTTTCTAAGAATTATTTAGACAGGGTTTTTAGTGTGTTTTTAAGTGAATATAAACGGGGTAGGACTCCTAATCCTGATGTGCTTTGCAACAGGGAGATAAAGTTTGGTCCTTTTTTAGACTATGCTTTAAGTCTTGGTGCTGATTATATAGCGACTGGACATTATTGCAAGGTTAAAGAAAAAGACGGAAAATTTTATTTAAAAAAAGCAAAGGATAAGAGCAAAGACCAAAGTTATTTTTTAAACCAACTATCACAATATCAACTAAGCAAGGTTATTTTTCCGCTTAGTGATATAGAAAAGACCGAAGTTAGAAAAATTGCCGAGCAGAACAACTTAGTTAATGCAAGAAAAAAAGATAGCACGGGCATTTGTTTTATTGGGGAACGCAATTTTAGAAAATTTTTAAAGGAGTATATCCCAGCCCAAAGTGGAGATATAGTTGACACTGATGGTAACGTTGTTGGCAAGCACGAAGGTGTTCTTTATTACACTTTGGGGCAACGAAAGGGTTTAAATATAGGTGGCAAATCTGGGGGAAATGGTAAAAGGTGGTTTGTGCTTGACAAAGATGTTGAGAAAAACTTACTCATTGTAAGTCAAGGCGAAGATGATAAGTTATACAGTTCTTCACTTATTGCAACTGATTTTAATTTTATTCCGCAAGAGCCTAAACAAAAAAGTTTTGATTGTTTTGCAAAGTTTAGATATAGGCAACCAGACCAAAAGGTAAAGGTTAATATAGAAGAAAATTTCGTTAAGATTGCTTTTTATGAAAGGCAACGAGCGGTGACTCCGGGACAATATGTAGTTTTGTATGACGAAGAAGAAAACTGCCTTGGCGGTGGGGTGATAGACAAAGTTTTTTTTGACTAATAAGCAAATTTATATAGAAAAGCATAGTATGTTTTATGTTAAAAACTTTAATTTTTGCTTTTTCTATAAGTATAGATGCTTTTGGGTACTCATTTGGGTTTGGAAGTAGAAAGGTTAAACTAAAATTTGCCGACTTTTTTGCGTTGAATTTGCTAAACATATTAATATTAAGTTTATTTCTAAATATTTTTCCGTATATCAAATTTTTATCAGAATATAGTTATCTAGAAAATCTGGGTAATGTGTTACTTCTTTTATTCGGATTTTTTTATTTTTTTGGAGAAATAAAAAATTTATTTTGTGAAAAGAAAGTAGACAAAAAAATTAAGTTAAAGGGCAACAATTTCTTAAATTTTGCAGACTTATTACTACTTTTTAGTATATTTATTATAGAAAATTTGTTTTCCACCATTGTATTTTTTGCGGGATTAAGCGGAATGTTTGCCTTTGTAATATTTACTTTTCTTTTCCATTGTATGTTTTTTGTGCTAGGGTTTTCACTAGGAGAAAATTTTGTTAATAAACTGCCGATTAACTCGGATTTTGTTTCCGGAAGTATTTTTATTTTAATCGCGTTAATTAATTTTATAACCGAATAATTTTTTGGCGACATAAACAAGCGCAAATTATTGTAATTTAGTTGCAAATAACTAAAACTTATATTAAAATTTTAATATGAGTGAGAACTTTTATGACGAGAGTGAAAAGTTAAAAGAAGTAATTGCAAGTAACCTTGTAAAATATCGCAAGGCTATGAATTTAACGCAAATTGAATTGTCAGAAAAGGTTAATTATTCGGATAAAAATATTTCTAGATGGGAGCGGGGAGAAAGTGTTCCCGAAGTTACTGTTTTAAAACGACTCGCGGATTTGTATGGCATTAGTGTAAATGATTTTTTGATAGAAAAAAGTGAAGTAGATGTAAATGCCAATCAAGATATTAAAAAAAAGACCAAACTATTTAATAAGAAGCAAACTATTATTATTCTTTTATCAGTTATGATTGTTTGGTTAGTTGCTATTTTAGTATATTGTGCCTTTCATAGTTTTGTGCCTAATTTAAAAAACGAGGCTTGGAAGGTCTTTTTGCTTGCATTGCCGGTTAGCACGATAGTTGTTTTAGTTTTTACAAGTATTTGGTGTACAAACCTAATGAACGCAATAGTGGTTACAGTTTTAATATGGACAATGGCGATTGCTATTTATTTTTGCGTGCAGTTTGAAAGTAATTGGTTAATTTTTATAGTTGCTATTCCGGTGCAGTTTATGGACATATTGTGGTTTACCCTAAGAAAAATAAAAAGTAATGGTAAGAAGGGCTTAAAAAAAAGTAATGAAAAAAATACTAAGCAATAGAGAATATAAGTTGGTAGTTGAAAGGTCAAAATTCCTTGCTTACTTATTTGAATGTAAAGACAGCGAAACTATGCAGGAAATTTTAAATAAAGTGAGAAGTGAGCATCATTCCGCAAACCACGTGTGTTTTGGCTGTGTACTTAAAGATATTAACGAATATTATTCTAGCGACGACGGCGAGCCTAGCGGAACGGCGGGATTGCCTATTTTGCAGAGCATAAGAGAATGTGACCTTATAGAAACTCTTGTTATAGTAGTTAGGTATTTTGGCGGGATAAAGTTAGGAGTTCCGGGACTTTTTAGAGCATATAAAGAAGCGAGTTTTGGAACTTTAAAAGATAATTGTGCCGAAGTAAAATTAAAAACTTTGTATGAAGGAAATGTAGACTATTCTAATTTTAATTTAATAAAAAACATTTTAGAAAAAAAAGGCATAAATCTGCAAAAAGTGGAGTTTTTGTCCTTAGTGAAGTTTAGTGTTTATTTGGATAATGATGAGATAAAATATGTTGAAAAATACACAAAACTTACAAGAAAAACTGACCAAAAATATGTTTTTAAGGTGAAAATGCAATGAAAATTACAAAAATAGAAGTTCAAAAAAAAGATAAAAATAGAGTAAGTTTGTTTATAGATAACCAATTTAATTGCGGACTTTTAGCGGATTTAGTTATAAAATACAGATTAAAAGTTAATCAAGAAATATCGCAAAGTGAATTAGAGCATATTGTTATTGATGGTGAAAAAGAAATGGCAAGGTTAAAATCAATACAATATATTTCTAAATACCAAAAATCGAAAAAACAATTAAGGGATTACCTATTAAAAAAGGGATTTGGCGATGATGCAATAAATTTTGCACTAGAAAAATTAGAAGAATATAATTTTATAGATGACGAAAGTTATGCAAAGGCTTATGTAAAAGATAGGACAAAGCGATGCGGTAAGAGAAAACTATTTTTTGAACTAAAAAATAAGGGAATAGACGAAAATTTGGTAAATGTTGCTATTGAAGAATATTCTAACGATAGTGAAAACTGTGTGGCGTTATGCGAAAAATATTTGAAGAACAAACCAAAAGACTATAAAACTAAGCAAAAAACATATAGATTTTTGGTCTCTCGTGGGTTTGAAAGTGACGATATACGCAGTGCATTAAATCAGTTTTTTAAGGAGTAAAAATGCAGACCGGCATTGATATAGAAAAAATACAAAGATTTGATTTATTTTTAAATAACAAGGAAAAATTAATAAAGATATTTACGAAAAACGAGATTGGTTATGCTATGAAATTTAAAAGCCCTGTTGAGCATCTTGCTGGAATATTTTGTGCAAAAGAAGCAGTTTCAAAGGCTTTAAAAACGGGTTTATATACGGGATTTAGTCCTATCGAGATAGAGATTTTACATCGTGATAATGGGGTTCCTTATGTAAATATTACAGACAAAATTTTAGAACTTTTAGGTAGTAATGAAATTGATATAAGCATATCTCACTCGGGTGACTATGCCATTGCAATTTGTGTAATAGGGTAAGGTGTATGTGTTTTTTAGTTGATTATTATATTTAAGTTATAATCAGCCCTATATATTATTTAATATTTTTAAAACTAACAATAGTAACTTGCATAAAGGCTTATGAATACCACAAAATCTGTTTGGTTTATGTACTTCGCTTTAAACGGCGGAGTTTTTTCGTTTTTAAAGATAAGCAACGTAAAAAGACAAGTTAAAGCCTAATTACAAGTAAAGTTTGTGTGTTACTAATATTTATTGAGCATTAATTTTATTAAACATTACAAAATTAATAAGCAAATGCAATGTTTGTTTTATAAAAGCCAATGTGAATACTACAAAAAAATCTGTTTAAAATATAAAAATAAGGGGAAAATTTTTATATGGAACAGGAGCAAAAGCCACTGGTTAACACTTATTGTTTGACTTATCATAATATGATTAAAGAGCAAAAAGAGTTAGATAGGTTAAATCTTATTTATGATGTCTTAAACTATGATGTTGCAATAGTAAAAACAAAAGAAATTTTTAAGTATAAAGATTTTTTTGTAGAGGGGTAAAATGGTAAAAAGGGGAGAATTATACTATGCAGATTTAAGCCCAGTAGTTGGAAGCGAACAAGGCGGAATACGTCCAGTTTTAGTTGTTCAAAATGACATTGGTAACAAGTACAGCCCAACCATAATTGCCGCTGCAATCACAAGTAAATTAAATAAGGCAAAAATGCCAACGCATATAGAACTTTCTTGTAGAGAATATGGACTAGAAAAAGATTCGGTTGTACTATTGGAACAAATTAGAACTATTGATAAATCTAGACTTAAAGAAAAAATAGGAGAACTCAGCCCGTATAAAATGAGCGAAGTAAATAGGGCTATGATGATAAGTTTGGGAGTTATATGATGTGATTTTTAGGAAAGTAATTTGTTTTATGTATTTGTTGATTTGAAAGTACGTGATTGCGATTGCAGTTAAATAAAGCATACAGCCTAAATATTTTTTGCTATTTTATTAAAAATCTTTTTTTAAAAGTAATTTTATGCTAATATGTTTTATATGAAGGTTAAAATAGAAAAGTTAAATATAAACGGAGAAGGAGTTTGCCTTTTAGATAACAAAAAAGTATGCGTGAAAAAAGTTTTGCCAAATGAATTGGTTGAAATTGAAAAAGTAAATGATAAACAAAATTTTATTTTAGGCAAATTAAAAAATGTTTTAGAACAGAGCCCTTTGCGCGTTAAAGAAAACTGCAAATTTGTTAGAGAATGTGGCGGGTGTGATTTTATGTTTGTAGATAGCATTAATGCAATTAACATAAAAAAACAGGTCATAACGGAGTATTTTAAAGATATTTATAACGGAAAAATAATAGCCAATTTTGGCAAGAACTGCTTTTATTATCGTAATAAAGTTGCTTTTGCGGTAAACGACGGAAAAATAGGACTTAATAGACGCGGAAGTAAAGATTTGGTTGAGATAACAAATTGTATGGTGGCAAAGCCTGATATAAATGTTGTTTTGCAAGATTTAAAAAAATACATAATATTTTCTAAGGACAAGTTTATCCATCATCTTGTGGTAAGAAGTGTGGCAAGGCATATCAGTATAGTTATTGTTAGCCCGCAAAAGCCACAAAAAGTTGAATTTTTAATAAACCTTTTAAATAAAAACTTTTGCGAAAAATTCGGGTTGTTTTGGTGCAATAATAGGCGAAATTCTAAGGAAATTTTAAACGAAAAAATAGAAAAAATTTTCGGAGAAGACAAAATAGAGTATTCCTTTTTAAATAAAAAGTTCTACGTAAGACCACTATCGTTTATGCAAATTAATGAAGAAATGCAAGAGGAACTTTATCTCAGGGTTATAAAAGAAATCGAAGATGAAAAGGTCATAGAAGGTTATAGCGGAACGGGGATTTTAAGTGTTTTGATGAGCAGTAAGGCTAAAAGTGTTGTATCTATTGAGATTAACAAATCTGCTCACGAAGACGCAATCTTATCAAAGAAATTTAATAATATTTGCAATTTAACCTTTGTCAATGGGGATTGTTCAGAAGAACTTTTAAAGTACGGCGATAAAAATTGTGTTTTTGTAATTGACCCGCCACGAAGGGGTGTTGACGTGCGAGTACTTGATAGTTTAAAGCAAAAAATGCCTAAAAAAATAGTTTATATCTCCTGCAACCCCTACACCTTAAAACAAAATATTGTCTATTTAAAAGACGAATACAAAATAGCAAAATTTGAGATTTTTGACATCTTTCCGCAAACTTTTGAGATAGAGAGTTTTGTAGTTCTTGAAGCGAAATAAAAACTATTTGTTTTTTAGATAAAAAGATGTATAATTAAATTGTGGAAAATTTAATTTTAGAAAGTAAAACATTTACTATTTTTGGTTACGAAATTGCTTGGTACGGGGTTATTATTGCCTTTGGTATGCTAATGGGTGTTATTTGCGCGGTAGTTATATGTAAAACAAAAAAGTATGACATTAATATGCCCGTAACACTTGCCCTATATGCTTTGCCTTTGGCTATTATCGGGGCTAGGATTTACTATTGTGCGTTACACGGGGTAAGTGATTTTTGGCAAATTTTTAGAATTTGGGACGGTGGTATGGCAATATACGGCGGTGTAATAGGTGGTTTTTTGGGTGTTGCGCTTGCTTGCAAAATACACAAATATTCGCTGTTGCAGGCTTGTGACCTTGCTGCACCTTGTTTGCTTCTTGGGCAGGCAATAGGTAGAATAGGTTGCTATTTTGGCGGGTGTTGCTATGGTATAGAAACTACAAACGAAGCCCTAATGCGCTTTCCATTAAGTGTTCAAATTATGACTGAAAATGGTTTGGAGTGGCACTTGGCGACATTTTTTTATGAAGCATTTTTTAACCTTATAGGCTTTGCAGTACTTATGATTTTAACCTATAAAGTGAAGAAAAGGGGAGTTGTTACTGCTAGTTATCTTATGATTTATGGCTCAGTTAGGGCTGTGTTAGAATATTTTAGGGACCCGTCGGAAAGTTTGATGTTAGGAAATACGGGTATAAAAGCATCAATGTTACTTAGTATTATTTTAGTAATAGTTGGCATTGTTGTGCTAACTCTTGCCATATATTTTGACAAAAAAAGAGGGGTAAATGAGCAACTTTAAGATAGTAAAAAGGGGTTACAGCCAACTAGAAGTGGATAGTTACCTAGAAAGATTAAAGATGGAGTACGAAGGCAAGTTGGCGGAACAAAAAGATAAAATTTTTTATCTAAAAGAGCAAGTTGAAAAACTAACAAGTAGTAGCGATAGCGAGTTAATGGCATCACTTTTAACAGCAGTAGAAAAGGCTAAAATGATAGAAAATAGTTCTAAAAATATTTATGAACTAGAAACAAAAAAACTAAATATGTTGTATTCAAAAATGGAGCATTTGCTAAACGATGGGGCAAATGATGTAAATATAAAAAACGAGTTATTAAAGTTAATTCAAGATTGCAGAAATTCTTTACAATTAAACATAGAAAAGCAAACTAAAAACATTAAAGAAAACTCCCAAGGAGACCCGGTAAAAAGGCTTTTATCAAAAATGATGGGGATAAACCAGCCGATATCCGAACAGTCGGTCGAGATGGAAATAAAAAAAGTGCCACCGCAACCCGTACAAAGTAGCGATAAGATTGTTCAAGCAAAAAAACAGGAGATAAAGAGAACCGAAGGGAAAGATTTTGATAAATTTTTATCAAACAACAGTACATTAGACGGGTCTAATTTTGAACACATTATGTTTTCAAGCACAGATGATACGGGCTTTGATTTAAAAGAGGCTGTAAATCCAAAAGAAAATTTGGAAGAAATTATGAAGTCGTTTGATTTTTATAACGACATAAATGGTGACGATAAAAAGAGTTAATTAAAAACGTATAGGTAGGAGAAAAATAGGTTAGAAAATTTTTCTCCGCTTTTTTTGTTATAATCTTTTTTAAAATTATCATAAACCTGATTTAAAAAATCCAATTTATATTTATCTTCGTTTGAAGTATTTTTTATTTCGTCTTCGTAAATTGATAAATAGTTATATATATCTTCGTCAAATTTTTCTATTTTTCTCTTTTTTTTCTGTTCTACTAAAAGAGCATTATTTGCCATAACCAAAATTTTGCTCAAAAAGTCTATTTGTAGGGATATTTCTTCCATTTTATTTATCAATTTTGCAATTAATTTTACTATGCCTATTTTAAAATTATTTAGGTCCTTTTCTTTATCAAGGCTAAAAGTTTGCTCTCTTAAAAATACTCCCAATTTATCAAAAAATTTTAGTTTATAAAAGGAAGAATAATTATGCACATATGGTAATATGTCAAGCCTAAGAAATTGTGATATTTCTTTTTTTATTTCTTTAACGTAATTATTTGAGTTGCTGATATGTTCAGATTTTAATTTGTCTAAAATTTGCTTTGGTAGTGTGCTAGGATTAAACGGATTTACTTTTAGGTCTTCATAAAAGGACCAATAACCATCGTCCAGCAATTTTTTTAAAGTTAAAACGTAGTTGTTAAAGGCACTTTCTTTTTGTTTTTTAAAACTTGCCGAAAGGGAATTTGATAGTAATTCTAGACTTTTTTTTATGGTTTCTTGTTTTTCTAAGTGATAGGTATATGGCTTAAAAAAGTCGCTAGAATTTTCAAGAATAATATCATAGTCTTGTGCAGGATAAACTTTTGTGTTGCCTAATTTGTCTATGGTAATTGCTCCTATCGGGCGAGAGATAGACAAACTGCTATTTAGGTTAAACTTAGATAGCATTTTCGTTACAGGGAAGCACAGAGTATGGACGTTACCCATCTTTTTAAAAATAGGTGGCAAAACAAAAATCTCCTTTGTAAAAAGAGAAAAATTTTTATTGTATTTTTTTTGCAAACTTAGTATAAAACTTAAATTCAGATAATTTTCAAACATAATCTCCAATTAGATTGTAGCACATTTTAGATTATTTTGTAAATAGCAGTGAAAAATTTTCTTTACTATTTTAGGCAAAAGGTATATCATTTTTGTATGTTTGATGTGGTTTTACATACAATTTTACATTCTTTATTAGACGCACTAAAAACTTTGCCTATTATATTTGTTTGTTATCTAGTAATAGAGTTATTGGAAGAAAAAATTCTTACTAAATACAAGACAAATAAATTTTTAAAAAGTAAATTTGCTCCTGTTTTAAGTGCAAGTTTTGGGATTATACCCCAATGTGGATTTTCGGTAGTAGCAACCGATTTATATAGCAAAAAATTAATAACACTCGGCTCTCTTATGGCAATTTATTTGGCTACTAGTGATGAGGCTCTACCGATATTGCTATCTACTCCTAACAGATATTTAGATTTATTGTTGATTATTGGGATAAAATTTGTTTATGCTGTTATTATAGGATTATTAATAGACGCAATTTTTTCTAGAAAAAAACATATAAACACGGCAGAAAACTCACAAGCGCTAGAAGATAAGCCGATAGATGAAATTTCGCAAAATAATACAACAAAAACAACTGCGGAAGATGAAACTAAAAAAGAAGAGTTTGACATTCACGGCTGTTGTAATCACGACTTAAAGCACAAGAATAAAAAACTGTCGCATTTATTTTTACACCCGTTGTTACATTCTCTTAAAATTTTCGCATTTATATTTGTTATTAACATAATATTTGGATTATTAATAGAGTTTGTCGGAGAAGACGCAATATCGAACTTTATGACGTCAACAGGATTTTTTGAGCCGTTTATAGTTGCATTGGTAGGACTTATACCAAACTGTGCCGCGTCTGTTATAATAACCGAACTGTTTTTGATTGGTGGAATATCTCTTGGTTCAGTTATAGCGGGGCTTTGTGTAAACTCTGGAATTGCACTTATTTTACTTTTTAGATTAAATAAAAATATAAAGGAAAATATATTAATATTAGTGTCTTTGTATCTTTTGGGAGTAGTGCTTGGAGTGGTGATAAATTTGTTTTAAATTAATACAAAAAGGGGGATAGTGTTATGAAAAATAGAAGCGAAATAGAAACAAAATATAAATGGAATTTTAGTGATTACTTTGCAGATGATGAAGATTTTGAAAAAGAATACAATAACTTTGAACAGCAATTAAAGGGAGTAAGTTATTTTGAAAACAAATTAAATAATAGGGATAATATTTTAAATTGTTTTAAAACTTTGGAAAATTTATCTGTAAAATTAGAAGCCCTATATACCTATGCCCACTGTAATCTAGACGTAGATGTTACAAATACTAAAAGCCAAGCAAGGTTAAACAAAATGATTGCAAAACTGACTGAGTACGAAATCGCCACCGCCTTTGTCAGCCCAGAACTAAGCACACTAGACGACAAGTTTTTGATAGAATTATCGCAAGACGACGATTTTAAGGATTATTCAAAGGTAATAAAAGATATTGTTAGGGAAAAGCCACATATTTTGTCAAAGACAGAGGAAAGCCTGTTGTCAAGTTCGGGTTCTTTTAGGGATACCTTTCAGCAAAACCATTCTAACTTTGAAAGTGGAGATTTAAAGTTTAATAAGGTAAAAAATGGCAAAGGGAAGTTAATGGAGTTAAATCAAAATGTCGCTTCGATTTATTTGCGAGATAAAGATGTAGTTTTAAGGGAAAACACCTATAAGGAATTACAAGGGGCTTATGGCAGGTTTAATAATTTTTTGTCATCTAATTATTTAGGCAGTGTTAAAAAAGACATTTTTTATGCCCGTGCAAGAAAATTTAATACGGCACTAGATTCTGCTTTATTTTTTGAAGAAGTTGATAGTGAAGTTTATAACAAACTTATAAAAAATGTGGAAGAAAACTTAAATCTAAATCAAGAATTTTTTGAAACAAAACGCAAATTATTAGGGCTTAAAACTTTTAAACTTAGTGATGTGTATTTTAATCCCTTTGTAAACAACAAAAAGTACACTTATGAAGAAGGGCTAAACTTGGTAATAAAAGCCCTAAGTGTTTTGGGTAATGACTATACTGACTATATAAAAGCAATGGCTCAAAATAGAATGATAGATGTATTCCCAAACAAAGGCAAAATATCTGGTGCATACGAAACTATGGCTACAAAAAAAACTCCACGGGTGCTTACTAATTTTATGGGTTCAGCAAACGATGTGTCGACCCTAGCGCACGAACTGGGACACGCAATGCACAGTGTGTATTCGGATAAAGCGCAAAGCAGTTTTAATGCAGGCTACACAATATTTTTGGCAGAAATCGCAAGCACCGTTAACGAAACAATTTTAAATAACTTTATGTTTAAAAATGCCACAACTGATAGCGAAAAAATATTTTATCTAAATGAATTCTTATCCAATTTTTACGCAACTGTTTTTAGACAAACAATGTTTGCAAGTTTTGAAGACAACATTCATAAAAAGGTTGAGAATAATGAAGAAGTGTCATCAAAGGTGCTAAACGAAACGTATTTAGATTTGGTTAAAAAATATTTTGGCAAAAAAGTAAAAATTTTTAACGAAGTCCAATATGAGTGGAGCAGAATCCCGCATTTTTATAGGGCTTACTATGTTTATAAGTATGCAACAGGGCTTATTAGCGCAATAAATATTGTAGAAAATTTAAGGTTAAGTAAAATAAGTGTAGAAGACTACAAAACATTTTTAAGTTCTGGCTGTACCAAAGACCCATTAAGTTTATTAAAAATTGTAAAAGTGGATTTAACAACAAATGAGCCATTTTTAGTTGCATTTGAGTATTTTAGGGATAGATTAAACCAACTAAAAAAATTCGTAAAAAACAAATAAAAATTTTTCTTATAAAAATCAAAAAATATTAAAATTTTTATTGACAACTTTATTGTACTTTGCTAATATGATAGAGCATTTTAAAAAGATGCTCTAATAATCCTCGATAGCTCAACGGTAGAGCACTCGGCTGTTAACCGATAGGTTGTTGGTTCGAATCCGACTCGGGGAGCCAAGATAGGACTGCGAAAGCGGTCCTTTTTTGCGAGTCGGAGAGAAACAACAACCGTAGTAAGAACCGAAGGGCAAGCGAAGACGGGTTCTTCTAGGTAAAGCAAGGTTCGAATCCGACTCGGGGAGCCAAGATAGGACTGCGAAAGTGGTCCTTTTTTTGCGAGTCGGAGAGAAGCAACAACCGTAGTAAGAACCGAAGGGCAAGCGAAGACGTGACAAATTTCGTAAATTTAAAATAGTGTATTAAAGTTGAAAATACTCTAAAAGTATGATAATATTAAAAAAATAAGGGAGCAAGAAAATGAAGAGAAAATTCATTATATTTTTCTTAATATTATTTATAGGTGTTGGCGTAATTTTTACTGGATGTAATACCACAGATTTAAGTTCGTTAAATGCACAAATAGCGGAGATGCAACAAGATATTTCTGATATGCAGAATCAAATAGATGATTTAAAAAAACAAAATAGCGACAAACAAAATCAAATAAATGATTTAGAAGAAGAAAATGCAACAATTGTTGAAAAACTCATGTCTTTAAACCAAACAATTACGGATCTTCAATCAAGATTAAATGATGCAGAGGGTGATGTTTCAAGTTTACAATCACAACTAGCAATTTCTATAGCTAATTATAATGAACTTTATACCCGTGTTTATGGAGAAAGTAATGCTTATTTGGAATTAACTGAAACATTTTGCTATTCTACAAATGGCTTAAAGCTGTTTGATTTATCTATAGTTAGTGCAGAATTTAATCAAAGCACGACAGCACATAGCGTAACATATTCTTTTAATAGTTATGTAAGTGGAGTTAACAGTATAGATGATGCTCGTTTGTCACTAACTTTTTTATTGTATGAACATTCCAGCAATCAAACATATGAGGTAAGTCAAGTTACTTCAAGTGGAATTAGATTTAATTTGTCTACTCCTGATGAGGCAAGAACTGGCTTGTTGTATGTATATGTAGGGAATGTGATAGGATGCATTTACAACATTAGTTTTGACGAGATTTCGAGTTAAATTTTAAACCATTTTCAAGTGTAATCTCATTACTTAAAATCTCATATCTAGTCAGGCTTTCAGACGCATTTGAACGGCTATTAAGGAGTGTTCCAAGACTAATCTCTGGATTACCTCGCCAGTCAGTTTCTATATACGGCTTACCATCAGCATATTCTGACAAAATTGCATTAGAAATTTCTATGGCTTGTGCCTTACTAGACACATTTGATGCGTCTAATTCAAACTCTACAATACCATTTCTTTTTTGGCTAACAATATTGTCTGTCTGCAAAGTCTGACTAGTTAATTTGTAATAGTTATCAGAGTTAATCATGATTGAAAATTCGTTATAACTATCATTTTTATTGATTACAATATAGCAACATTTATTGAAAGATTAAAAATGCACCTATGTCCATATTTACATTTTTATTGTTTTTGCTAATTTTACAATATTTTATTATTTTTTGATTTGAAAAAAGGAATACATTTGATAATATGAATATATGAGCATAAAAAAGTGGTTAGAAAAAAATACTAGGGAATTAAATGGTGAAGTCATTGCTATTACTGGCGGAACGGGTGGCTTAGGTAGAGAATGTGTTAAAATACTTTCACAACTCAATGCGGAGATAATTTTGCTAGATAGAAATTTAGAAAAAGGAAACAGTTTAATTAAAGAAATTAAAAAATTAAATCCTTTGTGTAAAATTAGTCAAATACCAATTGATTTGGGGGTTGTGGATAGTTTAAAAAATGGGATTAATCAAATAAAATTATTACCACGACTTGACACATTAATTTTAAATGCCGGGGTTTTTAGAGCAGAAGGTAAAAATGGGGAATATAGGGAAGAATTTATAACCAACTTTGTTTCGTCTTTTTATCTTGCAAATAGTGTGGTTCCTTTATTAAAGAAATCACGATATGCTAAGATTGTGTGCGTGGGTAGTATTGCATACAGGTTGGCAAAATTAAATTTTGACGACCTAGATTATCAAAAATCAGGCAAACAAATAGATATTTATGGCAATTCAAAAAGGCTACTTATGGCTTCACTTAGTTGGTTAAGTAAATTAAACAAAGATATTAATTTTTGTCTTGTACACCCCGGGGTCACTCCTACCAATATTACTAGACACTTTAATAAAGTTGTACGAGGAATAATAAAGTTGCCTATGAAGGTGTTTTTTAATTCACCCAAAAAGTCTAGTTTGTGTGTTATAAAAGGGTTATTTGATAACACAATGCCGTTTGAACAATGGATAGGTCCAAAGCACTTTGACGTGTGGGGTATGCCAAGTAAGAAGAGTTTAAAGGGAATAACAGAAGACGAATGTCAAAAGGCATTTAATTTGGCTATTGAAATGTGTGGTAATTTAATATAAAAACCGATTAAAATTAAACTTTTTATTTGTTTAATGTATCAATGAGTGGTTTTTGCAACACAGAAGAGAATTCGTATTAATATTTTGCTAATTCTAAAAGAGATTTGTAAATTGCATATTTAAGATAAAAAACAATTAAATTTGATAATATAAAAAGTTTAAAAGAATTAAATCTGGCTTTAAGTAAAATTAACCAAAACTAGTTTTCCTGCATAGAAAAAAGGGAAATACTTTTTTTATAGTATATCCCCTTTAAATCAAATTTTTTGTGCTAAAAGCAGTTTATTTAGTTCTTTCTACTTCGCCCTTTATTAGCAAATCGCCAATGTCCTTTGAAGCATTAGGACGGCGAATTTTCTTTATTTGCTGTTGCATTAAGTCGTATTTTTCTTGGTCCATAAAGAATTTATCTACTACTTCATATGCTTTGCTATTATTAGAGATATATTCACAAGCATTGCGTTCTTTTAAATAGACCATATTGTCATATTCTTGGAAAGGTAACTTTTTGTTTGCGATAATAGGTAAAAACTTGTTAAATGCCTCTGCGATTGCAACCCCACCTATTTTGCCTATTAAGACGTCTGACGCACTCATAATTTCGTCTACATTATTTACAAAACCCATAACATATATATCTTTTTTTATCTTACCCAAAGATTTTAGTTTTTCTAACTCTTGTTTTAGTTTTTCGTTTCTACCACACACGCAAACAATTTGAAAATCGCTTTTGCATTTATTTAGATTTAGCACCAATTTTGCAATGTTGCCAAAGCCAACTCCACCGCTCATCATCATAACTGTCTTTTTGTTTAGGTCTAGACCTAGGTTTGTTTTAGCGGTGTTTTTGTCTATTTTTTTAGAAAACTTTGTTTGTACAGGTATTCCAAGGGTGATGCGTTTGCTCAGGTCAAAACCCTTGTTTATTAAAACGTCATCAAAGTCATCACTTGGGGTTACAATGTAATCGACCCCAGTAAGAAGTTCAGTATAAGGTGCTACGTCATAATCGGAAACAACAGTTACTACTCTGGCATTTAAGGCATTTTGATTTCCTTTGTTTCTTAAATCTGTCATAATAATACCAGCAAAGGTGTGCGCACAAAATACCGCATCTGGCTTGTATTCGTCTACCACTTGTTCTATATAAGGTGTGGCTGGGGTAATAAAGGTCTTTCTAAGAGTTTTGGCTGGTTTGTTAATATCTCTATTTTTCAATTTTTCAAACTGCCCATTTGCCAGTTTAATTGCAACTTTTACAAGGGTAAAGTAGCCATCGTTTACCATCCAATTTGCACGTTTTTTCTTTTTGGTTTTGTCGCCATCTTTAAATAAATCTACTTGTTTAATTTCCGCGTCTTTATAGGCTTCTTTTATATAATTAGAAATTGCTCTACTCATTGAGTTATGTCCTTCGCCCGCAGACACGGTAAGAATTAATAATTTCATATGTATTCTCCTTTGCCTAATTGTATACTCTTTGTTTGTTTATGTCAAGGTTAATAAGATATATCTGCTTTTTGATTCCATAAAAAGAACTTATGTAAAGCCCGAAATAGTTTTAAAACATATAGGATATCTTGCAAGAGGGTTAACTGATTTGATAGATTAAATTTTATACTTGTTAAAAAAACACCCACAAGTTAGTGGCTTGCGGGATTTTATTTGCTTGTTTTACAAATTTCAGGTATTTTATTTTGGTCCAAAGTCGTATAAGTTAGTGGAATTTTATATGTCTTTTCGTATACTTCTTTCCACATCTTGAAATTTTTATCGGCAAGAATCTTTGCGTTTTCGTTTGCGGATTTTGAACTATCTGGGTATATAGGCGGTAATATGTGTAGGGTGTGCCTTTGTATGTACTCGCCATCAGCACCTTTTTTATCGCTATCTTCCATTGTTATAAACATAGGCAAAATAGGAACATTGTTTTTTACTGCAAACTTAAATGCTCCTGGTTTTAGAGGACGTGGTTTTCTGTAATTATCCCACATAGCCTGCTCTGGATAGATTAAAATTTTGTCATTATTTTTTAAAATTTGGCTAACTGCAAGTAAAAATTTTTCCATAGTTTTAAAATTACTAGAAAGGGGCAAAGTGTTGCAATTTCTAAACAACATACCATAAAAACCGGGGAAGTTAGTATAATTGCCTTCCCGTATAACTTTGTACAAAGTGTGGCCTTTAAGTTTTTTGCCTATTGCACGATGAACAATATAGTTGTCATAGACACTAAAATGATTGCAAGTTATTATGGCACCAACGTCCTTTATTTTGTCGTAATTTTCTATTCCTTCAATTTTGTCTATTATAAGGTTGCCTTTTTTAATTTCGCCTTCATAGTATTTAATGGCTAGTTTTAGCGACATTTTGGTTTTTATTTTGTCCCAAAATTTTGTCTTTATGTACTCTATGTCGTCTGGCATTAAAACTTTTGACTCCGGATTATCCGCGACGTCAGTGTCAAATTTTCCATCTCTTTCATATTCAACAATTCTACTATTAATCAAATTTCTGTATTCAATTTGACTATTTTCAGGTTGTTTTTTAGACATAATCTCTCCTTAAAACTTTGATTAAATGGTAACACAATTAGTTGACAAAATCAAGTAAAGTGGTATATATAGTTTTTATGAAAACAACAGCGGTAAAGGGAATGAACGATTACTTGCCTTGCGAGGCAGATTTAAGGGACTATATGGAACAAACCATATTGCAGGTGTATAAAAAGCAAGGGTTTGAACGTATTTATACCCCAATAGTAGAGGATATAGAGAATTTGCAAAAAAGTGATGGTGGGGAAAACCTTAACTTAATTTTTAAAATTTTAAAGCGGGGCGAAAAGTTGGAGAAAGCCTTATCTTCGCGAGATTTTGATAATTTGTGCGATGCGGGGCTTAGATATGACTTAACTCTACCACTATCACGTTATTTTGCTTGTCATAAAAACGAGTTATCTTTGCCCTTTAAGGCAATACAAATAGGTACTGTTTATCGCGCGGAACGTCCGCAAAAGGGTAGAGATAGGGAGTTTAAGCAGTGCGATATAGATATTTTGGGCAGTAGCAGTGAAAATTGTGAAATAGAGTTAATAGATACAACCGCACGGGCTTTAAATCAGGTCGGAATAAAAAATTTTACTATTAGGATTAGCAGTAGGATTTTGCTTAGAGATATGTTGGCTCATTTTGGATTTGACGCCGAAGATTTTAATAGCATTTGCATTACCTTTGATAAGTTGGATAAAATAGGCACGAGCGGTGTCGTGCAAGAATTAACAAATAAGGGCTTTAATGTGGATAACATTAATAAGTTTGCCTTGTTGCTCAATAAATTACCAAGTAGTATTGACGAGTACGAAAAGATTTTTGGTGCGTCTGATGAAAGCCTTAGGTTAAAAAACATAATAGATAAAGTTTGTCAGGCAAGTGATGGTGGTTATCCCGTAAGGTTTGACTTAACACTGGTTAGAGGACAAGGATATTACACAAGTACTGTTTTTGAGATTGAAAGTAGTGACTTTAATTGTTCTATTGGTGGTGGCGGACGGTACGATAATATGATAGGAAAGTTTTGTGGCGATACTGTGCCTGCGGTAGGGTTTTCAATAGGGTTTGAAAGAATTTATGCTATTTTAAAGCAAAACGATATAAAATTAACTTATAAAAAAATTGCAGTGATTTACGATGAAGATAATTTTGTGCAAAGTTTTATTTTTCAAAAAAGCCTACAAAAAGATTATTGTACAAAGTTGTTTGAAAGACCAAAAAAATTGGGCAAACTGCTATCTATGCTTGAACAACAAAACTATTATGGCTTTGTAGTGGTTAGCGAAGGACGAGAAATTAGAGAGTTAAAGGGAAGTAAGTAGTTATGATTATATTAGGTTGTGACCACGGTGGATTTGAGTTAAAAGAAAGGATAAAAAAGTATCTTTTAAAATTAAAGCAGGATATTGTAGATGTAGGTGCTTTTACATTTGATAAAGATGACGATTTTTCAAAAAAAGTACTTCTTATGCGCTCTGCTTTTGATAAAAATAACAGTGCAAAAATCATTGCCATTTGTAAAAGTGGTGTTGGTATGTGTATAGGGCTTAATAAACATAAAGGGATTAGGTGCGCACTTTTAGATAATTCTTTTGCGGTAGAATTGGCACGGGCTCATAATAATATTAATGCTTTGGCTCTTAGTGGTGAAAACACTAGTTTTGTTAAGGCAAAAAAAATGATAGATGCCTTTTTAAAAACAAAAGAGTTACCGGGTAAATACCAAAAACGTATGAAGGAAATAGAAATTAAGTAGTCTTTTAGGTAAGTTAATAACCAAAAATATTTTTTTATGTAGCACTTAAAAGATTTTTACAAATGTGACTTTCAATTAAGGGGCAAGATGTTTTTAGTAAAAAAACAATTCTAATTTGTTAGGACAAGGCATATAGTAAAGTATGAAAAAGTTTTTTAAAATTTGTACTTTGGCAATTTGCCTTATTTTTGTACCGTGTATTTTGGTTGCTTGTGGTGGTAATAGTTTAGAAGGGGCGATAAGTTCAAATATTAGCGAATATCGTCAAAACTTTTTTTATGGTTCCAACTCTAACTATACTGCCAGTTTTACAGACGGAAAAAGGGAACAAGATTTTGTAACAAATGGGACTTCTACTCCACTTGTGGGGTTTGGGGTTTTGGTTGTTAGAGCAAAGGATACAACTAGCGACAATCTTGATTTCGAACTAAAAATAAACGAGGAGCAAATCACGGGTACACTTAGTAAAAATCCGTTTGATAATAGTTACGTGATTGATGTTGAGCGAGAAGTTAGCGCGGGGGATAAGGTTTTGCTTAAAATAAATAGTTTCGATCAAGGATACACACAACTAGATAACTTGTCCAATGAATGGGCGGTAAATCATAATAAGGCGCTTAATATTTTTGTTGAGCACAATAAGGAGAACTTGTCTAAGTATTATGTAGACAATGTTTTTTCAGGTGAAGTTTATATAAAGATAGTTGCTGATAAGTTAGATGAGGGCAATATATACTGGTACGTGTTGTGCGTACTGACAGATGGCAATGTTATGGGGAGTTTAATAAGTGTAAAAACTGGCGAAATACTACAAAATTAGTTGCAAAAAGTTTTATTTTGGTGGTAGAATTTTTTCACTATGGATAACAATATACAAGAAAGAGCAAAAGCAGTTATAGTAGCCGTTGCTTTTAATCAAAATAATGTAGATTTTTCAAACGAATTTGCAGAACTGTCAAGTTTGTGTTATACAGCACAATTAGATGTTGTGGGTGAAATTTCTCAAAACGTAAAGGAAAAAAATCCTCGCACACTAATAGGTTCGGGCAAGGTGGAAGAAATTAAAAATTTGGTTAGTGAATTGCAAGCAGATATTGTGGTAATAGATTGCGAACTTAGTGGTTCTCAACTTAGTAATATAGAAGATACAGTGGGAGTTAGAGTTATAGATAGGTCTATGCTAATTTTGGATATCTTTGCTATGCGTGCTACCACTAACGAAGGCAGATTGCAAGTAAAACTGGCACAGTTAAAATATACCTTGCCTAGGGCGAGTAGTTTAAGTTCGTCTGCGGGTAAATTTGGTGGCGGGGTTGGTATGCGTGGACCCGGAGAAACAAAACTTGAAATAGATAGGCGAAAAATTAGGGAAGAAATCTTAAAACTAGAACGCGAAATTAAAAAATTAAAAACCCAGCAGAGTTTAAAGCAAAACGAAAGGCAAAAAAATAGAATAAAGCAGGTTGCAATAGTGGGCTATACCAATGCGGGAAAGTCCACTCTTATGAATAGGATAACAAAGGCTGACATTTATGCCGATAATTTGCTTTTCGCAACCTTAGATACTACATCTAGAAAGGTCTGGTTGGGTGAAAACAAGACAATTATATTGGTTGATACGGTGGGCTTTATAGATAAATTACCACACGCGTTTATAGATGCTTTTAATGCAACTCTTAAAGAAACTATTGATGCAGACCTGTTATTGCACGTGATAGATGCTTCGGACACAATGTATAAACAAAAAATTGACGTTGTGAGCAAAGTGCTTAAAGAGATAGGAGCGGAAAATAAAAAAATTATCAACGTTTATAACAAAATAGACAAAATAGAGGATTTTAGCCCTCTTTCAGATGGTATAAAAATTAGTGCAAAAAATAATCAGGGTATAGAAGAATTAAAAAAAGAAATAGTAAAAGTTTTATTCGATTAATTTTGTTAACATTTTTTAGAGAAACTAAATATTATGATTTAGAAACCAAAGAAAAGAGTTTCTAACAAGTTAACCAAAGAAAAAAATACATAGTAAGTTTACTTTTATACTTGTACTTTAAGAAAAATCTTTTTTTAAGGAGAAAATACCTATGAATTTTTTTAACAACAACTCTTGTGGTTCTAATGGTTGCAACTCTTGCTTATTGTTATTAATTTTATTGCTTTGCAACTGCAATGGCGGTTTAGGGCAAGGTATAGATTGTTGCACTTTAATACTTATAATTTTGCTTCTTACATCTAACAACTGCCAAGGACCTGCTTGCTAAAACAAACCAAAGATAAAAAAGGGGAATTTTAAATCCCCTTTTTATTTTTTTATTAAAAACAGTTTTTAAGCAAAAAACAGAAAATTTTGTCTAGTTTTGGGATATTATTTGATAATTACATATTTTGAATTTTTTGACCTAAAATAATGTTGATTTTAAAATAATTTGTAGCAAAAAAAGTTTTTGAATAAAAATAAAAATTTTGGCAAGAGAAATTGCTAATTATTGTTGACAATAAAAATGCTATGTTGTAAAATTATTTCGCTTTTAGGTTTAAAAAAGGAGTAATTTCTTTTAAAAAACTTATGATAAGCGTCAAATTGACAAATTATTTTAAAATTATCGTTTGACAAATAATATAATAGGAGATTTTTTTGTATGACTAGATTAAAAAAATTTGTTGTAAGTGGGCTATTGGTGCTAGTGTCGTGTTTTAGTTTTCTTGGGGTGGCAATTAGCAATTTTGCACAGTCCATTTTTTCTTACAAGTCGGCAAAAGCCGCTAGTTTTAACCCAGAAAACACAGGGGAAGAGGCTACTATTAAAAAGGGTAATGTTTTGTCTGTAAAAAGTATTCCAACTTCGGCTACTAAGGGCGAAGATTTAGACCTTCTATCAGAAAATAAAGTTACTGTAACCACCGCAGATGGTAGTGCGGTAAATGACTATACATTATATGTAGAAGTCACTAACCCTTATGGTGTTAGGATTACTGAATATAACTCAGAAGCGACAGGTTCTGGTGTTATTAATGCTACTAAGGCTACTACGTCTGACGTTGTGGTTGATGGGGCTTCGATTAAATTAAATCCTAGTGCTTCTGGTATGTATCGAGTTAAGTATCACGTAAAGACAACTTCTACATGGACTTCCACTAGGGAATATACAATATATGTTGCAAGCGAAGTATATGATATGAAACTTATAACCAATGATTCAATTGTTATGCCAACTACAATTAGGATTGACGGCACACATCAGGGCGAATCTTGGGCAAAAAACAAGGTTGATATTGCCTTGCCTTTACTATATGATAACGAAGGCAAGTTAATAGAAGACCAGGATATTATTTTGGGCGATAAAGTTCAAATCAATGATGCAAATTATTACTATGTTATTAGGTACACTAACCTTGCAGATAGTACCCTAGATAGTGTTAGCCCAATTAATTCTGTTGTCAACACTTATGAAACATATAAGGCTTATACAATAAAATTAGTAAGTGAAGAAAATGCTTCTAGTATACAATACAAACTTAATATAACAATCAATAACAACACTCTTATCTATCCAACAGAGGTTTTAACAGATACTGCTGTTGTCTATGCAAAAAATGCTCTTAGTTTTAATGCTAATCCGGGCAACAATGTGATTTCTTATGCTTTTTATGCAGATAAGAATTCTGAACAGGCAGACGATTACTTGTCTTATACAATTAAGGGAGATGCTCAGTATAATAGTGAAGATATAGAACTTATAGCAAGCCCAGCAAGTACTATAAGAGAAAGTGAAGCAGGTGAGAAGTATAAGCAAAAAATCTATTTACCAGCGGTTACAGCAACCAATGCAACAGATAGCAATACTGTTTTACCTGCCTATTATTACTATACAGTTAGGGCAATAGATAGCAACGGGATTTATCATTCCGATAAAGATTATGTTGTAATGGGTAAGGACGAAGGTGGGGTTTACTTTATCCCAATGGCAATCCCTGGTACAAGGTATGAGATTTATTATAATGCGGTAGATTTTTATGGAAATACTGTCGAAGTAGATGATAATAATGACTACGAAATTAGAATTAGAGATAGAAAGGTTCCAGAATATTACTACACCAGTAGTTATGATGTTACAGATAAAGATAGTGCAACTTTGGACGATTTGTCATACAAAATTCCTAATAAAGTTTATACAACAGACGAAAAACCATACGAACTTACCATTCCTGCTCTTTGGGCACAAGATGAAAGCGGTATAGAAGTTATGACCCGTAGCATTGTGTCTTCTGGACAAACATTTATAGACAGTGATAAAAAGACAAGGACGTCTTCTATATATGTAACAGATAATAATGGTTCCATTAGTGGTTCGGGTACTAATATTGTAAGTGCTGGCTTTACGTTGCCAGAAGGTTATAGTTTGTTACCTAAGTATATTAATAAAGGGACAGAAGAAGAACCTAATTGGGTATTGGACGAAAATACAAAGTATATTTTAGAATTTGACGACGTTCCAAGCACTAGCATTTATTATAAAGGTTCTGACGGACTTTATAGAAAGAAGGCTTCTAACGACGCAGAAAAAAATGAGCAAACTGACGAGGTTATAAAAGACACCGAACTTCGTGACCTGCTTAACTCTTTAACTGTAACGGTAAAACTATATCCAGCAATATTTGGAAATGGTAGTTATAGTTTAAGACTTCAAGTAAGGGATAACGAGAATAACTCTAATACATCTTCTAGGTCTTTTAGTTTTGAAGTTACAAATAGCAAGTTTGACGAAAGTACTCCAACTGTAAAGTTTGGCAACGTAAATGTTGGTAACGCAACAAGTGAACAAAAAATTTCAATAGTGGCACCAACTGCAAAAGATAGTATAGATACTAGGTTACTTTTAAAGTATTACTTGGTTGTAAATACTGCTGATAACCCAACCTATATAATAGTAGAACCAAACGAAGATGGCAACATTGTGTTTAATATGAGCGACAAAGTAAGTACTGCAAACAGCGAAGGTTTTTGCACCCTTGGTGCTAGTGAAGGTAGTACTCTTTATGATTTAGCAATCACTAATGGAAGCAAAGTTGATTTAGTTGCTTTTGCATATAATGACTATGCAAACTATGGAGTAGAAATTAAAAATTATAATTCCGAAGATGAGGCTTACAAAGGAATTGCAAAGGGAACTTATAGTATAAGTGTAAGGAACACCGAAGATAGTGAGGCTCCATTGTTTGCTTTTGGTACCGAAGAAGAAGGGGTACAATCTGTACAAGAAATCACAGCCACCGATGTTGTTCAGCACGAATGGGTTGAGGTAAGTGGGGTAACTTTCTACGACAATAGCAGTACTGCAAGGATTTTTGCAACAGTAACAGATACTTTGGGCAATGATTATCCTGTTCAAGAACTTAGTCCTACAATGGTGGTAGAACAAAGCACAAACGTTGGCGGGGAAGGTTACAATTATAAGTATACTTTTGAAGGCATAAGGTTTATGGCAAGTAATGCTGATGAAGGAAATTACTATACAGTAACTTATACACTAGTTGACGATGGGGATAATGTAGTTTCTTATTCATTTGTTCTTGTTGCTCCACAGGATAAAACTCCACCTGTGATTAGCGGTATAGATGGTGGCACAAAAGAAAATCCAAAGACATTGGAGTTAGGCAACACACTCTATATTAACGATTTTGAAATTACAGATAATAAAACGCAAAATATTGAAGATATCGACTTTTCTTTTGAAGTAACAAATAGTGACGGTATCCCTTTTGCTGGGGCTTGCAGACGTGATGGAAATTCTATCGTTTTCCGCCCAACAGAAGTAGGCTTGTATACTATAACATTTGTAGCAACAGACGAAAACGGTAATAAATCTGATGCTAGACAAATCTATGTCGAAGTAAGTGATACAATAAAACCTATTGTTACAATTCAAAATAACAACGTAGGCAAAAATATTGAAATTGCAGAAAGTTCTATTACAACAGACGACAAAAATAACCCAGTATATCCAGTTGTAGAACTTCCAGCATTTACTGTAATGGATTTGTGGCCAAATATGGATTTAGGTACAAATATTCCGTCAGACATAACTTATATCGCTACTGGATATATAACCGTTAAGTATCCAAGGGCAATAGACGGAGTGGACGAAGTTTCGTTTAATATGGACGGTAGTCTAAGAACTGATGGTGTAGAAAATGCCATTGAGTTTACTAGAAAAGACGACGGCACTTATCAATTTACACCAAAAAATAGGGGTAGTTATACTATAACTTATCACGCAGTAGATGCGAGGGGTAACGAAGCAGATACTAATGAAGATAATACTATTACTGTTCAAGTTGGCGATAGTATTTCACCTGAAATTTATTTGGTAGAAAGTTTTGATAATTTGTTTAATCCAGATGTTCATAAGTTTGTTTTGGGCGAAGACGATACTTTAACTATTAATCCAAAAGCAAGGGTAAAAGATGAAGAAGGTTATGATTCTCAAAATATCTTCGTTTGGGACGCAGTAGGTTTTGATGTTACTAACGATGCAGAAGATAGTGATGGAAATATTTCCGATACAGAAGCAGAAAATAACTTTAACTATGTAACAGTGACTGTTTCTATCAGTGGACCAAGTGGAAATTTAACAAGAGGAGAAACAACTGACGAAGGTTACTATGTCTATAAGTTTACACAAGCGGGCACTTATACTTTAACTTTAACCGTTGAAGATGGGGCCGGTAACAATGGTAGACTTACTAGAACATTTAATGTAGAAGCAAAACCAGTAAATACAGTAGATACTACTACAATCTTGGGTACAATTTTAATTGTTGTTTCGGCGGTAATTCTTGCAGGTGTTGTGATTTACTTTATTAGGGGAACAAAAATGTTGCCTAAAAAAGCAAAAGCAAGTAAACCTAAAAAGCAAGACGAAAAAACAACCGATAGCGAAGAACAAAAATAATTAATTTGGTAAAATGGAAAAACACTTAGTTAAAAACAATTAAGTGTTTTTCTTTTGCTATGTGTAAAAAAAATAACCTGATTTGTTATTTGTGAGATTATAAAAAATTTTAATTACTTTGTTATAACTAAAAAATTAGAGATTTTAAAGCAATTATTTATTTAATAATTTCTTTTGTTAAAATGATTATTTATAAAAATATTGAGATAGTTTAATTTTAGTGTTATACTACTTTTACAATAATACTTAATAAGGTTTAAGTCAAAATATTTAATGCTAAATTATAGGTGTAATTTTGTTACTTTTTATGGCTAGATTATTGTATTTTTGTGAGTTTGTATTATTGTAATAGTCATATTAATTTGCTTTATTAGTTCACTATTCTTTTAATTACGATAATAGTATTATCAATTTTAAATCACATTAATATTTATTCTATTGCACTATTAGGATATTATGGCATTATTTTTTTGATTTTCTGTATTTTTTTAGATAATATCGCAATAAATTATATAAAATTTAAAAACAAGGGGAAAAGAAATGGCTTTTGACTTACATTCTAATTTTTCACTGTGTGGGGACCAACCACAAGCAGTTGATAGCATTGTAAACGGTATAAATGAAGGACTAAGAGAACAAGTTTTACAAGGTGTTACAGGTAGTGGTAAAACCTTTACTATGGCTAATATCATAAAAAAAGCCAATAAACCAACCCTTGTAATTGCGCACAATAAAACTCTTGCGGGACAACTTTGCAATGAGTTTAGAGAATTTTTTCCAAACAACAGAGTAGAATATTTCGTGTCATATTACGACTATTATCAACCAGAAGCATACATTGTGAAAAGCGACACTTATATAGAAAAGGACGCATCTATTAATGACGAGATAGATAAGTTAAGACATTCTGCCACAAGCGCACTTTTGGAAACAGATAATGTCATTGTTGTGGCTTCTGTATCCTGCATTTATGCGTTGGGAGCCCCACAAGAGTATTATGATATGTCAATATCTCTCAGGGTTGGCAAAGACTATGATAGAAGTGAAATAATCAGACGTTTGATTGAAATTAGATACGAAAGAAATGACGTCGATTTTAAACGTTCTACTTTTAGGGTAAAAGGTGATACACTAGACATAATCCCTGCCAGTTATAACGAAAAGGCGGTTAGAATTGAATTTTTTGACACTACTATCGAAAGAATTTACGAATTCGATTTGGTAACAAATAAACCAATTTGTGATTTAAACCACATAGCAATTTTTCCAGCCACACACTATGCGGTAAATAGTGAAAAGTTACTAAAAGCCCTTGACAATATTGCAAAAGATAGAGATAAAGAAGTTCAAGAATTTTTGGATAAGGGAAAGTACGTAGAAGCCCAAAGGTTAAAGGAAAGGGTAAGTTATGATATAGAAATGATGAGAGAAGTAGGTTATTGTAGCGGGATAGAAAATTATTCTAGATATTTTGACGGCAGAAAACCGGGACAAGCCCCATTTACTTTGCTTGATTATTTTAAAAAAGACTTTTTACTTTTTATTGACGAAAGTCACATAACTTTACCGCAAATTAGGGGTATGTACAATGGTGACAGACAACGAAAAACTTCTCTTATAGATTATGGTTTTAGATTAAAGGCTGCCTATGATAATAGACCGCTTGATTTTGATGAATTTAACAGTAGAATAAATCAAGTTGTTTATGTCTCTGCCACACCATCAAAATACGAATTATCCCACGCAGAAAACGTCGCGGTGCAACTTATTAGACCGACTGGATTACTCGACCCTATGGTCGAAGTTAGACCATCTCAATATCAAATAGACGATTTGATGGAAGAAATAAATAAGGTTATTGAAAAAAAAGGCAGAGTTTTAGTTACAACTTTGACAAAAAAAATGGCGGAAAGTTTAACTGCCTACTTGACAGATTTTAAAATTAGGGTAAGATATATGCACTCTGATATAGATACTTTGGAAAGGTTAGAAATCATAAGTGGGCTTAGACGGGGGAGTTTTGATGTCTTGGTGGGGATTAATTTGTTAAGGGAAGGTTTAGATTTGCCGGAAGTTATGTTGGTTGCTATCTTGGACGCTGATAAGGAAGGTTTTTTAAGAAGTGAAACAAGTCTTATTCAAACTATTGGTAGGGCTGCCAGGAATAGCGAATCCAAGGTAATAATGTATGCGGATACAATCACAGAATCAATGCACAATGCCATTTATATTACTAATAGAAGACGAGAAATCCAACAAAAATACAATGAAGAACATCACATTGTGCCAAAAACTATTGTTAAAAGTTTGCCACAAGAGTTATATGTTTCTAGCAAGATTAAAGAAAGTTCAAAAGACAAAGATAAAAAGTTAACTAGAAAAGATATTATGCAGGAAATAGACAAGTTAAGGAGTCTTATGGACAGCGCCGTAAGGACGTTAGACTTTGAAAGTGCGATAAAACTTAGGGATAGAATAGCAGAACTAAGAGTTATGTTAAATAATTAAAAAGAGGATATTATGGAAGAAAATATTGTAATTAAGGGAGCCAAAGAAAACAACTTAAAAAATATTAATTTAACCCTACCTAGAAACAAAATGATTGTTTTTAGTGGGGTTAGCGGTAGTGGAAAGTCAACTCTCGCTTTTGATACAATATTTGCTGAGGGACAAAGACGATTTGTAGAATCTTTATCTTCTTATGCAAGGCAATTTTTAGGACAAATGGGTAAGCCTAATGTCGAAAGTATTGAAGGTCTTTCCCCAGCAATTTCTATTGACCAAAAGACCACATCTCACAATCCACGTTCCACTGTTGGTACTGTTACCGAAATTTACGATTATTTAAGACTTTTATATGCAAGGCTTGGCACTCCATATTGCCCAAATTGTAACAAGCCAATTTCTACTATGACAATAGATACGATTGTGGATACAATTATGAGTTTTCCGCTAGAAAGTAAACTAATTCTAATTGCTCCACTTGTTAGGGGTGAAAAGGGCAGTTTTCAAAAGTTAATAGAAGATTTGCAAAAAGATGGTTTTGCCCGAGCAGAAATTGACGGCGAAATTCGTGAATTAAATGAAGATATAAAATTAGATAAAAATTTAAAACACGACATAAGTGTGGTTGTGGATAGGCTAAAAATTAGGGAAGAAAATCGTAGTCGTATTAATCAAAGCATTGAAATAGTATTAAAAATGTCAAAAGGACTTGTAAAAGCAAACATTGATGGACAAAATTATATTTACAATAATTCATACGCGTGTAGTGAGTGTGGATTTTCTTTTGCCGAAATCTCCCCTAGACTTTTTAGTTTTAATAGTCCGTTTGGGGCTTGCGAAGAATGTGCTGGTTTGGGCTTTATAAACGATATTGACGAAAAATTGCTAATAAAATATCCAGAAAGAACTTTAAGAGAGGGCGGTATGCGTATAGCCAACTTTATGATGGAAGTATCAAATATTAGTGAAATGTATTTAAATGCCCTTTCAAAAAAATACAATTTTAGTTTAGACGTTCCAGTTAAAGATTTGCCTAAAAAGGTAATGGATATCTTGCTTTACGGAAACAATGGGGAGCAGTTAGATTTAACTTATTCCAATTCCAAATTTTCGGGCAGTTACAAGGGAAGTTGGGAAGGAGTTGTCCCAAATTTGCAACGCAGATTTAAAGAATCAAAAAGTGAGTACGCAAAGCAGGAAATAGCAAAATTAATGAGAGAAAGCGAGTGTAAACATTGTCACGGCAAGAGATTAAATAAAGAAGCCCTATCTGTTTATATTAATAAAAAGAATATATATGACCTAACATGTATGAGCGCGGGAGAATTAAGGGATTTTTTAAAAAACATTAAGTTTAAGGAGTCTGATAGGCTGGTTGCAGAACCAATATTGAAGGAAATTATTAATAGGCTTACCTTTTTGTGTGATGTAGGGTTAGAATATTTGACTTTAAGCCGTATGGCAAGAACTCTAAGTGGTGGTGAAGCCCAAAGAATTAGGCTCGCCACTCAAATTGGTAGTGGACTTGTCGGGGTTCTATACATTTTGGACGAACCAAGCATTGGTTTGCACCAGTACGATAACGAAAAGTTATTAAATTCGCTTAAAAAATTAAGAGATTTAGGCAATACTCTTATTGTTGTGGAGCACGACGAAGATACAATTAGGTCAGCCGACTACATCGTAGATATCGGACCTTTTGCTGGTGTTAATGGCGGGGAAGTTGTGGCGCAAGGGAGTGTTAAGGATTTAATAAATAGTAAACGTTCTTGTACAGGTAAGTTTTTGTCTGGCGAGATGAAGATAGAAATTCCAACGGAAAGGCTAAAACCTAGTGCTTTTATTACTCTTAGTGGGGTAAAACAAAACAATTTAAAAAACATAAAGGTTGATATTCCACTAGGAGTTTTAACCGTTATTACTGGATTGTCTGGTAGTGGAAAGTCTAGTTTAATTAACGAAGTTTTGTATCCCGCACTTTCTAATAAAATTATGAAAACTTTTTTAAAGGAAGGCAAATACAAGAGCATTAAAGGCGAAGAAAATATAGATAAAGTAATTAATATAGACCAATCTCCTATTGGCAGAACACCTAGGAGTAATCCCGCAACTTATATTGGACTATTTACATTGATAAGGGATTTATTTGCTAGCACAAAAGACGCGCAGGAACGAGGTTACACTAGTGGTAGATTTAGTTTTAATGTAAAGGTCGGGAGGTGTGAAACCTGCGAAGGTGACGGCGAAAAAAAGATTGAAATGTATTTTTTACCTGACGTTTATGTGCCTTGTCCTGATTGTAAGGGAAAAAGATATAATAAAGAAACTTTACAGGTAAAATATAAAGGAAAATCGATTAGTGATGTGTTAAATATGACGGTAGAAGAAGCCTTAACTTTTTTTGATAGTATTCCGTCTATAAAAAATAAAGTTCAGTCACTATATGATGTTGGGCTATCATACATCAAACTTGGACAAAGTGCAACCACACTAAGTGGGGGTGAGGCCCAAAGGGTAAAACTTGCAAGTGAACTTTGCAAGCGAGATACGGGTAAAACTTTATATATTTTGGACGAACCAACAACTGGACTTCATTCTTATGATATAAATAATCTTGTTAAAATTTTAAAAAAATTAGTGGCTAAAAACAATAGTGTTGTTGTTATAGAACATAATCTAGATGTAATAAAGGTTGCAGATTATATCATTGATTTGGGACCAAATGGTGGTGATAAAGGGGGAGAAATTGTTGCAAAAGGAACTCCTGAACAAGTTGCGAAAAATTTAGATAGTAAGACGGGTATGTTTTTAAGGAAAATCTTAAACATAAAGTAAACTAATATGGTAATTTAAAACGTATAAAAGGAACTTTGTACTTCAATCAAAGTTTCTTTATCGTCTTAATTACTTTTCTTATTTGAGTAAGTTCCATTTTATAGCCTTAATAGACTGCCATTTAATTATCTTTCTTGCTATTTTTGTCGTTTTGTTTTATAATATCAATATATGAAGAACTTTTATGATATTTTGCGGGTTAGTGAAGATGCTACTCAGGAACAAATAAAAGATGCGTATATCGAACTTATTTCCAAATATCACCCAGACGTATATTCTGGGGATAAGGATTATGCTGAAAGTTATACCGCTGTGTTGACCGAAGCATATAGTGTGTTAAAAGACCCAAAAAGAAGGGAAGAATACGATTTAACCCAAAATATCACTAAGCCTAGTCAATCAAATAGTGATGATAAAAATTTTTCGAACGAAAATTATCATAGCGACTATATCTACGAATATCAAAATAGCCACAGGGGAGTTAATTTAGACCAAGAACGTTCTCGAAAGTACTTTAAAGGAGCAAAAAGGAAAAGCAAAAATATCTTTAAAAGACTTTTTAAATCAAAATTATTTTATGCTTTATTATTCTTTTTTGGTATAGAAATGATAATAATTATATTTATTTATCTACAAGGGCAGTAAAAACAAGCCCTTTTTTTATGACGAAGGAATTTTCAATATAAATTAGTGTTAAAAATAAATTATTTTGCTAGGAATTATTTAAATGAGTAATTTTACAATGAAGAAAAACTAAATGTTTTGTGTCATAAAATCAAAGTTTTTTATAGTAAATTGTTAATATTAAACCCCATAAAATAATGACTAAACTCGTTAAAACTTTTTATAATTGATATGTTTTCAACCACAAGTGATTTGTCGTCATTTTGTAATGCGGTGCCCAGTTTTATAATGCTTTCGTCCAGGGTTCGTATTTTTTCGTAGTTAGTTAAAAAACAAAGTGTCCGCTTTGAACTTTTCCAAAAATCATTTAATTTGTTATAATTGTCAAGGTTTTCTTGCGAGTTAATAGTGTCGCTTTCGATTAGGCTTTGTGATAGATTTTGGCTTAGTATAAGTAGGTTGTCGCTTGTATTGTGCAGTATTAATTCCTCTACAATACAAACACTAACAATTATTAATATAATACAAACAATAATTATGTTTCTTTTCATAGGTTTACCTCTACATTAAAACTTTGTGCCTTTTTATGTTTTTCCTGATAAAAAATTTCACCATTAGTGTTTATCGTTAGTATTAGTACGTCAGAAATACTTTTAGTATTTTGTTTTTTTATAATGCTATTTAAAAAATCTACATCTAAATTTAGATTTTTTAAGTTGTCGTTTACAATTTTTCCGTCATTAATCAAAATAACGTTTAGGGTTGTCTCTGCCGTTTTAACTTTCAAATCTTCTTTTGTAGCAGGTGATAGATTTTGTTTTAACAAAACACTTATAACCCCATTTGTTTCAACAATGGCATAGGCAACGTCTTGTAGGTTAAAGCATTGGACAGCCCTTAGACCTTCGGTTAAGTCGTTAAGTGTCATATTTAGTTGCTGTAAAGCCTTATAATTAATTCCGTTTTTGTCTATTACGATTATTGGTCTGCCGTTTAAAATCTTTCTAAATGTAATGCTTTTTTTGTTAAGTATGGTGAGCAAGTGATGTAAGACAACCAGTGTAAGCAGTGGTATTATGCCAAAAACTAGCGGAATAGAAACATCGCTCATAGGGATACAAGCCAAATCGGCAATAATAAAAGTTACAACCAATTCAAATGGTTGCATATCTCCGATTTGTCGTTTGCCCATAAGGCGCACTGCGATAAGTACAATAATATATATAATAATAGAACGCAAAACAAGAGTTATCATATAAATATCTTCTGTAAAAAAAGACTATTTATGTGTAGAAAATTAATTTTTAATGTAAGCAATACTCTTATAAGTAAATCAAAAAAACGATAAATATCTTAGAAACAATAATCTAGATAAAAAATTCTTATTAGCATATCAAAAAAGTAAAATTTTAACAGTCAGTATGTTTGTTTTTCGTTTTTTTTATAATTTAAGACATAAATCATTATTATGTTAACATTGTTTTTTGTTATTTTGAACTTGATTTTTGTGATTTTTCAAAAAAATCTCCCTACTTTGTAGATTGACACCCATAAGACTTATTGTTATTTGTACTATTTATTATGGCTTCCTTTGCTAGCAATGTTTTTATTGTTAATTAGGAAGATATCAGGTTGCGACATATATCATTTTTCTAAAATTCCACGTGTAAAAAAGATAAAATTAAACGGGAAACGGAATTTTGTATACTGCCGATAATTTTTTAATCCTATTTAATTCAAACCTTGAAAAAATTGATTGAGCAATCTTACAAATCTTATTTGTTGTTTTTTTGTACTTTTTTGTTAAATAATTTTTTAAATTCAAACAAAGAGAAGTTATAAAGATTAAAGATTAGCCCAAAAGTTAGGTAAAAAACCATCGCAAATATACAGGCAAACATTAGGGAAAAGAATAATTGTACGATGTTGCTAAAAATATTAAAACTCCATTTTGCAATTAGGATAGAAGGCAGTGAACACAGTATGGATTTTAAAAAGTAGATTAAGTTAAAGAAATTGTCCTTTAATTTTTTATTCAACATTAAAATGTTTAAAAAACTTGCTAATCCCAAACATAAAATCATACCATAAGTCAAAGCCATTATCCCCAGGTAATTCGTTAAAAATAATACAAAAACAAATAAAATTATGGCACTAATTAAGTAATTAGCAAATCCCTTCACCTCTAAGTTTAACGCATTTAGGCAAGATGTTGTAATAGAACTAACACAAATTGGGACTATTAACATACAAGCACGCGAGAGATATATACCGCTTTGAGTGTTGTTGTAAAAAAATTGACCTATTGGAACTCCAAGGGCAAAGTAAAGCGGAATAAATAAAAATGATATAAATATAGCAAATTTTATGGAAAAATTTATTCGTTTTTTTATTTCAATATAATCCGCTCTTATAATCGCAGATGACAAATCCGGTATTATTGTCATTGCCAGTGACCCTGTCAAAGTAGATGGAACATATAGAAGTGGGAAGGTCATACCTACTGCAATCCCCAATATAGATAGGGCTTGCTCATTTGTATAGCCAATAGATACAAGTTTTAGTGGAATGATTACAGAAATAACCGGCATAAGCAGGCTAGATAAAACTCTAACTATGGTAATAGGAGTAGCACTCTTTACAACTAATTTAAAGTTGTTTTTTGGATTTTTAAATTTTCCGCCCTGTTTTAGATAAATAATTAAAACAATTATGCTAGATACAACGCAGGATATTACGTATGCAATACTTGTTAAAAATACTTTTTCTAATGCAAAGTTAAAAACACCTAAAAATAAAATGGTCAGGGTCATTCTGATAACCTGCTCAATAAATTCAGTTACCGCACCCAAAAAGTACTTTTTATGTCCCCATAAATTGCCCCGCAACACTGAATACACGCACGAAAAAACCAAAGTTGGCAGTAAAATAAATAATATTGTCAAACATCTTTGGTCGGTAAATAATTTTGCAAACACATTGTGAAAAATCAATACAATCAAGTTTATTGTAATAGCGGTTATAAACCCTAAAATTATAGCACTAGTGGTCACACTAAACTCATTTTTTCTATCTGAATTTCCAATTTTAGCAGTTTCTTTACTCACAATTAAAGGTAACCCGCTAGAAATAAATGTTTCTAACACCATAAATACAGAAAAGGCGATTTGATAAACTCCCAAGCCTTCTGCTCCTACCAAGCGTGACAAGAAAATTCTAAACAAAAAGCCCATTAGTCTAGTAAGTACAGAAAAAGAAGTTAGTACCATAATTGCTTTAAAAAGTTTTTTCAAGTGTTTTTCTCCTAACATTTTTAATACATATTTATTGTAGAAGTTAATTCATAATGCAAAAAAGGAGAAAAAATGCAAAGTATAGATGTCTTAGAAAAATATCTTACCTATGAAGTGGTAAAAATTAAAGAAAAAACAACGGTGCAAGATTATTCTCGTAAAGAAAATATACCATTAGTTAACATTATTTGTGAAAGTCAGGATTTAGATGTAGGGGACATAATAATTTTAAAAAATATAGATAAGCATCTGCACATTGTCCTTCCACTAGAAACTTTATCTAGTATTGCAAAAAAATATAATGTGAGCGAAGAAGATATTAAGAGTTTTAATCATATTGAAAAAGTTTTTATCGGACAACATTTGTATATATAGTTGCAAAAGTGATTAATAATAGTTATAATAATCATTGGAGTTTATTAAATTATGATTGAAATTAAAGAAGTAATAAACAAAAATGATATAAAAAAATTTGTGGATTTTCCACATAAATTATATAAAAACAACCCGCACTTTGTTCCTTTTTTAAATGTGGACGAAATTAATAAGTTTGATGCAAAAAAAAATGAATCCTTTGAAGATTGCGATACAAAATGTTTTTTAGCATATAAAGATGGGGAATTAGTTGGTAGAATAGCTGGAATTATTCAAAAAGCCTATAACGAAAAAGCAGGGCAAAAAAGGGTTAGATTTTCCAGATTTGATTGTATAAACGATACCGAAGTATCTAGGGCCTTGTTTAGTAAAGTAGAGTCTTGGGCAAAAGATAAGGGAATGGAAATTATCCACGGACCTATGGGGTATAACGATTTAGATAGAGAAGGGCTTTTAATAGAAGGCTTTGACCAAATGTCTACTTTTGAAGAACAATACAACTTTCCGTATTACGCAAATTTAATTGAAGATTACGGCTTTAAAAAAGAAGTTGACTGGGTAGAATTTAGGCTTTTTGCCCCAAAGGGTGTTAACGAAAGGATAGAACGTATTGCCAATATCGCTTCAAAAAGGTACAAACTAAAACTAGTTGTTCCTACCACTATTAAAAGTTTTATAAAACTTTATAAGGACGATTTTTTTGATACACTTGATGCAGCCTATTCAAATTTATACGGGGTAGTGCCTTTTAAGTCGGAAAAAATGAAAAATGCTGTAATTTCCCAATTTAGTCTTATTTTAAGCAAAGATTATGTCGTTGGTGTTGTAAACGAAGAGGGCAAACTTATTGCTTTTGGATTGGCATTTCCGTCATTATCAGAGTCTGTAAATAAGAGCAGGGGCAAACTTTTACCTTTTGGTATTTTCAGGATATTAAAGCAGATAAAGTCGCCTAATTCAATAGACCTTGGACTAATTGCAATAAGACCTGAATATCAAAATAAAGGTGTAAATGCTATGATTTTGTCCTATCTTATAAAGGGAATGATAAGTCATGGTATAGAGTATGCCGAAACAAATCTTATGCTAGAATATAACACCAAAATCCAAAGTCAGTGGAGTATGTTTGATTATATCCAGCACAAACGTAGAAGGAGTTATTATAAGGAAATAAAATAGGATTTTCTAAAACATCTTTTATATTTAGAGTTTAAAAAAGTATAGTCTATGATTTCAAAAACTATACTTTTTTATACGGGTCTTAGTTGGAAATTAAAAAACATTTACATTTGACCCTAAAAAATTATTAGAATTTATTTTTAATAAATTCATAATAAAAATTTTATGTGTATTTATAAAAATTAGTATAGTAAGGCTAAATTACTAAGTTTAATTACATTAATTAGATAAAAAAATACGAAGATTTTTTTCTTCGTATTTTTTAAATTTTACTTTGTTTCTTTTTGGCCATCTTCTTTGTTTAAGTCTTTTAAATGTTCTTGTTCTTTTGCTCGTTTAATTTCTCTGCGTTCTTCTATTTTAGCATTGTTTTCATCTTCTAGATATACTATCGCGGAGTTAATATACTCTATTCTATCTATTAATTTATTAGATTTTTTAGTAAACTCTTTATACAATTTGTTGTCAGTGTCTTCATTAGTTTGAGTATTTTGTTCGTATTCCTGCTTTAATACTTCGTATTCTTTTTGAAGATTTTCAAGTTCTAATTTTAATCTACTTAAATTTTCTTCTCTTTTTAATTTTAAATTTGTTTTAAGGTTTAATTCGTTAACGTCATCAGTTGTCTTACTGTACTCAGTTTTTTCAAGTTTTTCGGTTTGTTTCTTCTTAGGTATTCTCCTAATTAATACACCCGCTATTGCAAATATAAGTGCTAGTACAAGAAGTATTGAAGATGCTAAAATCCAAATATTTACAGGCAACTCATCTGGGTTTGTAGTATCTTCTGTTTCGTCATCAGTAGTAATTTCAATAACGTCTGACACAATAGTAGTTTCATTTGCTGTAATATTTGCGTAATCTTCCTCATCAACTTGTTGTACTGTTAAATCGTCAAAGTAAGCGCTACCAGATGTGGAGTTATCTTCCGTTCCCAGTCCAAGTAAAACTTTTACAGTTATAGAGTCCTTCGCAAGTAAATACATAGAATATTTTGTATAGCCGTTAGTTTCGTTATTTGCCTGTGTTACGATGTTTACAAATTTGTTTGTGTTTTCATTATCTTCGTCTACAACCACTTTGCCATCGCTATCAATATTAACAATTTCAAAGTAAGCCCCGCCATTGCCTTCAATAATATTAGTTTTTATCCAAACAGAAATTTCATAATAATTGTCTGCGTTTAGGGAATAGGAGTAGTCAGAAATAACTGTTTGATAACCATCTATATTGTTTATTTGTAAAACTTTGTCATCAGGAGCATTTGGTCTAGTAGTGGTAGAAATTACAGAAAAGTTGCTTTCGGAAGACTGATAATCACTAAAACCTGCAAAGGAAGAAAAACTGTTTGTAGCAAAATCAACGTAACAGCAGTTGTCACCAGTCATATCTTTGATGGTGAGTTCTTCTTCAACGGTTACGTTATCAACACTATCAAAGAACGCAAAAGCATTTTCTCCGCCATTAACCCCAAGTATCAATTTGTAGTCTGTTAGGGAAGAAATACCATTTTTCACGTAAATGTATTGCATTTCCCACTTGCCATTTGTAGTAATATGTTCCAAACTTGCAACTACTTTGCCATCTTTGTCAACAAGTCTAATAAAAGCACTTGCGTTTTGAGTATTAACCCCAACCTGTATTTTAGATATATTATTGCTCTCGCTATTGTTGTTCGACCCAAACCCATCAATACTATCGCTTGTGAAATAGGCTTCACTCTGGTTGTTGTTTCTTATCATAAGAACATTTTCATTAGGGGCACCATAAGGATAGTAAGCATTATTGTATCCCGGGTTTATTGGATTCCCAAAGTTTTTGGAGTCATTAACAAAAAATTTATCTTCAACCCTAATTATCCCACCTTGGTCGCCAGACTTTGATGTAAAAGTCCAATCTTGCGGTTTAAGAGGATAGATAAGGTTGTAATCTTGATTGTCGCTAAGGTTAAAATCCCCATTAGAGATATTTTCCACATTAGAATAAGCACTAGAAAAATCTAGGATATTAGTTGTGCCAATTTCGGCAGATGAAATTGGTGTTAAAGTAATGTCATCTATTATTGCCCAACCAGAACCATTACCTAATGATATTTCAATCCCAAAACTACTTTCTTTATCTATAGCACCTTTTATATACATAGTTATTTTTGAAAAACCATTAATGTTTTCGATGCCGTCATCGGACTTTTGATTTGTTATTTCCAGTGTAGAAATATAGTTAGTGTCGTCTTCTGACAAATCTCCATTATCTGGGACAAGTTTAATCGTTACCCCATCACCAGAAAGATTTCCCGTTTTTAGTAATAGCGATAATTGGTAAAAAGAGTGCTGTGGTATTGTTATTAGATTATTGTCGGCATTTTTAACAGTGGAAGTTGCGCTTTCTTGATTTAACAGCAGTAGGGAATACTGATTTCCGTAAACAAATGTTCTTGCTGGGTAACCAGTTACGTCAGGGAATGCCGTTTTTATTTTACTGTTTATTTCGTCTGTGGATAAAACATTTACACTATCATTTTGGCTATTAGTTTCAAAACCAGACAAATCTCCGCTTTCAAAGTTGCTGTTTTCAAAACTATTGGCATTTGGCCTATTGTCACTCAAATCTATTTTAACAAGATTTGTGCTTTCTAGTGTGCTCTCAAAGTCTTGGTTTGAGATTTCATAAATTTTAATATTGTCATAAAAAACTGCTTTTAAGGTTTGGTCACTACCATTTGAACTATTAAATCCAAGATTTATTACAAGGTTGTTTTTAGACAAGGAATCGGTTGCAATAAGCATTTTGTATTCTCTCCAACCTTGATATTGAATGTTGCTAAAAGCAGTGTAAGATTGGGTATCAAAACTCATTCGAATACTGCCCGATGCGTTGCTAGTCGTTTTGGCATAAAGGGAAATTTCGTAAAATTTATCCGCGTATAAACTAACACTTTTGCTTTGTGCTTGGGCGTGAGAAGATGCCTTAGATGCAAACATAAGCATATGGTAATCAGTTGCATCGTTAATTTGTTCTGCTCTTTCTGGATTAGTGGATAATCCGTAGGAGTTATTATCCTTAAAATCGTCTTCGTTTACACTTATAACTCCACTTACAACACTTGCGTCTTTGGTAATTGTCCAGCCATCATCGTCGGTTAGCAAATAAGGGGTGCCAGTTTCATTTCCCCTAGAATAACTGGTAAAGTTGCCATTTTCGATAGAAATATCCGCCTTTTCATAATAAAAGTATGCCTGAGCCTTAAAAAAGCCTAGCACACTTGCAAGGTTAGAAAACGCAAATAAAGACACCGCAACTAAAATTGCAATGATTATTTGTTTTGTTTTGATAGATATTGTTCTCATAAAAAATCCTCGTAAATAATATTTTTTGCACACTTTGTTTTTTGAGCAAAATACAACTATTGCATTATATAATATAACCGATTAAATTGCAAATAATTTTTGCCCTTTATGGCGGTTTTTATTCTAAAATCCAATATATTATTTTTGAATAAAAATTGAGCATAATAACTAATATGAAACACAAATTTCTATTGTTTGTCTTGTGCGCGTTGCTAGTGGGGGCGGTAAATGGCTTTTTTGGTGGCGGGGGTGGTATGTTGTGTATTCCTATCTTAAAAAAAGTACTTAATTTATGTGATAAAAATGCTCACGCAAGTACGATTTTTATTATGTCTGTTATTAGTATCCCAACTTTGATTATTTATTTGTGCCTTTTACCAGTTGATATAGTTGTAACAACTTATGTCACAATAGGCTCAATTATCGGTGGTGGAATTGGAAGTCTTATCTTAAAAAAAATAGACAACAAAAGTTTAAATTTGTTTTTTGTTATCTTATTGTTAGCCTGTGCAATACGATGTTTTGTCTAGAAAAACAAACAACCTTAATAATAAAATTTGAGTGATTAATGAGGTTTTTATAAAGAATAAATTAGATTTTAATTCAAAAAAATAGAAATAAAAGATTATTTTTTATTGCTATTCAAATCTTCTTGATAAAAAAAAGTAAAACAAGTTGACAAAATACAACAAAAAAGGGGAATAAAATGCTTTTTATATTAATAGGATTAATTTCGGGAATTTTAAGCGGTATGGGACTAGGTGGAGTATTGATACCACTATTAAGTTTGCTTTCGGTTACACAAAAGTCAGCCCAATTAATAAACGTTATAGCCTTTATTTTAATGACTATTTTGGTAACTTACATTAATGTAAAAAATAAGTTAGTAGAGATTTTTCCGTCCATAATATTTGCCTTTTTTGGAGTACTGTCGTCTTTGTTTTTTTCGTTTGTTGCGTGCTTAATTGATGAAAAAATTTTAAGGACTTTATTCGGGTTTTTTTTGTGCTTTATGGCATTAACTCAACTAATATCTTTTGTCTTAAAGTACAAAAAATAAAAACTTCTTTACAACCTTTAAAAAATCGTGTAGTATATTTGTGTTAGTTTAGGAGGCTAAGAATTATGGTTGATAAGGAAAAATGTATTGGCTGTGGCGCTTGTGAGGGTGCTTGTCCTGTGGGTGCTATTACCATAAAAGATGGAAAGTCAGAGATTGATAAGTCCAAGTGCATTAAATGTCACACTTGCGAGGGGATTTGCCCTGTGGAAGCAATTAAAATAGAAGACTAAGCATTGTTTTGTTATTGTATAAAAGGGGAATATTTTGGAAAAGTTAGCAATTATTGATTTGGGTTGTAGTAAAATTGATTTGATTATTGCGTCTTACTCGCCAGAAGGAAATTTTGTTATTGAGTATGAAAAGAGTGAAAACGTTCACCTTATAGAAGACTTTGATGGCGAGGCAATGTTAAGAACAAGTAAAAGTAATGAGGCTATTTCGGTATTAAAAACATACAAGGTGCTTTGCGGAGTAAAAAGAGTTTCCAATATCATTGTCTACACAACTGAATGTATAAAAAATCTAAAAAATTATCGCAGTTTTGTTGATGAAGTTTACAACAATGTTGGCTTTAAGGTTAGTATATTAAGCCAAGATGAAGAACTATCCGCACTATATACGGGGATAATAAATTCATTAGATATCCCAAAGGGAGTGATTGTAAACATAAGTGGGGATTGCGTGCGATTTGTCCAGTACAATAGACGTAACATTTTAAATAAAGCAGAGATAATGCTTGGCACCTACGAAATCGCCAAAATAATGGAGCAAGAAAAAAATACCGAAAAGGCTTTAAATCTTATGAAGGAAAAGTTTTTAGAACAATTAAGAGGTATTGATTGGCTAAAAAGTGTTGAAGATGAATTTGCCTTTATTGGTACCGGGAATGCGTTTTTTAGTTCGGGTATTTTGGCACGTAAGATAAGAAAATATCCTGTTGATTTGCCACATAATTACGAACTTTCTTTTGACGAGTATAAAAAGGTTTTTGACCTTATAAAAACTTTTGAGATAGATAAAACAAAAAGAATAAAGGGTGTTTCTGGCGATAGGGCAGACGTGTTTGCCAGCGGGGTAGCAATAATAGGCGCTTTGTTTGAGGTTTTAAATAATAGGACTTGTGTGCTTTCCGCTCGCGGTATGAAAGAAGGCTTTATTTATTCTAACATTCCAGCGATTAATCTAGACAAACCAATACCTGATATCTTAGGGTTTAGCCTTGATAGTATAGAAGAGTACTATGACGCACCGATGATGCAAACTGCAAAGCATATATGTGACTTGTCACTAATATTGTTTAGGCAACTAAAAGTTTTGCACAAATTGCCAAGAAATTATATAAAGGTTTTAAGGATTGCATCTACCCTTTATGCTTGTGGCAAGCGTATTAGTTTTTATAATTACGAAAAAAATAGTTTTGAAATCGTTCTAAACTCGGATATACTTGGTGCTACACATAGGGAAATTGTGCTTGCCGCGTTTGTTTGTGCTAGCCAAAATTTAAACGATTTTAGCCTTGCAGAATGGATAAAGTATAAAGATTTGTTAGTTGACGAAGACCTAGATGCAATGCGCAAACTAGCCCTAATTGTCAGGCTTGCAAAGGCTCTTGATTTTTCGGGTAGAGCAATTGTTCAGGATATTAGTTGTGATATTTTGGGCGATTCAGTTATAATGAAAACCATTATAACGATGAATGCTGATATTGAAATTAAAGAAGCCCT
>CALWKG010000007.1 GCA_944381205.1 uncultured Clostridia bacterium
AGTTTATTTATAAAACTATTTGTTGTCTGTGGGTTGATGTTAGTTATAATTTTTGCTTAAAATTAGGGGGTAGACAAATTTGGACTACAATATAATTTTAAAAATTGCGGCAATAGGAATTTTAACCGCGGTGGTATCTCAAATATTAAAAAATATTGGCAAGGACGAAATTTCTACATTTGCAACACTGGCAGGAGTGATTATTGTGCTCATTATGGCTATAAATATGATTAGTGAACTTTTTGACACTGTAAAACAATTATTTTTAATTTATTAGATATGGAAATTTTTAAAATTATAGGTGTGGGACTTCTAACTTGCATTATAGCAATTATTATTAGGCAAATTCGTCCAGAGTTTTATATAGTAGTTATTTTAACGGGAACAATAGTTGTTTTATTTTTAATTATAGACCAATTAAAGTCCGTGTTTGACTATTTTTTGATTATTTTTAATAAAACCAATTTAGATTATTCGTTGCTTTCAAATATGCTAAAAATTATAGGAGTAGGTATGCTTACGGAATTTGCAAGTTCTGTTTGCGTTGATACAAACAATGCTAGTATAGGAGATAAAATTGTTTTTGCAGGAAAAATCGTTATGTTAAGCCTATCTATGCCAATCGTAATATCTTTATTTAATATGATTATAGAGATTTTGCCGTGAAAATTTAGATTTTGATAAGTTTCGCAACAAGGGGTCATAAAGTTTAATTATAGAGAATTTGCAGAAAAAAATTTTAATTATTACAGAAAATTCCACTAAAAAATTTAGTTGTTTTTACGTTGAAAGTAGTTTTTATTTAAGAGATTTTGAAGTGAAAGGAAAGTTTTGGTTATTAATTATAGGTTTATTTTTTGTTTGTTTGCCTTTTTGTAAATCTTACGAGAGTAAAGAGATTTATGTTTTTAATCAGCAGGTTTTGTTGTCACAGGGTTTAGAGGAAGCAACAAACGAAAAGTTGGAAGAAATCGATTTTGGGTCACTAGATGAAATTTTAAATGATAATGATGGCTTTGTAAAAAATAAAACTTTTATTGAAATTGTCAAAAATTTTTTAAACAGCGAAAACTTAGAATTGTTTAATGACTTTCTACCTTACCTTATTAGCACTATATTTGAAAATTTTACTAGTATTGTACCTTTTTTTGTGATAATTATTAGTATTTGTTTGTTATCTAGCCTTATGGGGAATATAAACTCAAAATCAAATTCTTCATTATCAGTGGTGAACCTAATATCTTTTTCACTTATTGCAGTAATTGTTTTAAAACTTATCTTTGATTTATTGTCATCTTCGTTTAATGTACTTAATTTAATTGATAGCCAAATGGAAGTTCTTTTCCCTATACTGCTAACTTTAATCACGGCACTAGGCGGAAGTGCAACAGTTGTGACTTTCCAGCCGTTGCTTGCAGTAATGTCTAGTTTAATAAGTAAATTTTTTACTTCCTTTTTAGTGCCAATTTTTATTTTTAGTGTAGTGTTTGGGGTTGTTGGCAATTTATCAAATAATGTGAGATTAGAAAAATTTTCAAAATTTTTCACATCACTATTTAACTATTCGGTAGGGGTGTGTTTTACGATATTTATTGCGTATATAACTATTAATGGAATAAGTGTATCAACTATTGATTCAATTTCCTTAAAAACTGCAAAATTTGCGATAAAAAGTTATGTGCCCATACTTGGTTCATACCTAAGTGATGGGGTAGGGCTAATTTTATTTAGTACCACTCTTATCAAAAATTCCATAGGTGTATCGGGAATTCTGGTGTTATTTTCTGTAATTTTGTCCCCAATAATAAAAATTTTGCTTGTGATTTTGTTATTAAAATTAGTTTCTAGTTTGTTAGAACCCGTAAGCGATGCAAAATATAGTAATTTTTTATTTGCCGTGTCAAAAAGTTTAAATATGTTATTTGTTAGTTTAATCGCGGTAAGTTTTATGTATGTTTTATCATTATCTCTTATTATGAGTTGTTCCAATATTTTATAAGGGGGAAGTTGTGAGTTGAATTCGATATCTGTTTGGGTTTTGCAAATTATAGGACTTGTAGTGGTGGGGGTAATTATAGATATTGTTTTTGGTGGTAGAAAATTATGTAACATATTAAAAACAATAGTTGCGGTGTTTTTGATGATAGTGATAATTTCACCATTAAAAACAATAGATTTTAATAATTTTAATATAAATAATTTCACGAATCCAATAGAGATAGACAAGGATATGATTGAAGAAATTCAGACTGATTTAATTAATGCAATGGAAAAGGACATAGAAAAAAGTTTGGAAAACAATGGTTTTATGAGTGTAAAAATACAAATAGATTGTGAGCAAAATGATGAAACTCTAAATATAAAAACTATTTTTGTCGATTTAACAAATATGGTTCTTTTAAGCGAAAATTTGAATATAGATAAATATACAAAAATTATAGCAATAATAAGCAAGGAGGTTACTATTGAAAGGGAAGATGTAGTGTTCTATGAATGAGGAAAAACCAAAAAAGAAAAATTTTCTAGAAAAGATAAAAAAAATAAAGCATTTAGATATAATTTTAACTGTACTTTTTATTGCTATAATTTTGCTAATATACTTTTCTACTTTTAGTATTTCCAAGGACAAGCCTTCTACACAAAATGAGATAAGTTTAACTAGCGATTTTGATAATTACAAGCAAAGTTTAACTTACGAATTAGAACAGTTAATATCGGCAATGAAAGGTGTAACAAGTGTAAAGGTAATGCTGTATTACAATTCTAGTATAGAAAAACAAATTGCTTATGACATGAACATAACAACTACTGCTTCTGGTGAAAAGATTGAAACTAAAACCCCCATTTTAATAACAAATAACGGGAAAGAAGAAGTGGTGGTTTTACAAGAGATTATGCCAGAGCCAGAGTCTGTTGTTATAGTTGCTGGTGGAGCAGAAAATGCGAATATAAAGTTAGAAATAATAAAACTTGTAGAAACAACTTTTAAAATTAGCACTTCTAAAATAGAAGTTTTTGCAGGAAAATAAAGGAGGATTTTTATTTATGTTAACAAAAAAGAAAAAAATAATTGTACTAGTATCTATGGTAGCCCTTTTAGTAATAACAGGGGTACTTAATATTGTATTAAACAATACAGCCACAACGGCGCCAACTAATAGTGATTACGAGTATTCATCAGAGTCTTTTTTTGCAACTAGTAAATTAGACAGGACAAACACTAGGCAAGAGGCAATAGATAGATACAACCAAATCATATCCAGCAGTTCTAGCAGTCAAGAAGCAAAAGACCAAGCCCAAGAAGATTTGTCATTTGTTTTAGATTCAATGCTGCTTGAAAGTGATATGGAAGGACTTATCAAAGCCAAAGGGTTTAGTGACGTTTTTGTAAATTATTCTTCAACCTATATTAATGTAATGGTACAAAGTGCCGAACTAACCGAATCGGAAGTTGCCCAAATAGTAGAAATTATTCAGGGTAAAACTGCCAGAGATATAGATTACATCAAAATTATTCCTGTGCAGTAAAAATTTAATTGCATAAATGTTGCTTACATGATATACTACTAAAAATAATAGGGGTAAATTATGTTTAATAATAGCAACTTATATGAAAAAAACGATGACGGAAAAGTCTACTGTGGTAAGAATATAATGCTTTCTATTATCAATCTTTCTGCCAAGGAGATTAGCGGGGTTGCGTCCCTTTGTACTAATTTTGCAAGCAGGTTTAAAAGATTTTTTTCCAATAATTATTTTGAGGGAGTAAAGGTTTCTTATACTCAAAGTAAAAATATAGTTATAGACATCTACTTAACAGTTTTCTTTGGTTATAGCGTTGCAGACGTTGCCTATCGTGTGCAGGAAAACGTTAAGAATGGTATTTCAAATATGATTAGCGCAAAGATTGATAGTATTAATATTCACGTTCTTGGGGTAGAGTTTTCTAAGGAAGAATTAGCAAAATATTAAAAAATTCCCTTGTATAAAACAAGGGCTATTTTTTATGCAAAAAGGAGTATTAGTAAAAATGAGTCGTTCGCAAGCAAGAGAATATGCCTTTAAATTGACATTTGAATATTTATTTAATAAACAACCTGACGAAAATATTGAGGAATTTGATATAATTAATGTAGATGAAAAAAATTTTGTGCAGGAACTTTTTGATTGTGTAAAGACAAATTTTGATGACATTGAGCAAAAACTTCAACAAAGTATAAAATACCCCAAGACATTAAAAGATATTTACACACTAGACCACGCGATATTAATTATTAGCATTGCGGAAATTGATTATTTAAAACAAGATAAAGGGGTTGTTATAAATGAGGCGGTAAGACTTGCAAAAAGATACTCTTCTGATAAGAGTCCAAAGTTTATTAATGGAGTTTTATCATCTATTTATAATAAATAGTTGCTATGTTAAAAGCATTAAGCGTTAGTGAATTAAACGAAATTGTAAAAAATATTTTTGATGCGGAAGAATTGTTATCTTACATAAAGGTTTATGGAGAAGTATCTAATCTTGCTTTTGTAAGGAACAACTTATACTTTAACCTTAAAGACGAGGGGGCATTAATCCCGTGCGTTATGTTTGGTGCTACAAGTTGTAGTATTAAAGATGGCGATCAAGTTATGGTAACGGGTGGACTTAAATTTTATGTAAAATCAGGTAAACTTAATTTATACGCAACCAGTATTGCGCCATATGGCAGTGGGGTTTTATTTAAAAAATTTTTAGAATTAAAAAACAAATTAGAGCAAGAAGGTGTTTTTGACGAAAAATACAAAAAACCAATTCCTAAAAAGATTAAAACGATAGGTGTAATTACTTCTACAACTGGGGCGGTTTTGCACGATATAATAACAGTTACGCAAAGGAGAAATCCATACCTAGATATAGTAGTTTATCCCGCTAGAGTGCAGGGAGAAGGAGCAGAAAACACTATAATTAATGGGTTAAGGTATTTTAATAAAGAACCAGATATTGACGTTGTTATTATTGCTAGGGGTGGCGGTTCTATTGAAGATTTAGCACCGTTTAATACAGAAAGTTTAGCGCGAGAAATTATAAAAATTGATAAGCCAGTTATTTCTGCTGTTGGACACGAAACCGATTTTACTATATGTGATTTTGCTTCGTCACTTAGAGTTGCAACTCCATCTGTCGCGGGTGAAATAGTGTCAGAAGATATAACAGGTGTGGTAAAACAACTTAAAAGCAATGTTCAAAAACTTAATTATTTATATTTTTCTTTTTTAGATGAAAAATATTTTCTTTTAGATAAAATTACAAGTAATTTAAAGTTAAAATTGCAAGGATTTTTGCTAAATGAAGAATATAAGTTAGAAAATTCTTTAAATTTGCTAAAATCAATTGATTTTACTACTATTTTAGAACATAATTTAGAAGCAAAAAATTTAAAACTTTTATCTTTAGACGTTAATTCGATTTTAGACAAGGGGTTTGCAAAAATAACTGGTGATGATGGTAAAGTTATCAAATCTATAAAACAAATAAATGTTAATAGTAAAATTTTGGTTGAGATTAAAGACGGAAAATTTAAAGCCAATGTGTTAGAAATAGGGGGATAAGTAAGATGAGTTTTGAAGAAAGCAATAAAAGGTTAGAAGAAATAATAACTAAGTTAGAAAAATCAAATTTGTCGTTGGAAGAAAGTTCAAAATTATACGAAGAAGGTGTTAAACTTGCCAAGGAGTGTTACAAAATATTAAACGAAAACAAAGGAAAAATAAAAATTTTAAAAGATGAACTTGATAATTTAACAACTGATACCGAAGAATAAAAAAAAGGAGTAAAAATTTATGAGACTTAGTAAGTTAGTAGGTGAAAGATTAAAAGATATTCCAAGCGACGCAAAAATGAAGAATCATATTTTACTTTTGCGTGCAGGGTATATGAAGCAGGTTGCAAACGGGATATATTCATTAACTGCTTTGGGACAAAAAGCCTGTTTAAATATAGAAAATATTATTAGGGACGAAATGAATTCTTGCGAAGGTCAGGAAGTTAAATTCCCAGTTGTAATGCCAAAGGAATTATGGGATTTAAGCGGTAGGTATTCTTCTATTGGTAGTGAAATGGTTAGATTTGTAGATAGAACAAACAGACCAATGCTTTTAGGTATGACTCACGAAGAAGCTGCGGTTCATTTGGCAAAAAATTGGGTAAATAGTTATACTCAGTTACCGTGTATGATTTATCAAATCCAAACAAAGTTTAGAGATGAGCCAAGAAGCCGAGGCGGATTGATTAGAGTTAGAGAATTTACTATGAAGGACGCATATTCCTTCCATATCACGCAGGACGATTTGGAAGATTATTATGACGTTATGTTTAAAGCATACGAGAGAATTTATAAAAAAATCGGTTTAAAAAATGTTATCTCAGTAAAAAGTGATAATGGAATGTTTGGCGGAAATGCTTCCCACGAATTTATGTATCTCAACCCAATGGGAGAAGATGAATTGGTTATCTGCCCACATTGCAGTTATAGGTCTAATCAAGAGGTGGCGGAAAGTAAAATTTATGAAAAAAAAATAGAGGAGATGCTTCCACTTGAAGAAATTTATACTGCACAGGCAAAAGATATTGCCGAAGTAAGCAAATTCTTGAAAATTGATAGCAAGGATTGTGTCAAAGCGGTTGTTTTTGCTATAAAAGGAGAAACGGGCAGTGTTGTTTGTTTTATAAGGGGAGATAGGGAAGTTAATGAAACAAAATTAAGAAAGTTATGTAAAAAGGAAGTTGTTCCTTATGATGCAACTAATGATTCAGAATTTTGTGCAGGTAATATTGGACCTCTTAATTTAAAGGCTAAAAATACTCAAATTTATTTTGATTTAAGTTTAAAAGATAGAAACAATCTAGTCACGGGGGCTAATCGTGCTGAATATCACCTTGTAAATTTTAATATAGAAAGAGATTATGGTAATGTTGAGTATGTTGATATTTCAAAGGTGAAGTCCGGGGATTTGTGCCCAATCTGCGGTAAAGAACTTGAAATTTCAAATGGAATTGAAATAGGAAACATTTTTCAACTTGGAACAAAATATTCCAAATCTATGGGTATGTTTGTAAAGACAAAGGACGGAGAAGAAATTAACCCAATTATGGGGTGTTATGGCATAGGTGTAGGTAGAAACCTGGCTTGCGTTGTGGAAGAAAATAGTGACGAAAATGGTATTTGTATGCCTTTGAGCATTGCTCCATATAAAGTGCATATTGTACCATTAAGATTAGACGATGATAATGTATCAAGTGTTTCAAGTAAATTGTACCACGACTTGCAATTACAAAAAATAGAAGTCTTAATTGATGATAGGGAAGTAATGGCAGGTGTAAAATTTGCAGATGCAGATTTAATGGGTATGCCAATAAGAGTTTTAATTAGCCCAAGAAGTTTAAAAAACAATGAGATGGAAATTAAACTTAGAAAAACAGGAGAAACTATAATGGTTAGTACAAATAATGCTCTATCAAAAATTTTAGAAATTATGGATACAAATAAAAATATATAATGTATAAGTTTTAAAAAATGGATTTGCCTCATATAAATTTATATGGGGCTTTTTTATGTAATTTCAGTTGAAAATTTTTAATTAAAAAGTCGTAAAATTGTATGATTTTTAATAATGAATCTAAGACAGAAATTTTAAAGGCAAGGGAGAGGAAAAAGTATGTTTGGTTTGTCAAAATAAGCATACTTGCTTTTTGCGTTTCATTAATGTTAACCTTTTTTTCTGAGTTTATTTTAAATAAAGTTAATATTATCATAGCGATTTTATTATTAATTATTTTTATGTTGTTAAATGTTTTTTCTGATATGTTAGGGCTTGCTATTACTTCGTGTCAGATAGAAAATTTAAAAAGGGAAGTGAGTGACGAAAATCATTTTAAAATTTGTATTAAATTAGTAAAATCTTCCGATAAAGTGTCCTCGATTTTGTGTGACGTTGTAGGTGATATTTGTGGTATTTTATGTGGAGTTAGTGGGACGATGATTGCTTATATTTGCGCTAGTCTTTTACCAGAGTCAAATTTTAATATGTTTTTAGGGGCAATTGTTAGTGCGTTAATTGCTGGTTTTACTGTTTTATTTAAAGCAATTTCTAAAAATTATGCAGTAAAAAACTCTACAAAAATTGTTAAAAAGGTTGTAAATTTCATTTTTGTTTTAAAAAATTTGAAAAATCAAATGAAACATAAATCTCGCTCAAATAAAGAGAATTAGACTTTTTTAAAAATATTAAATGTATAATTATTTATTGCTATATTTATTTTTATTAGTCATTTTGCATAAATATAAATTTTAATATTGCATAATTATTCAAAATATATTGCATAATTATAATAAAAAATGTATAATCAAACCATACAAGATGTATGAATATCCGCGGAGGGTTTGGTTTATGGCAAGAAGTACAAGGCAATCAAAAATATTAGAGTTAATTTCTACATATGAGGTTGAAACCCAAGACGACCTTGTATCTAGGTTAAAAGCAAATCGTTATAATGTAACTCAGGCCACTGTTAGTAGAGATATAAAAGAACTTGGTCTTATTAAACTTTTGTCAACCGAAACTGGAAAATACAAATATGCCATTGCAGATAGTCAAAACCAAACTTCAAATAAATATCTTTTTATGTTGAGAGAATCGATTATTTCCTTTAAGGCCATTAATAATCTTGTGGTTGTAAAGACTTTAAAGGGTATTGCTCAAAGTGTATGTAATATTTTAGATAGATTTAATTTAGAGCAAGTGCTTGGCATCGTAGCAGGAATAGATACTGTACTAATTATTTTGCAGGATAATTTAGGGGCAGAATATTGCGAAAAAAAACTTGAAAATCTAATTAATGCCTAATAGATTGTTTTTTTGGATAATTCATCTCTATAATTTACAACTATGTAACTACTTTTATACTAAATGGTAAAAATATTACTTTATCTTTTTATGTTTTTTTGATATATTTATAGTATGTTAAGAACTCTGGATATACAAAATGTTGCCTTAATTGATAGGCTTAGTATTGATTTTTCTAAAAACCTTAATGTGCTTAGTGGCGAAACGGGCGCTGGTAAGAGTATTATCATTGATGCTCTTAGTTTTGTTTTAGGCATAAGGGCAAATAAGGGACTTATTAAGCAGGGAACAGATTTTATGAAAGTGGTCGCTGTTTTTACAACCCCATTTGTACTCGAAGTTCAAAATCTTTTGGCTGAGTTAGATGTTGAGTACGAAGATGAAATTATTATTTCTCGCAAACTAACCAAGGACGGAAGGGGGGATTTAAGAATAAATGGGAATATTGTACCGCTGAATGTATTGAAAAAGTTGGCAACTTTTCTTGTAGACATTCACGGACAGCACGAACATCAGAAACTATTAAAAAATCAATACCACATAGAAATCATTGATAACTTTATTAAGGATAAGTCTGTTTTTAAAGATTATACTGATAAATTTCAACTGCTAAAAGAATACAATAGGCAAATTACTAAACTTAACGGGTCTAGTGAAAACCAAGCACGTATGTTGGACCTTATTAGTTATCAAATAAAAGAAATAGAAGATGCTGATTTAAAACTTAATGAAGATGAAGAATTGTCCCAAAAAAAATTTATAATGCAAAATTCTGAAAAAATTTTTGAAGGGTTAAGTGATGCCTATAATTGTTTTGATAGAAATGGCGGATTAATTGAAAGTGCTAAAAGTGCAAATATTAGCCTGAATAGTATTTCAAAATACGACGAGTCGCTTTATGACCTTGCGGATAGGATAGAAAGTATTAAGTTTGAAGCAATGGACATTGCAAATATTATAAAAGAAAAACGTTCTGAGTGTGATTTTGACGAGTATGAGTTTGAAGCCGTAGACGAAAGATTAGATAAAATTAAATCCTTAAAAAAGAAATATGGGGCAACTATTGAAGATATTTTTAGTTTTTTAGAAGAAGCAAAAAAACAGTATGATGAAATTGTAAATAGTGCAGATAAATTAAAAAAATATCTAGAAGAAAAATCAAATTTATTAAATGATATGTTTTTATTGGCAGAAAAAATCCATAATATTAGGGTAAAAATTGCTGTTGAATTTGAAAATAGAACGAACAAAGAATTATCAGAACTTGGTATGAAAAGTGCAAAATTTAAGGTTTTTTTTAGAGATATTCCATCTAAAACCGAGTTTGAAAAGTATTTGACAAGTAATGGTTTTGATGAAATTTGGTTTATGTTTTCTGCTAATGCGGGTCAAGATTTAAAACCATTAAGTGAAGTTATCTCTGGCGGTGAGGCTAGTAGGTTTATGTTAGCACTTAAAAATATTCTTGCCGATACAGATAATATTTCTCTTATGGTGTTTGACGAAATTGATACAGGTATTAGTGGGGAAATGGGTTACAAAGTAGCCTGCAAATTAGCAAATATTTCTCGCTCTCATCAGGTAATATCTGTTTCACATTTGCCACAAATTTGTGCAATGGCAGATAAAAATATTTTTGTAAAGAAGCAAACAGTTAATGATACCACTGTTGTTAGTGTGCAGGATTTAGATAATGATGATACGTTAGAAGAAATTGCAAGGCTCGCTGGCGGAGAGTCTAAAAATGTGGTTGCCCTAGAACACGCAAAAAATTTGAAGGCAAGGTGCGACACATATAAAAAATCAATTTAACTACAAAAACTAAAAAATCCATAATATTTTTAACATTTTTACAGAAAATAATAAAAAAGGAGTTTTCTGTTATGAAAAAATATCTATTGGCTTTTTTAGTTTTTTCTTGTTGTTTGGCTGTATTATCTTTGTTTAATCCAGTTTTTACATATGCGTCTAGTCAACCAGATTATACTGCAAAATCAGCATATTTAATGGATTATAATTCAGGGCAAGTACTTTACGAGTTTGAATCTGAAAAACAGATGCCTGTTGCTAGTATTGTGAAACTTATGACAATAAACATAGTTTGCGAAAAATTAGAAAATGGAGATATAAGTTTAGATGATAAGGTAAAGGTATCTGATAAGGCACAAGGTATGGGTGGCTCGCAAGTATTTATTGAGGCTGGTGGGGAATATTCGGTTGGAGATTTACTAAAATCGACTATAATAAGTTCCGCTAATGACGCAAGTGTTGCGTTGGCAGAGTTTGTTAGTGGTAGCGAAGAAAATTTTGTTACTCTTATGAACAAAAAAGCAAACGACTTAGGACTAAAAAACACAAATTATATTAATTGTACAGGTTTACCTGCTCCTAATCAGTATTCGTGTGCAAAGGACACGGCATTATTACTTAAAGAAGTTTTAAAACATGATGATTATCATAAATTTAGCACTATTTGGATAGATTCTCTTTTACACCCAAAGGGTAGGGAAACCGAATTAGTAAACACAAACAAACTAATAAGGTATTACGAAGGGTGTGATGGTGGCAAAACAGGCTCTACTAATGAGGCTGGTTATTGCTTAGTAGCGACTGCAAAACGTGGTGATATGCGATTAATAGGCAGTGTTTTAGGGGCAAAAAGTGGGAAAGAAAGATTCTCAGAAGCATCAAATTTGTTAAATTATGGTTTCAATAATTTTGAAAATGTTAAAGTAGTGGATAAGAGTATTATGTTGCAAGAACAATTAGTTGTAAAAAATGCAAAACAACAAAATATTAATATTTGTGCTAGCGAAGATGTTTATCTTTTAACAAAAAAAGGTGACAGTAGTGATATCACAACAAAGGTGGATTTGTCCGTGCAGAAGGCGCCTCTTTTTAAAGGTAAAGTTGTTGGAAAAATTTTTGTTATTAAAAATAGTGAAGTAGTTGCAGAAAGTGACGTAGTTTGCTGTGAAGACGTACAAAGTGTGGGCTTTTTAGATAATATAGAGAAAATTGCAGAAAGTTGGAGATTAAAGTCCTAAAAAGTTTAAAACTCAAACGTAATTTATTTGATTAATTAGATAAATTATAATATAATAGAGAAGTCTAGAAATAGGCTTCTTTATTTTAAAAAAAGGATTTAATATGTTAATTGATATTTTATTTAACAATAGTTTGTCTTTTGCTAGTAAACTTATAGTGTTTTTCACTTTTTCTTTTGCTATCGTTTTTGCCCTTACAATTCACGAATTTGCTCACGCATTTACAGCATATAAACTTGGTGATAATACTGCTAAATTAAATGGTAGAATGACTTTAAATCCAATGGCACATTTTGACGTTATGGGTATTTTGTGTTTTATATTTTTTGGCTTTGGCTGGGCAAAACCTGTGCCTATTAATACATATAATTTTTCTAAAATAAAAAGAGATACTTTCCTTGTTAGTATCGCCGGGGTTTTAACTAATTTAATTGTCGCCTTTTGTTTTTACCCTTTGGCTAAGTTGTTATTAACCGTTGCAGATACTAGTATATTTTTAGAAATTTTATACTATCTATGTATGTTTATCTTTCAAATTAATCTTGTTTTTGCTGTTTTTAATTTATTACCAATTTACCCATTAGATGGTTTTAATGCTATTTCTTCACAACTTAGATATGATAATCCCTTTGTTACTTTTATGCAAAGGTATGGAATGTTAATTTTGCTTATCGTGATTATCATTTTTTCGTTTACAGATATCTTTAATTATCTTGTAGATTACGTTGGTTATCCAATTATGGCTTTTTGGGGACTGTTTTTTTAGGGGGCAGATATGAAGGTAGAAACTAATAAGGAATTACTAAGTCAATTAAATTATGTGGATACTGGATATGAGTTTAAACTCGATAATTTTGAAGGACCAATAGAACTTTTGTGGCATATGATTAAGGAAACAAAATTAGAAATTACCGAGGTTAAACTTGCCGATATGACGGAGCAGTACCTAGAATATATGGCGGGTTTAGATGAGATAGATTTGGAAAAAGCCAGTGATTTTATTGATATTGCTGCAACTTTAATAGAGATAAAATCTAAGTCTTTGCTTCCAAGGGAAGAGGAAATTGTAGAAGACGAAGAAGACCCAGAAACAAGGCTTTTAAGACAAATCAAGGAATATGATATGTTCCAAGAAGCAATTCAAAAGTTAAAACCATTGGAAAATGTAGATAGGTTTTATAAGCCTATGGACGAAAAGGTTAATGATTACAGGTATGTCTTAGGGGAAATGACCATGTCAGGACTTTTAGATGCTTTTGCTAAGATGATGACTAGGGTAAAAAGGCAGGAACAAGAGATTATTCCTAAAAAAATTGAAAAGGATAGATTTACTGTTGCCGAAAAAATCATATCTATTAGACAAACTTTGCAGGAGAAAAAGCAAATATTTTTTTCCGAATTTTTTAAAGAAGACTTTACAAAAAGCGAGATGATAAATTTATTCCTTGCTGTATTGGAATTGCTTAAAATGCAAGAAATTAGAGTAATTCAAAATTCAATTTTTGACGATATAGAGATTGATTTAAAGGAAAAAGAAGGAGAAAGAGATGCTGTCTAATATTAGCGAATTAATAAACGTTGTAGAAGGAATTTTATTTGTGTCAGGGCAGGGAGTAGAAATAAAAGATATTGCAGAAAAATGAGAAGATGACACAAAAAAAATACAAAAGGTAATAGAAGAATTAAAACAAAAGCATATCAATGATGGTATTAATGTTATTACATATAAATCTAGTGTTCAAATGTGTTCAAATCCTACTTATGCCGAAGATATTGCAACCGTTTTAAATCCAATTAGAGAAAAACAACTCACAAAAGCCGCTTTGGAAACACTTGCAATTATTGCCTATAAACAACCATTAACTAGGCTAGATATAGAGCAGGTTAGAGGGGTAAACAGTGACTATGCCTTACAAGTTTTAATCAATTTTAAATTAATTGAAGTAGTTGGCAGAAAAGATGCCGTGGGTAAGCCTTTGCTTTTTGGAACAACAGATGAGTTTTTAAAACGTTTTGATTTGCAAGATATAAATGATCTTCCAGATTATGACGATCTTTTAAATCGTATAAAAATTTTACACGAACCTACGACGGATTCTTTGTACAAAAGCACTGAAATTATTCCAGAAGAAGATTTGCCTGATAGTAAGAAAAAATTAGAAGAACAAGCAGAGCAAGAGGCTCAAAATAATGAAAAAATAAAAAATGAGCCAGTTGATAAAAATGTAGAAAAGGAAAATTCAGATATTAAAATTAAAATTGATAATCAAACTTTTGACGACAAAAACGGTGGTTTTAGTTTAAATAAAGAAAATTTTGACTCAAAAGAAAACAGCATACTATCAAGTGATTATGATAATATAGAAAATAAAAATATTAATTTGGAAAATGTCGAAAGAAAAGGCACTAATTTTGATAATGAAAATTCAAATGTAAAAGAGCAGTCAAATGAGTTATCTCAGGCAGATAATGAGTCATTTGTTAACAAAAATCAACTTAATTTGGTTAGTGCAGAAGATAAAGATGACTCTCAAAATCGATTTGATGATGAACAAACTATTATTAATACTTTATCTAACGAAGATGAAGATTTTGATAATTTTTATGATAAAGATAGCGACCTTTTATAATTTTAAATGTCTTTTTAGTATAAAAGTAAGGTATTTTTGTGCCAATTTGTTATGAAATATAAAATTTAACGGTATTACTTTTTATGGTTTTGCCGTTATATTTTTCTATTACATAATACTCATAAAAATTTCCAGATTTTATTTGATTATCATAAGTAACGAATTTACCTTGTGTATTTTTTATGGCTTTTAATAGTCTGGTATTGTCATCACTACAACAGTATATTTCGTATTCTAAATACTTTTCGGCATCAAAACATATTTCTATCTTATCATTAGTTTTTTTACAATTTATAGTTAAAATTGGTAATTCTTCAAACATATTTGAGTTTTCTTTTGGCAAGTTTGATATTGCAAAAAGTTCTTTTCTTTTATATCTATCCGGAGTTTTTGCGTTGGCTTTTAAAATTTTGTGTTTTTTAGTATACTCTATATCGTTTAACTCTACTTCTAAAACACTGTTTGGTCGGTCAAATTTTTCGTTTTTTAAATCACTATTTTTGTAAATTTCCTGAGCAATACAACTTGGAGCATTAGAACCAGTAATATCGCTTGGTAGGTAGTTATTTGCGCTATTGTTAACATCTTTTTTTGCGTTTTTTATATATACACACAGAGTTTGACTTTTTGTATAAGAAATACTCCACGCGTCAGTATTCAGGTGGTTACTTGAATTTCCAACTGTACCTGTTTTTCCCGCAATGGTCAGATTAGATAAATTTAGTTTTTTACAGGTCCCATTTTTTACACTTTCTCTTAGCATATCTGTTATTAAATAGGCTGTTGAATCTTTCATAACTTGCTTTGGAATGTCTATGTTTTTATAAATTATGTTTCCACTACTGTCTTCAATGGATTTTATAAATTTCGCTTTACATAGTCTACCATTATTTGCAAATGCGCAATAGCAGTTAGTTAAATCTATTAGTTTTACTCCCTTAGTTAATCCACCAAGGGCAATTGATAACCCATTATCGTTTTCATCTAATTCTAAATTTAATTTTTTTGCAAAACTTTTTGCTTTTTGCACTCCTACATAATCTAAAACTTTTACACTTGGCACGTTATAAGAATTTGCAAGGGCTGTTTTGCAGGATATGTATCCGTGGTATTTGTTTTTGTAATTGTGCGGTGTGTAATTATTTATGCTAATTTTTTCGTCTAAAATTGGTGTACAAGGACTAATAAGTCCATATTCTATTGCTGGGGCATAGGCAATAATTGGTTTTATGGTGGAGCCCGGTTGTAAATTTATGTTTAACAAATTATAGTCACTTTTGCCAAAATATGCCTTTATCCCACCATTTGAATTGTCTATTGATAGTATTGCTCCGTCACAAGGGCATTTTGTATATTCTTGTAGATTATTAATTTGCTCTATTGCAAGATTTTGCAATTTTGGGTCAAGATATGTATTTATCTTGTATTTTTTTATTACAAGGTCTTTTTCATTTAACTTTAATATATGGCAGGCTTCATCAATAACGGCATTGTAATAATCATTATAGCCTAAAAAATTTTTATTCAGATTTAGTTCTAGTGGAGAATCTTTTGCGAGATTATATTCTTCTTCACTTATTTTGTTATCATCTTTCATTTCTTTTAATACAAGGTTGCGTCTTTTTAAGCAGTTATCTTTATTGGTTATAGGGGAATATAGTTTAGGCGATTTTATAATTCCTGCAAGTGTAGCAGATTCCTGTAAATTAAGATTGCAGGCATCTTTACTAAAATACCGTTGAGATGCTTCGTTTATTCCAAAAGTACCATTACCAAAATATATAGCATTAAGATAGGCAGTCATAATTTGATTTTTATCTAGTTGTTTTTCTACGTTTTTTGCCAAAACTATTTCGTTAAATTTGCGTTTAATAGTCTTTTCGCTTGTTAAATGGGTGTTTTTTATTAGTTGTTGAGTTATGGTTGATGCTCCTTCGCTAAATTTGAGATTTTTTATGTTTTTTAAACCTGCTTTTACAATTCTTTTGTAATTTATCCCGTGGTGATTATAAAAATCTTTGTCTTCTATACTTATAAAAGCATTTATTGTGTGGTTGGGAATATCTTCAAAGTTTATATTTTTTTTCACATTTTCATTTACTTTTTTGCCGTTATTATCCGTAATCAAAACCGACGAAGAAGTGTACGTTAATTTGTCTTTGTCAAACTTTACATCTGTAAAACTATCAAATAAATTAAGATTAAAAGCACAAAAAGTCATTATAACAAGCATAAAAAAACATAGGCTTATGTAAAATAAAACTTTTGAAACCCTTTTTACTTGTGTCATATATGTATTATTTATTATTTTATATAGTTTTATAACTATATGTACAAATTTTTGTTGAAATTTGACAAAGATTTTTATATAATATTCTCACTATGGATAACACACAATTTTATTTTATAGAAACCTTTGGTTGCCAAATGAATGTTCACGATTCCGAAAAAATAGCAGGAATGTTAAGGGATTTGGGCTATGTAGAAACAAAAGATAAAAATAATGCGGATATAATAGTATTTAATACCTGTTGTATAAGAGAAACTGCTGAATCAAAAATTATGGCAAAAATAGGCGATTTAAAGGCCTTAAAGGCTAGGAATAAAAACTTAATAACTGTTATTTGTGGGTGTATGACACAGCAAAGGGGAATGGCAGAACTTTTAAAAAAGAGATTTCCATTTTTAAGCATTGTCATTGGGACGCACAATTTAGATAGGTTAGAAGAATATATCGTTTCCTATAAAAAGCAAAAAAAATTTCAAAATATTGTTTGGGATAAAGAGCAAGAGATAACCGAAAATCAAAAAATATATAGAGATAGTACAAATCACGCTTTTGTTAATATTATGTACGGCTGTAATAATTTTTGTTCCTATTGCATTGTGCCTTATGTTCGTGGTAGAGAACGTAGTAGAAGTGTTGACGAAATTGTTAAAGAAGTTAAATCTTTGGCACAACAAAATAGGTATAGTGAAATTGTCTTACTTGGGCAAAATGTAAACTCTTATGGGCAAGATTTTAAAGACGGGGTAACTAATTTCGTTTATCTCCTAGACAAGTTATGCAAAATACAAGGTGATTTTAAAATTAGTTTTATGTCTTCTCACCCAAAAGATTTTTCTAGCGAACTTGTGGATTTTATCGCATCGCATCAAAAAATGAGTAGGGCAATTCACTTGCCTGTGCAAAGTGGTAGCAGTAGAATTTTAAAACTTATGAATAGACGTTACACAGCCGAGGCATATAAATCTTTGGTAGACGATATGTATGCAAAAATAAGTGGTTTGTCACTTACAACAGATATTATTGTTGGTTTCCCGGGCGAAACCGAGGACGACTTTTTACAAACTTGTGATTTGGTGAAATACTGCAAATTTTCTAGTATTTTTGGTTTTGTGTATTCTAAAAGGAATGGTACCCCGGCTGCAAAATTTGAAAATCAAGTACCATACAAAGTGAAAAAGGATAGAATAACTCGCCTTTTTGCACTAGAACATCAGTTGCAAAAGGAAGAACTTTTATCTATGGTTGGCAAAACTTTTGATTGTATAGCAGAAATAAACGACAAAGGCTTTTTAGTTGCTAAGACAGAAAACCATAAAAGTATTAAGATTGTAAATGGAAATAAAAGCATTTGTGGGGAAAAATGCAAAGTTAAAGTTAAAGCATTAGATGAAAAAGAATTATTGGGGGAAGTGTTAAAATAACAATGGAAGATAAAAAACAAAAAGAAAAAGATTTTTCGCCTATGATGAAAAAATATCTTATCACAAAAGAGCAATATAAAGATTGCTTGCTCTTTTATAGGCTAGGCGATTTTTATGAGTTGTTTTTTGAAGATGCGGTTTTGGCTTCAAAATTACTTGATATTGCACTTACATCTAGGGCTTGTGGCTTAGACCAAAAGGCTCCGATGTGTGGGGTGCCATACCACGCAGTAGATAGTTATATTGCTAAAATTATAGAAAAGGGCTACAAGGTAGCAATATGTGACCAGTTATCCGAACCTAAAAAAGGGCAAATAGTAGATAGAGATGTCACAAGAATTATCACTCCGGGAACTATTATAGAAAGCGACATACTAAACTCCAATTCGAGCAATTATATTTTAAGCCTTTTTGAAAGCGATAAGGGAAGTGTAGGCTGTGCGTATTCTGACGTTTCTACGGGAGAGTTTAGAGTTTGTGAATTTACTGACGATGTAAAAAATTCTTTGATAGACCTTTTTTCTAGATTACGTCCAGCGGAAATAATTTGTAATGAAAAAGTTTACGACATAATGTATGATAAAGACGTAAAATCCCTTGACTTTTTGCCAAAGTTTAATAAGCAAATGGAGTTTGATTTTGACTATGGCAACGCAAAAAATCTTATACAAATACAGTTTAAGATTGCGTCTTTACAGGGTCACGATTTTGCAAAGTTAAAGAGTGCTATATGTGCGGTGGGGGCTCTTATTAATTACTTAAATATTACTCAAAAAAGGAATTTAAACCATATTAATAAAATTATAACCGAAGACCCTAGCGACTATATGCACTTGGACTATAATGCGTGTAAAAATTTGGAACTTATAGAGAATTTTAAGGATAAAAAGAAAAAGGGCTCATTATTAGGTCTACTTGATAAGACAAAGACATCTATGGGGGCTAGACTTTTAGAAAAATGGATTCTACAACCTCTGCAACATTCTGACCAAATTAATGAAAGGCTAGACTGTGTAGAGGAACTTTACTACAATACTATGGCTCAAAACGACATTTCCGCAGTGCTATCAAGTATTAATGACATTGCTAGAATGTGCTCCAAAATTTCCTATGGTACTGTTATGCCAAGAGATTGCGTTTCGCTTAAAAATTCACTTTTATCCGTAATAGATTTAGCAAGTCAAGTGAGAGATTTAAAAAGCAATAGGTTTTCGCAGTTGTTTAAAAATATAGATGTCGTAAAGCAAATAGTTGATTTACTGTCCAGTGTTTTTGTCGAAGAACCACCAGCTGTGATTTCTAACGGTGGTTTTATAAGATTGGATTTTAATAAAGAACTTAATGAACTTAGAAATATGTCCCAAAATGCAAAACAGTGGCTTGCTAATTTAGAAGCAAAAGAAAGAGAAGAAACAGGTATAAAAAATTTAAGGATAGGATATAGTAGGGTTTTTGGGTATTTTATAGAAGTAAATAAGTCACAAGAAAACCTTGTTCCATATAGGTACCAAAGAAGACAAACAATCTCTAATCACGAAAGATTTGTTACAGATGAATTAAAAGAAATAGAAAATAAATTACTCAATTCTGAGGAACTTGCAAACAAATTAGAAAGCAAAATTTATGAAGAAATAAAAGAAAAGTTAAAAAGTCTTGTTATAGTTATTCAAAATGTTTCCGAAGATGTTGCCTATTTAGATACTGTAAACGCACTAGCAAAAGTAGCACAGGAGCATAATTACACTAGACCAAAACTAAGCGATAGGGCAAAGTATATTAAAATTTTAGACGGAAGACACCCTATTGTAGAAGCAAATTTAAAATCAGAAAACTTTGTTCCAAATGATGCCTATTTAAATGAATCTGATGATAGGACTCTTATTATCACTGGACCAAATATGGCAGGAAAAAGTACATATATGCGCCAAATTGCTTTAATCGTAATTATGGCACATATTGGGTCTTTTGTACCAGCATCTTTGGCTGAAATTTGTATAGTAGATAGAATTTTTACAAGAATAGGTGCCAGCGATGACCTAAATAGTGGGCAAAGTACCTTTATGGTAGAAATGGTAGAAGTAGCAAACATTTTAAATAATGCAACTAGTAAAAGTTTGGTTTTACTAGACGAAGTAGGTAGGGGAACAGCAACATACGACGGTATGAGTATTGCTTGGGCTGTGCTAGAATACATCTCACAAAAGGTTAGATGCAAAACACTATTTTCAACCCACTATCACGAAATTACCACATTAGAAGGTAAATTAGAAGGCATAAAAAATTATAGAATAACAGTAAAGGAATTTAATAATTCAATAATATTTTTAAGAAAAATAGAACGTGGTAGTGCAAACAAAAGTTTTGGTATTGAAGTGGCAAGTCTGTCAGGAATTTATGAAGAAATTATAAAACGAGCCAAAGAAATTTTGCGTAGTCTAGAAAAAAACTCGGTAAAATTGGATATCAAAAGAGATATTTCTAATGATAAAGAACTAAGCATTGACGAGAAAAATAATATAATTAACCAAATAAAAAATATTGATGTAAATAAACTTAGTCCAATGGACGCATTTGAATTATTAGTGTCTCTCAATAAGGAAGCAAATTTAAAGTAAAGGAGTAAAAATGCCTAATAAAATTAATATATTAACAAGCGATGTTTACAATAGAATTTCCGCAGGAGAAGTAGTAGAAAACCCGGCTTCTGTTGTCAAAGAGTTAATTGAAAATGCACTTGATGCTGGGGCTACAAGCATTACGATACAAATTTCCGGTGGCGGGATAAAGTTAATAAAAATAACAGATAATGGCTCTGGTATAGAAAAAGAAGACTTGCCACGAGTTTTTTTGCCACACGCAACAAGTAAAATATCTAAGGCATCAGATTTAGATAGTATATTAACATTGGGTTTTCGCGGGGAAGCACTCGCAAGTATTGCTTCGGTAGCGCAAGTTGAGATTGTTTCAAAGACCAATGATTCTGCTGTTGGTGGCAAGATTACTATTTCTGGTGGGCAAAATCAACAAATTAGCGATTGCGGGGCGGTGATTGGGACTACAATAACCGTAAAAAACTTATTTTTTAATACCCCTGCTAGATTAAAGTTTTTAAAATCCAATAAGCACGAAGAAAACCTTGTTACCAACATAGTTAATAGACTTATGTTAGCAAATCCAGAGATTTCTTTTAAGTATATTGTAGAAGGCAAAATTATATATAACTCTGTATTAAACGGTTTAACAGAAAAGGTCTTTATGATTTATGGTAAAGAAACTGTTGATAACTTAATTCCGATAAATTATAGTGAAGATGATTATTCTTTAAATGGTTTTATTTCAAAACCTACTTTTTGTAAGTCTAATAAAACCTATCAAACTTTAATTGTTAACGGCAGGTATGTAAATAATTCACTTGTGTCAGTGGCGATAGTTAATGCTTACGAAAACTTTTTGATGAAGGGTAAATTTCCTTTATTTATTCTAAACTTTAAGTTGAAATCTGATGATATAGACGTAAATGTTCACCCTAGTAAAATGGAAGTAAAATTTAGAGAACCTAGACAAATTTACCAATTTTTTTATTCTACAATACTTAATGCCCTAAATGATGATAATAGTGCACAATCTATTTTAGGTGAAGAAGAATTGTCATTTTTTGAAGATAGCAATGCCGTTCCAAAAGACGATTACAAACAAATAAGTGGTGGATATAGTTTTATCCAAAGTTTAAAAGAAGAATTGGAAGGGACGTCTGTTTATGCCCCAGATTACGAAAGTGTGGGACTACATTCCAATACCTATGTTACAGACGCATTAGACTATTCTCAAATCACATCTCCACCTGACGAAGATAAAATGAATTTTAACTTTTTTAGTAAAGAAAATATAAATTTTGACCCACTTATAGACGAATATCCAGTAAAAAAGAAAAAGGTCGTTCAGGAAGAGATAGATAAGCCATTTTATAATATAGTTGGCACCTTATTTTCCACATACGTTATCATTGAAATCGGTGATACCTGTTATTTTATAGACCAGCACGCAGGGCACGAAAGAGTCTTATTTGATAAACTTATGGAAGACTATGATAAAAATAAAGTAGTAAAGCAGGATTTGTTGTTGCCGTATGTATTTGAAGTTAATCCAATTGAAAAAAATTTGGTAGAAGAAAACCTAGACGTCTTTGAAAACCTTGGTTTTGAAGTAGAAAGTTTTGGGGAAAATACTTATAAGATAAATTCTATTCCTCATATGCTATCTGGTATAAACCTAAGTGAATTTATAAAAGATGCTTTACGTGAGCCTAATAAGATATCTAAGACTAACGAAGAAATAAAAAACAGACTAGCCCGTAGTGCTTGTCGAAGTGCTGTAAAGAGCGGGGATTTGTTAAGTGGGGAAGAAATTGATATTCTACTTAATTTAATTATGAAGCAAGACAGGGTTTTACTTTGTCCACACGGCAGACCAATATGTATAAAATTTAGTAAATATGAGATAGAAAAGATGTTCAAAAGGGTGGTCTAAACTTATGCGCAAAATTTTAATAATAACTGGACCTACCGCTAGTGGAAAGACAAATCTTGCGTTACGGTGTGCCAAGCAACTAGATGGAGAGATTATTTCCGCCGACTCTATGCAGGTATATAGACACTTAAATATTGGCACGGCTAAAATAACAAAATTAGAAATGCAAGGGATAAGACATCACTTAATTGATGTTGTGAACCCAGACCAAGAGTTTAGTGTGGGGCAGTTTGTAACTCTTGCAAGAGATATTATAGAGGATATATTTTCTCGCAATAAAGTTCCCATTATCGTAGGCGGAACGGGCTTGTATATAAAGTCTTTAATTTACCCTTATACTTTTGCCAGTACTCCAAAAAATAACGATGTTAGACAAAAATATAAGGATTTGTTAGAAAAAAATGGACAAGATTATTTGTATAATTTATTAAAGCAAAAGGATAGCATTGCAAGTCAAAAAGTTCACCCTAATGATACCAAACGGGTAATACGGGCGCTAGAAATTATAGAACTTAGTGGAAAGACAAAGTCTGAGCAAAATCTAGAAAACATTACCCCTGCGTATGACTATTTATTAGTTGCAATAGACCTTGACAGACAAGTTTTGTATGATAGAATAAACAAACGTGTTGACAATATGTTTAATAGTGGATTAGTTAGTGAAGTTAAAAAATTAATTGAAAGTAAATTAGTCACTTTTGATTGTCAATCAATGCAAGCAATAGGATACAAGGAATTTAAAGACTATTTTAATGGTACTATTGGATTGTCACAATTAAAAGATTTAATAAAACGACATTCTCGCAATTATGCCAAACGTCAATTAACTTTTATTAGGGGATTTGATAATGTTTTGTGGTTAAAAAACATTGAAGAAATAGAACAAACTCTTATCCATATTAAAAAGCAATTTAAAGGAGAAACAAAATGATAATAGATAGCAGAATTATTATTGCAGAAGAAGAATTAAAAGAAGATTTTAAAAAAGCAGAAGAAGTTAGTTTAAAAAATATAAATAAAATATTAAATGCTTTTAGGGAAAATAGAATTTCAGCAAACCACTTTTACGGCTCCACCGGGTATGGTTTTGATGACCTTGGTAGAGAAAAATTAATGAAGGTATATGCAGATGCTTTTGGAGCAGAATCCGCTATTGTATCTCAGGCGATTTCCTGCGGGACAGAAGCCTTAACAACTGTATTGTATGGCTTGCTACGACCGGGTGATACAATGCTTGCTATAACGGGTAAACCTTATGATACCTTAGACCAAACCATATTTGGTGTGAATGGTAAAGATAATGGCAGTCTAAAAGATTTTGGAGTTATATATAAGCAGGTAGAGTTAAATTCAGATGGCGATTTTGATGAAGAAAAAATATTGCAAGCAGTCAAATCTAATCCAAAAATGATATATATTCAACGTTCGTGTGGGTATTTGTTAAGACGAGCCATAAGGGTAAATAGATTGGCCGATATTATAAAAAAGATACGTGAGATTAATAAAACAAGTATTATTATGGTAGATAACTGTTACTGTGAGTTTGTAGAAGATAAAGAACCTACCGAAGTAGGTGCAGATGTCACAGCAGGTTCTTTGATAAAAAATCCGGGTGGTGGGCTTGTTTCAAATGGCGGGTACATTGCTGGGAAGAAAAAGTATATAGATTTAATCGCCGGTAGATTTACATCTCCATCTATTAAAACCGAAGTTGGTTCATTTGAAGGTGGTTATAGGCTTATGTATCAAGGGCTTTTTGTGGCACCACATACTGTTTTACAAGCAAAAAAAGGTTCAATGTTAATCGCTAAGGTTATGAGTAATTTGGGCTATAAACTTGTAGATTATTCAATGGATTTAGGAGATATTGTAAGGTCAGTGTATTTTGAAGATAGGGAAGACCTTATTAGTTTTTGTCAATCCATTCAACATATGTCACCTGTGGATAGTTACGTTACTCCTATTCCAAGCCCAATGGCAGGTTATGATAATGATATTATTATGGCGGCCGGTTGTTTTGTTCAGGGAAGCACAATAGAACTTAGTTGCGATAGCCCGCTTAAAAAGCCTTATGTCTTGTATATTCAGGGTGGCTTAACTTATGAACACGTAAAACTTGCACTAAATGACTACTTGCTTAAACGTGGCTAAAATTTTTTTAGGAGTAGTTAAAATTAGATTTAAAAACACAATTTTTTTTTAGTTAAAATAAAAAAGAATAAATAAATTTGATATATTTAAAATAATTGTTTTAAAATATAAAAAAAAGGAACTTTTTCAAAAAAGTTCCTTTTTTTTAAATACACATTAATTTTTTATCAAAAGTTTATATTTTTTATCTTTCTTGTTCTGGGAAGACAGGGCTTTGTGGGTCTTGTGGGGTATTATGGTCTTGTTGTGTGTTGTCAGGAATATCAGGGGTAGTGGAAGAACCGCCAGTATTTGCTTTCTTTGCTAAGTCAAAATCTGATTCACTACCTGGTCTGTCAAAATTTGCAGTGTTATTTTCGCTGTTACCACCAAATGTAAATTTTCCGGCGACAAGAAAAGTAGGTTTTCCATTTTGAATTTCGGCACCTGCTGACCCTGCAAAATAAGTACTATCGTTCACTGGGACTCCATAATGCCCCATTACACCAACTTTGTAATCATTAATTCCATTTGTATGTCCAAAATCAGTGTCTGCATATGCTGTAAAACCTGTTACCTGATCACCTTTTAGTTTAAACAAGTTAGTAGAAGAGACCCCAACACCATAGTTACCTTCAAGATTCGGGTTGTATGAAAAGGTTTTAGAAGCATAGACTTCATTATCGGATATAAAGTTTCCTTTCTCAACAGTTACCCCACCAGACATTGTTGCTTTTGTTGCTTCTTGTCCAACTGCTACACTAGTTCCAATAGAACCCGAAACTTTTGTTTTATTGGTCTTTTGAGTTATTTCTTGTTCCGCGTTTTCTGTGGCTGAATCGCTTGTAATCTCACTGCTAGCATCAGTTGAGTTTTCAACACTTGTTTCTGATACATTTTCACTTGTTGCTTCATTTTCGGTAGTTTCTGTATTTTCCTGTTCTTCATCTATGTCTGCATTTGCGTTGTCGTTATTTTGTTTATTATCTTTACCGGTAAAAACGTCTTTCATTTTTTCAAAATCAGTTTTTTCTGGGTCAGAGTCAAGTTTTACCCCATCTGTATCTGCTTCATAAGAGTTACCATTTTCATCAACATATACTTCGTTATCAGAAGATTTTTCGTTTTCAGAAACTTTTTCATCATTGATAGACTGTTCCATTTTAGTTTCGTTGTCTAAATTTTTATTATTATATTGATTATTGGCATCTCCTCCAAAAAACAAAACAGTAGAAACAACACCAGCAGCGAGTACCACCCCAACAACACGAACGACCTTATTTTTTAAAATAATCTTTCTAATTTTTTCTGGGAAATCCCCACCGAAAGTTTTATCTTTTATACCTTTTGACATTTTTTATTACTCCTTTCCTTTGTTGTATAGATTTTACTGCAAAAAGTGCAGTTTGTCAATACGTACATTATATTATCGGCACTTTGCACTATTATAATAATCTTATGCACAATTTATCAATGCTAATTATATTACTTTTCTAGTAAAAAGTCAATATTGGCGCTTCTTAGACCATACGAAAGTGTAAAATGGAAAAGTTTTGAGTTTACAAACGAAAAAGAAATATGTATAATATTTTAAGAAAAAGTTAAAGGGGACAAAGATGATAAGTCTAAAAAATAATATTTATAGAAGCCATATGTGTGGCAATATTACAGCAAAATATATCGGAGCAGAAGTCAAAGTTGCTGGCTGGGTAAATAATATTAGAAAGTTAGGTAGTTTAACTTTTTTAACTTTAAGGGATCAAACTGGAATAGTTCAGATTTTTGTCGAAGATGAAAATTTGGTGAAAAATTTAACAAAAGAAAGTACTGTTACTGTTAAGGGAATAGTTAGGTCACGTGGCGAAAAAAATATTAATACTGAAATGAAAACCGGTGAAATTGAGATTTTGGCTAGTGAAATAACCGTATTAGGTGTTTGTGAAGATATTTTGCCGTTCGAAATTTCTCGTGCAAGGGAGCAAAACGAAAACACAAGATTAAAATACAGATACTTAGATTTAAGAAATGAGCAAAATTTAGATAACATTTGCCTTAGGGCAGAGTTGCTAAAATTTATTAGACAGCAAATGGACGAATTGGAGTTTATGGAAATTCAAACTCCAATACTTACTTCTTCTAGCCCAGAAGGAGCAAGGGATTATTTAGTTCCTAGCAGAATTAACGCGGGAATGTTCTATGCTTTACCGCAAAGTCCACAAATTTTTAAGCAACTACTGATGATAAGTGGCTTTACCCGTTATTATCAAATCGCCCCTTGTTTTAGGGACGAAGATGCTCGTGCAGATAGAAGTCCAACCGAATTTTATCAACTTGACTTTGAGGCTAGTTTTGTTTCTCAAGATGATATTTTGCAGGTTTTGGAAACCGTTTTATATAATGTTTTAACTCATTTTACAACTTTAAATGTAGACAAACCACCTTTTAGAAGAATAAAATTTAATGATTCTATGCGTATGTATGGTTCAGATAAGCCAGATTTAAGAAATCCACTTTTACTAATAGACCTTACAGATGATTTTTCAAGGCACAGTTTTTCAGTATTAAATGGTAAATATATTTATGCTTTAAAAGCCAATGCCAATGATATGGGAAGAAGATTTTTCGATGCCCTAACTGCTGAATTAAAAGTTCAAGGTGCCGGTGGGTTAGTTTACTTAAAATATGATGGTAATGAACTTAGTGGACCGGCTAGTAAATATTTTGACGAAAAAGACCTCTCTGTTTTAAAGTCAAAAGCGAATTTGCAGGCAAATGAAACTTTATTTATTGTATCAGATGTAAAGAAAAATAGAGCGCTAAAATATACTGGTTTTTTAAGAAACTTGCTTGGAGAAAAGTTAGATTTAATTGATAGAAATTCTTTTAAACCTTGTTTTATAGTGGACTTTCCGTTCTATGAAGAAGATGATGACGGGAATGTTGCTTTTTCGCATAATCCTTTTTCTATGCCACAAGGGGGTATGGAAGCACTAAAAAAACAAAATCCTTTTGACATAGTGGCCTATCAATATGACCTTGTGTTAAATGGTGTAGAACTTGCCAGTGGAGCAGTTAGAAATCATAGTAGGGAAATTATGATAGAGGCATTTCGTTTGGCTGGTTACGATAAGTCTGTTGTCGAAAATAAATTTCCAGCATTATTTAATGCTTTTAGATATGGGGCACCACCGCACGCAGGGGCTGCCATTGGATTTGACAGATTACTTATGTTTTTGTGCAACGAAACAAGTATAAAAGAAGTTATGGCTTTTCCAATGAATAAATCCGCCCAAGACCCACTTATGGGGGCACCAAGCACTGTTACTGATAAACAACTAAAAGATATACATATTAAAGTAGATTTATAATTGGTGGGCATCTAACTTTTACTTTTTTAAGGATAAATGGGGAAGACTAAAAAAAGACTTTGCTATCTTTTAAATTAGCAAAATTAAAATATTGTTTTATTTTATAAATAAAAAAAGAACTCTTTTTTACAGAGTTCTTTTTAGTTAAATATTGTTTGATTACTTGACAAGTTCATCAGTGTAATCCGTGTTTTCGCCAAAGTGGCTCACACCTTCACCTAATTGACTATTTATAAAGGCAATATCGTTTTGATATTTATCATAGTCACAATTTTGTACAAAAGTATCCCAAACAAAATTATTTAAACTTTCACAATGTTTTGCACAAGTTTGTTGGTTGTCAAATATGGCAGAAACTATGTCCTTGTCTAGAAGGTGAATATTCATTTCTTTGTCGTCTATATCAGGATAACTAACTGAATAAAAATCCCTATCTTGATTTTGAAATTCTACCACATAATGATTTTCCACAACAACTTTTGAAGGTATGTAACAAATTGTGTTTTCAATACCGTTTTCGCTTGTAAAACATTTTCTTGGAGCAAAAAAATTATTTCCCATAAAATCCCCCTTAATTTCTATTAACAAATATATTTTATACTCATTTTTGGAATTTTTCAATAATAAATTTTACATTTTTTTATACTAGTTTAAAGTTGATTAATTTACACTAAAATTATAAAGAATTAAAAATCACTCTCCCTACATTATTAATTGGGTTTTATCGTAAAAAAGTTGAAGAACTTTATATCAAATTTTAATAATTTGTAAGAGATAAAATGAATATAATTCTTTTAATTTGCAATCTAATTAACCGTTATAAAAATGTATTTTGAATTTACTTTATATTATAAAAAACATTAAAAATATTTGTTTTTATGAAAGAAATTGTATTTTATAATTTTCTTAGTTAAAAAAGCAATTATGCTATGTTTTATAGTTTGATAAACTTTATAAAAAAACTAGGGTGTCCCTAGTTTTTTTTGGTACCACCAGCGGGATTCGAACCCGCATTACCGGCGTGAGAGGCCAGCGTACTAACCCTTATACTATGATGGCTTTTTATTTGCCTACATAGTTTAGCAAAGAAAAATAGAAAAATCAATAAGAATTTTAAAAATCTCTAATTTTTTTGGCAATTTTATTAGTTAAAATTATTTACACAAAAAAATAAATTTTGTATAATTTTGTTTGTTTTATGGAAGTTAAAAAAATTGTAAATTTTAGAGTTATATTTTATTTGTTTATTTTAGGTATGTTTTGTGTGTATATTTCATACAAAATGTTTTTAGATTTTACATACTCACTGGCATTGATAGTTCCAACATTATTTTTGTTTTTTATTTTAATTAAAAGAAGATATATATTATTTGTGTTTTCAATTTTATATTTTACTTTTTTGGTTATATATCCTTTTAGTTTTATATCTTCTTATGCTGATTATGCCTTAAACAATAAAGGTAATGTTTATGTCACAGGGAAAGTTTTCAACATTAATCAAATTTCGTCAACGTTTTGTTTTATAACAATAGAAGATGTAACGGCAATAGATGCAAACGGAGAAATACACCATCTGCTTGGCAAAACTTCATTGTCAGTAAAAGTAGATAATAAAATTACGTTTAGCCCGTATGACAGAATATCCTTTAAGTCTAGCATTAATAATGTAGACTTATTAGAAGAAGATAATCAAATCAACACATTTTATTTAAGGTATGATATTAGATATACAACCAATGTAAATGTAAGTGATTTGCAGTTTGTTAGCAGTGATAAGACAATAATAGAATCTTTTAGGGAGTATAACAGGCAACTATTAGTTAAAGGGTTTGGGGAAGTTTTAGGGAATGTTGCATTTACGTCTTTATATGGTGATACTAATTACACAGATAGGGACTTACTGGCGGAGTTTAAATATTCGGGTGTTGCACATATATTTTCTGTTTCTGGATTACATATTAGTCTTATTGTGCTTATTATTAATTTTATTTTGCAAAAATTAAATACAAATAGAAAAATAAGGCTTATTATCACAGGATTTATTTTGTTTTTGTTTTGTATGCTGTGTAATTTCAACTCACCAGTTATTAGGTCTAGTATTATGTCTATGGTGCTTGTTTTATCTTCTACCGTTTTTAGAAAGTATGATGGGCTTAATTCAATAGGCTTAGCAGGTGTTATTTTATTATTAATTAATCCTATGAATACGTTTGATATTGGATTCCAAATGACTTTTTTATCAATATTGGGTATTATAATGTTTTCTAATGTTGTAAAGAAAATAAAGATTAAAAATCAATTCTTTAATGCATTATTCTTGTCTTGCGTAACATCTATTGGGGCTCAGTTGGCTCTTTTACCGATTTTGGCAAATGTATATGGTTATGTATCAACTTGGTCTTTAATAGCCAATTTGATTATAATACCTATGTTTTCGCTATTTTATACTACGTTATTTTTAATAAATTTAGTTATATTACCATTGCCATTTTTAAACTTTTTATATTTTGCCCCAAAACTTGTACTTGAAGCAATTTTTATATGTAATAGGCTTGTAACATCTTTGCCATATTCAATATTTGTTATGCCCAAAATTTCTGATGAACTAATCTTTATTTTTTATATTAATTTATTTATTATTAGCAAATATGTTATGATTGACTTTAAGATAAAAATATTAGTAACAATATTAGTATTTACATTACTAATTGGCACAATATATTTTGAAAACAAAGGTAAAAATACTGTTTATTTTACAAATCAAAATTATTTTGAACAAACCGAAATTTACAATAATTATAACTATAAATGCAATCAACTAATAATCTATAACAGTAAATATCAATAGAAACTTTAACTATAAATTTTTTAATAGTAAGGATTGTTTTAAGTGAATTTATATTTTGCAAATCCATTTATGGTGTGTTAAAATATAACGGATAAGGGGATATTCTATGGAGTTTGAAAATTTAAAAAATAGTTTAGAATATGACTTACGTCCTGCTTATTTGATAAATGGCGGGGAAAGTCTTCTTACCCGTTTGGCACTTAAAACAATAGAAAACAGCCTAAATATCTGCCTTAAAGATTTTAATATTGTTTACTTTAACGATACTTTTCGTGGTAATATAAAGGACGTTATAGCGAGTTTTAATATTTTGCCAATGTCAGATAATTATAGGTTGGTTGTAGTTTATGACTTTATAGGTAAAAAGTCTGAAAACGATAAAAAGGCAATTTTAGAATATCTAAAACACCCAAATCTCACCACTTGCGTTATATTTTTTTCTACAAATAAAAGTGATTTTTTTTCAAGTTTAGAAGGAAAACTCGAAAGTATTGATTGCAGTAAAGTTTCGCTCGACTTTATAAAAAAATATATTGTTAATTTTTTGACAAAGAAAAACCTGTCAATAGGGGCAGATTCAATAAATAAGTTAATTGAGTATTGTAATAAGTCAATTACAAAAATTGACGTAGAACTAGAAAAGTTATCTAATCTTAAAGTTAGTGGGGATATTATAACAGGCGACGATATAGAAAAATATGTTACAAAAGATATAGAGTATGTCATCTTCGATTTATCTAATGCCATAAGCGAAAAGAATAAAAATAAAGTTTATTTGCTTATTAACGCGATGATAAAAAATAAGGAACAGCCATTGTCTATTGTAAACTTACTCACAAATCATTTTAGGCGACTGTTTTTTATTTCACGCAGTATCTTTGAGGATAAATCCTTATCAGAATATCTAGGCATAAAAGAATATGCTATAAAAAAATATAGAGAGCAACTCAGATTATTTACACAAAGGCAATTAAAAAAAATTTATGACGAGTGCGTTAATACGGAATTTAAAGTAAAAAGTGGTAAAATGGAAGCGAAAAACGCAGTGTATTACTTGGTTTCAACTATATTGAGTTAGCGAAATTTTTATCTTTAATTAGTTAATTAATACTTAAATTTATAAAAAAAACAACTTTTAATTGTGGTTTTAGGTGAAATTATAAATAATTATAAAAAAAGTGTTGCAAAATTTCTTTTTGTGTGCTAAACTCTTTTAGTCTTAAAAAGGAGTGGAGAATGCCAAATATAAAATCAGCGAAAAAGAGAGTTCTTGTAATCAATAGAAGAAGGGAAGAAAATAGATACGTAAAATCTACTATGGCAACTATGATTAAAAAATTTAGGGTTGCAGTAAATAGTGATGTAAATAAGGCGGAAAAAATGTTGAATGAAATCATTTCATATATAGATTCTGCCAAAAGTAAAGGTGTTATTCATAAAAATAATGCTAGTAGAAAGGTATCTAGACTTAATCTTATGCTAAATAAAGCAAAACTTAATTCTTCTACAAAACAGGCAGAAAAGGTTGAAGAAGTCGTAGAACCAAAACAAGAAGTTAAAGAAGAAAAGAAAGCAACAAGAACTAAAAAAGAAGCAGAAGCAAAAGCAGAAACAAAGAAAAAAGCATCAAAAAAATCTGAATAATTTTTACAAATAAAACTAAGGATTGTGATTTCCTTAGTTTTTTTATGTCTATTTTTAAATGATATTTATATTTTTAAAGAGATTAAATTGCTTTTAATTAATATTTTTTTATGATAAAATAAACAAAAAATTGGAGTTTTACTATGACAAGTGAAGAAATTAACAATAACAAAAATGAATTTATTAAAATTTATAATGAAAACATAAAGCGAGAAGGAGCAAGTGAACTTTTAAATTTTATTGAAAATTCTGACTTTTTTACAGCCCCTGCTAGCACTAAATTTCACTCGGCTATTGAAGGTGGGTTGTGCTTTCATTCGCTAAATGTTTATAAGAGATTTAAACAAAACCTAATAAGTGAGTTTAAAGACAAATACACCGATGTTATTAGTGAAGAAAGCATTGCAATCATTGCTTTATTGCACGATATTTGTAAGGTAAACTGTTATAAATTAGACTACCGTAACGTTAAAGTGAATGGAGAGTGGACAAAACAGCCATATTTTGCCTATGAAGACTCATTACCATACGGACACGGAGAAAAATCAGTATATATGATATCCGGATTTATGAAATTATCTCGTGACGAGGCAATGGCTATAAACTGGCATATGGGGGGATTTGATTCACGTGTCCTTGGTGGAAATTATTCATTAAGTACTGCATTTTATTCTTATCCACTTAGCGTTATCTTTCATATTTCAGACGTTCAAGCCACTTATTTAGACGAAAAAATTACTAAAATATAGTTTTATATATAGTACAGATTGCAATAATTTTTGAACTTGCGTTACAAAATAATCTAATAAAGGAACTTTTTAATATGAAAGATAAATTCGTTATTATAGATGGAAATAGTTTAATCAACAGAGCATTTTATGCTTTGCCACTTTTGTCAAATGCAAAAGGCGAGTTTTCTAACGGTGTTTATGGATTTATGAATATTCTTGTTAAGGCTATTTTAGAAATTAAGCCAAAATATATTGCCGTTGCCTTAGATTACGGTAAAAAAACTTTTAGAAATTCACTTTATGCAGACTATAAGGCAAAAAGACGCCCTACTCCAAAAGAACTAATAGAACAATTTCCTATACTAAGAAAATTTTTAAATGAAATGCAAATAAAGTATGTCGAAGTACCTAATTTTGAAGCAGATGATATTATTGGTACTTTGTCAAGAAAATTTGATACCTACAATATAATAATTACGGGAGATAGGGATTCCTTACAATTAATTAATGATAATACTGAAATCTGGCTTACCAAAAAAGGAATAACCGAAGTTAAAAATATGACTAGGCAAACCTTTTTTGAAGAATATGGTATTGACGTCGAACAATTTATAGATTTAAAAGCCCTTATGGGTGATAGTTCTGACAATATTCCCGGAGTTCCAGGAGTTGGAGAAAAGACCGCTCTCGAACTTATAAAACAGTATAAATCTATTGATGCCGTTTACCAAAACACAGATAATTTAAAGGGAAAGTTAAAGGAAAAAATAGAAACAGATAAGGAACTTGCGTATTTAAGTAAAGAACTTTCTAAAATAAAAACAGATATGCCATTAGATTACAAATTAGAAGATTTTTTGTATCCATTTCCTTTCAATAAGCAGACTTATATGCTTTTTGACGAGTATGATTTTAATAGTTTACTTAAAAGGCAAGAACTTTTTGAAAGTAATGCTGTGCCAGAAAAGAAAAATGAAATTAATGCAAATAAGATAGAGATAAAGGACAGAGAAACTCTTTTAAAACAAATTTCCCATATAAAAAGAGCCGGAATTTTTAATTTTGAAATAGATAATTTGGGCATTTGTTTTGCATACGACAAAAATTGTGAGTTTTTTATCTCTTGTGAAAACTCTTTATTTAACACGGATTTTAATTATGAAATTGCAATAAATTTGTTAAAGGAAATTTTTGAAGATGATACTATTGATAAGACTGTTTACGATAAAAAAAGACTAATGCACGTCTTATACAATAATAACATTATCTTAAAAGGTGCAAATTTTGATTGTTTGCTAGCATACTATCTATTAATAGTGGGCGAAAGGGAAACTACAAAAGAAAGTATGCTAAACTATTATAGAATGGATTTTGATAAGCAAGGTGTTAGCCTGTTTTACCTTAAAGACACTCTTTTAAACCAATTGTTAGAAAACAAGTTAGATATTTTGTACAATAAAATTGAATTCCCTTTGATAGATGTCTTGTTTGATATGGAGATAACAGGTTTTAAAGTTGATAGGGAAAGTTTAAATGCTTTAAAAACAAAATATTCTAGCGAAGCAGACGAGTTAGAGGAGCAAATTCACATTCTTGCAGGTAAAAATTTTAATGTAAATTCTCCAAAACAAGTGGCGGAAGTTCTGTATGACGACTTAAAATTGATATCTAGTAATAATAGAAAAAAATCTACAAGTATAGATAAATTGGAAGAACTCTTTGATTTGCACCCAATAGTACCAGCAATTATTAGATATAGAAAGATAAAAAAGATTGTAACGACATATATAGAACCATATGAACAGATGCTAACGGGTAATACAGATATTATACATACTATTTTTAACCAAACTTTAACAACTACTGGTAGGCTATCTTCTAGTGAGCCAAATTTGCAAAATATTCCTGTTAGGGAAGAAGAAGGTCGCAGTTTAAGAAAAATTTTTGTAACTAGACATAAGGACGGTTATTTAGTGAGTGCAGACTATTCACAAATAGAACTTAGACTTCTTGCTCATTATAGCGAAGATGAAAGTTTGATTAATGCTTTTCATAATAATATAGATATTCATTCGTTAACCGCTAGCGAAATTTTTGATGTGCCAATCCAAGAAGTTAATTCCACTATGCGTAGGACTGCAAAGGCTGTTAACTTTGGAATAATTTATGGAATATCAGACTATGGGCTTGCTCAAAACATAGGTTGCAGTAGGACTAGGGCAAGGGAGTATATTTCAAAATATTTTGATAAATATGCCAAAATAAAAAACTATTTAGATAGTAGTGTTTTAAAAGCAAAAGAAACCGGATATTCTACAACATTGTTTAATAGGCGAAGAAAAATTATAGAGTTGTTTTCTAGCAAATATACAATTAGAACTTTTGGAGAAAGAGTTGCTATGAATACACCTTTGCAAGGTAGTGCTAGTGATATTATTAAACTGGCTATGATAAATGTAAGCAAAGCATTAAAAGAGAACAAAATGAAAAGTAAATTAATTTTACAAATTCACGACGAACTTATCATAGATGCAACTAATGACGAAGTTGCTACTGTTGCAAGACTACTTAAAGAAAATATGGAAAATGTTGTAAAATTAAGTGTTCCTTTAACAGTGGATATTTCTTCTGGCAAAACGTGGTATGACTGCTAAATAATAAAAATAAAAAATAAGCATACAATAAAATTATGGAAAAGGTTAAAAAGAAAAGTAATTTCAAGTACTTTTTAATATTTTTTATTGTAATAGGCTTGATATTGCTTGCAATGTTTGCATTTTATAAAATAAGGTATCCACTTAAATATGGTGATATAATAGCAAAGTATTCTAATGAGTATAAGTTAGATAAAACACTAGTTGCAAGTTTGATTAATGAAGAAAGTAGTTTTGACAAAAACGCAGTTTCGCATATGAATGCTATGGGGCTTATGCAAATTTCTCCTACAACGGCAAAATTTATAGCAGAAAAATTGGACGATAAAGATTTTGTTGTGGAAAATTTATTTGACCCTGATACAAATATAAAATATGGTTGTTATTATTTATCATATCTAAAAGATAAATTTAAAGATAGGGTTGTTTATTTATCGGCATATAATGCGGGAGAAACAACTGTATCCCTTTGGCTTTCGTCTAGCAAAAACAGTGATGACGGGGTTACATTAAAAAAAATTCCATATAATATTACTCATAATTATACAATTCGTATTATAAATGGAATGAAACATTATAAAGGGAGACTATAATTTTTATCATTGTTTTTGACTTTTGACAAAAATAGACAAAAACTACCATTTTTTGAATCGAGAAACATTTTGAAAATTGACTTAAAACAATTATAATTTTTATGTTCGTTTTTTTAGTTTTGTATGAATTAATTAAAAAAATATAATTGTAAAGGAGTTTGGATAAATGAAAGACGAATCATCAACAATGAGAAAATTAATTAAATTAGCAAAAGAGAGGTTATTAAAAAATAACTATTCACAATTAGTAAAGGAAGAAGCAAAAAATAGAACAAAAGGGTTAGCCGCATTTCTAGAACAAAATCATAAAAATCAAATAAAGACTGTCAACGCGGTAAAGACTTCTAGTAATAATAAAGTCGTAACTAAGGAAAACCCTATGGACGAAAAAATGTATAAAATAGTCAGTGAGATGTTAAGCAGTGGTAAGGTTTACTTAAATCCTGTTTTAGAACTTATAGATAGAAGTATTTTTGATAAATTAGATAGCGAGGCAAAACAATTTTATTTAAACCGCTTATCAGAAAAGTACATAGTGTTAAGAAGTAGATTCTATAAGGAACACCCACAATATTTGTATATAAATACAGATTCTAATCAAAACTTAAAAAGATAAATATTTTTTAGGGATAGCAAAATACATTGCTATCTTTTTTTTATATTTTAAATAAATTAAAATTATAATAATAATTTATTCAAAATTACAAAAGATATATTTATGAAGTTGGCAATTATATTAATTATTTTATTGATTTTTATTTTATTCATTCCGCTTAGGCTTAGGGGCAAGATTATATATAATGCCATATCAAATAACGGATATATTAGTTTTTATTTTTACAAAATTAATGTTTTTTTGGCAGAGTTTAAGCCTGGTGTTAAAAGTATTAAATTACAAACTAATAAAAAAAACATAGAGTTTGAGTTTTTTAAAAAGGAGGAAGATTATGCCTTAAACGAGTTATTTATAAAGAATTTACTACGGGAAACAACTATCAATAATGTAAAGATTATAACTAAAATTGGTTTGTTTAATAACAACTTATTGTCTTGCAGTATTTGTGGGATATTAAACACATCTTTAAGTATTTTAAGAGTTCTTACTAAAAGAGTTAAAAGATTACAAACCTATTTCTTCCCAGATTTCTTAATGTCTAGGGCATTGTTTTGTCTTACAATAAGTGTACAATTTAATATTTTTCTGATATTGCTAAGTTTTCTAAAAAGTTTAATGAAAATAATAAAAAGGGGAAAGTTCTATGGAAATAAAAAAGCCTGTTGAAAATGTTTTAGAGCAAACATTAAAAAATTTAAAAACAATTATTGATGTAAACTCTATCGTTGGTGAACCTATAAAAAATGAGGGGGCAACAATAATACCTATATCAAAGGTATCATTAGGATTTGTTAGTGGGGGTGGAGAATATGAAGAAAAAAAGCACAAAAGGTTTGAACAAAATTTGCCGTTTGCAGGTGGTAGTGGTGCAGGGTGTAATATAAGCCCAATAGGTTTTTTAGTCATTGCTCAAAATAACGTTAAATTTATAAAAGTAGATTGCGAAAATAATTTCGAAAAAATAATAGATATTATTGGTGACTTTGTAAAGAAAAGTAAGTAAAGGGGAGTTTTAAGTTATGAAAAATAAAATTTTAAAGTTAAGTTTTTTACTTATTTTTCTCTTTGTTACCATTGGCATTAGTTCTAATTTTTGCAAATGCTATGCCCAATCTTCAAAAGTAGAAACGTCGGCAAAAAGTATGATTGTAATGGAAACATTGCACGATAAGGTTTTGTATAGCAAAAACGAAAACACACAATTACCTATGGCAAGCACTACTAAGATAGTTACAGCTATAACTGTTATAGAAAATTGCGATGATTTAGATGCTTTGGTAACTATACCCAAAAGTGCCACATTGGCGGAAGGCAGTTCTATTTACCTTAGAGCAAACGAGCAATTAACCATAAGGCAGTTGTTATATGGATTAATGTTACAATCGGGCAATGATGCTGCGGAAACTTTGGCTCTTGAATTAGGTAACGGAAGTTTAGAAAATTTTGCCGAACTTATGAATCAAACTGCTGAAAATTGTGGAGCAGAAAATAGTAACTTTGTAACCCCACACGGCTTAGATGATAAGGAGCACTATACTACCGCGTATGACTTAGCAAAAATTACAAGTTATGCTCTTAAAAACCCAGTATTTAAAGAAATTGTAAGTTGTAAAAAGTATATCATACCTGCAACCGAGCATAATACAGCGCGAACACTTTTGAATAAAAACAAGTTGTTATCTTCGCTAGATGGTTGTGACGGGGTAAAAACGGGCTATACTAAAAAATCTGGCAGATGTTTAGTTTCTAGTTGTACACGCAATGGTATGCAAGTTGTGTGTGTGGTTTTAAATTGTGGACCAATGTTTGAAGATAGTACTAACTTAATCAATAAAGCCTTTGAAGAATATAAACTATATGAGATATTACCTAGTTATAAATTTGTAGATGATGTTGTTGTCGAAGACGGCAAAACAGATAAAGTTAGAATTTACAATAAAGAAGGTTACAATGTTGTTGCAAATGAAACCGAGATAAATAAGTATAGAGTTGAGTATGATTATAATAAAACTGTAAAAGCGCCTATTGATAAAGACACTAAATTAGGTGAAGTAAAAATATACTATGATAATTCCTTGATTTTTACTGATAATTTGTATAATATTGAAAATGTAGAAGGACTAGATAAAATCGACAAACTAAAAGATATATTAGAAAAGTGGTAAGATATGAGAATTAATAAGTATATAGCGAGTTGCGGAGTTTGTTCTAGAAGGGGTGCGGAAGATTATATTAAACAAGGTTTAGTAAAGGTAAATGATAAGATTGTAACTAATTTGGCAACCGATATCAATGTCGGGATAGATAAGGTTACAATATCTAATCAAGTCATCAAACCAGTAGAAGATAAAGTTTATTATATGCTAAATAAGCCTAAGGGGTATATATCTTCTTTAAGCGATGATAGAAATAGAAAGTCAATTATTGACTTACTGAATACAGACAAAAGAGTTTTCCCAATAGGCAGGCTGGATTATGAGAGTGAAGGGTTATTACTTTTAACAAACGATGGGGAACTTGCATATAAACTAACTCACCCAAAATTTGCAATAGAGAAAAAATATATAGTTAAAGTAAATGGACAAATGAAGGAAAGTGAACTTGCAGTTCTTAGGGCCGGTGTTGTAATAGATGGTATTAGGTATTCTAAGTGCAGGGTTAAAGTCTTAGAGTATAAGGAAAATATATCGCGAATAGAAGTAGTCTTAACAGAAGGTAAAAATAGAGAAATTAGGAAGATGTTTTCAGCAATTAATAAGGAAGTAATATTTTTAAAAAGAACAGAAATTGCAGGTATTAGACTAGGAGGATTAAGTAGGGGAGAAATTCGACCATTAAACGAACAAGAGATAAGATATTTAAAATCTCTTTAAAATCCAACTAATTTTAAAAAATAGTTTATAGATTATCTTATAATTTACAAAAAGCATTACTTTTGTTATACTAATGATATGAAAGTTGCAATAATTGGTGGCGGACCATCGGGTCTTATGTGTGCGTGTAAAATAGGGACAAAGCACGATGTTTATTTGTTTGATTCGAACGAGAAATTAGGTAAAAAGTTATATATAACTGGTAAGGGAAGATGCAATGTTACAAATCTGGTGTCAGAAGATGAGTTTTTAAAGAATGTAGTTCGAAATCCCAAATTTTTATATTCCATATTAAGTAAGTTTAACCCTGATGATACTTGGAATTTTTTTGAAAGTAATAATACAAAATTAAAGTTAGAAAGGGGAAAAAGGGTTTTCCCTATAAGCGATAAGGCTAGTGATATTACAAGAACTTTTGAGCAGTTACTCAAAAAAAATAATGTCACTATTTTGCTTAATAGAAAGGTTGTTGGTATTGAAAAGATAGATAATTATTTTGTTTTACATACAACTGATAAAAAATATAAGTTCGACGTAGTTGTAATTGCAACAGGTGGAAAATCATACTCTTTTACTGGTTCTACGGGCGATGGTTATAAATTTGCTAGAAATTTTGGGCATAGTATAGTATCTTTAAAGTCAGCGCTTGTTCCAATAGATTTAAAAGGGTATAATGCTAACTTATCGGGGCTCACACTAAAAAACGTTAGTGCTAAGGTTACAACAAACAAAGGAGATTTTTCTCAGTTTGGGGAGATGTTATTTACTCATACAGGGGTTAGTGGCCCTATAATACTAACTTTAAGTAGTTATATAAACCGATTAGAATGTAAAAAATTAATTATTGATTTTAAACCAGCATTAAGTAAAAATGATTTAGATAAAAAAATTTTAAGAGATATTTCAAATTTTAAGTTAATAATTGTTAAAAATTATCTAAAAAAATTGCTACCAACTACCATTATCGAGGAGTTTTTACTTAGATTAAATATTAATGCAAATATGCGTTTGTGCGAAATAACAAAGGAAATTCGCCAAAAAATTATTTATTTGCTTAAAAATTTTTCATATGATATTTTATCTCTTAAAGATATAGAAAATGCGATTATAACAAGTGGCGGGGTAGATGTAAAGCAAATTAATCCTAGAAATTGTGAAAGTAAACTTGTTTCAAATTTATTTTTTGTAGGGGAAGTTTTAGATGTAGATGCTTTAACAGGTGGGTTTAATATTCAAATTGCATTGTCAACAGGTTATGTTGCGGGCGAGTATATTTCTAATTTGTAGTAAAAGGAGTTAATATGTTTTGGTTTATATATGGACTGATTTATTTGCCGGTAAAAATTATTTCACCTTTTAAAGTATTTGGGAAAGAAAATTATGATAAAAATAAAAATTATATTCTAGTTTGTAACCATCAAAGTGCTTTTGACCCGATAATTCTTGACTATGCGTTCAAAAAAAGAAATCGATTTATAGCAAAAAAAGAGTTATTTAAGAAAAAGTGCAGTTCGTTTTTTTTAAAAAATATTTTGGGTGCAGTTCCTATTGATAGAGAAAAGGGGTTGACAGTTTCACAATTAAAAGACATTGTCTCAATAATAAAAAATAAGGAAAATGTTGCTATTTTCCCAGAAGGGACAAGAAAATCGTTTAACGAAAATGATGAAATTAAGGGCGGAGCAAGTTTTTTTTCAATAAAAACAAAAACCCCAATTTTACCTTGTTTTATAGTAAATAAACAAAAAGCCTTTAAAAAAAATGTATTGTTAATAGGTACCCCCATTGAATTTAAAGAATTTTATAATAAAAAAATTGATAAAGAAGTCTTAGATGAAGCAGACAAAATTTTAAAACATAAACTAGCCCTATTACAAGAAAGTTATCAAAAGTATATAAATGAAAAAAAATTGGTGAAAACATTAAAAAAACAGGCAAAAATCAATAAAACTTAATAAAATTGTTTTTGTTTTTTTGATATTTTGGTATAATACTTATCAGGAGATTTTTTACAATGGACGAGAAGTTTAATTTAGAAAGCATAGATAAAACATTTACAAGATTTAAAGTAGGTGCGAAGGTAAACGCAAAGGTGGTAGAAAGTTTAAAGTCTGGATTGCTTGTTAATATAGGTGGTAAAAAAGATGGTTTAATCCCTTTTAGTGAAGAAGAAGATAAAGCGCTTAAAGATGTAAAAATTGGTGATGAATTTGAAACTATTATTGTCAGTACAAAAGACGAAAGCGGTGCGATTATTTTGTCTAAGCAAAAGGCCGATAGTATAAGAGAAGGTAATGAACTTGTAAGTAATTTAAAAGTAAATGACGAGTGTGATTTGATTATAACAGGATTTAAAAAATCTGGCTTAGAATCAAAGTTGGGGTCTTTTGAGGTCTTTATTCCTTATAGTCAAATATCTTATACTAAGGTAGATAATAATTTGCAGAATTATGTTAATAAAAAATTTAAGGCTATTGTACTTGAAATAGATTTAATAAGGCAAAAGGTTATCGCTTCTATCAAAGCATACGAAGAACACAAAAAATTAGATGATGAAACGGCATTTTTTAGTTCTACCTTTGAAAATAAAATTGTTACTGGGACTGTTGTTAGATTTGTGGATTTTGGAGCTTTTGTAAATGTTGGTGGAGTAGATTGTCTGCTTCATAACAGCGAAGCGAGTTTTGACAAGACAAAAAAGGCCAGTGATGTTTTAGAAATTAACAAATCCTATGATTTTAAGGTGATAAAATGCGATAGGGAAAACAAAAAAGTTTCACTAAGTTACAAGGCTTTGCAGGTAAATCCACTTACTAAAAAGTTAGAACAACTAAAAATTGGCGATGTGGTAAATGGAGAAGTCATAAAAATTCTTCCTTTTGGCGCAATTATTAAATTTGGTGACGACATTGAAGGTTTATTGCACGTAAAGGAAGCATCGCACTATTACGTAAAAAATATTTATGAAGTCGCAAAAGTTGGGCAAAAGTTAGACCTGCAAATAATAGCAGTTGATTTGGAAAATAATAAGGTTTCACTAAGTTTAAAAGCATTACAGGAAGAACCAGAAGTCTTAAAATTATCTAAACAAAATGAAGAAAAATAGTTTTAAGCAAATAAATAATATTTTATAACCCGATTTTAACTAAAATTTTTGTCATCAAAATTAATTACAAAGATTATCAATTACAAAAGATATACTTTGTTGTTTTTAAATTCTGTATTGTTCTAATAAGGTAGGTGACAGTTAGTTTATAAATAATTGTTATATAAAAAAACACTATACAAGGTTTTTTAACCAAATATAGTGTTTTGTTTTGGAGCTACCGGGCGGGCTCGAACCGCCGACCTATTGATTACGAATCAATTGCTCTACCAACTGAGCCACGGTAGCAACAAAAGAATTTTATCAAAAAAAATAATTTTTGTAAATGTTTTTTTGTATAAACTTTTATAACTTAAATGTTTTTTATTGACAAAGGAAAAAATCAGTGTATAATATAGTAGTAAAAATTTTAAGGAGAAAGAAAAATGGCAAAATGTGAGATTTGTGGCAAGGACCAGATGAGAGCAAGCAATTTAAGTTATAGAAGTTCTCAATTAACCAGAAGAACTTTAACACATAAAAAGGCTAATATTCAAAGGGTTACTATTGTAGAAAATGGTACTCCTTCTAAGAAATATGTTTGCACAAAATGCTTAAAGAGAAAGGATATCGTTAGGGGATAGTTTTCTTATTTTTTGTGTTGTAATTATTGATTTTAGTTAATTGATAGTGAATTTTTTTCACTATCTTTTTTTGTGCAGTTTGGATTTAAGTCGTTTTTTCTAAAATTAATTAGTTAAGACAATGTAAAATTTGCTAAAAATTTTTAAAAGCAAACACAAATTTTTTATCACGTAAATCAAGTATATTTTAGAGTAATAATATTCAATAAAACACGCGATGATTATTAATTTGTTATTGTAGACAAAATTTAAAATTAGATTTATAATTAGTAAAATTTAAGGAGTTTTTAGCAATGCAGAAAGGGTGTATTATTTTAATTGAAGGTACTGATTGTTCTGGAAAACAGACTCAGGCGACAAGGTTGGTTCAAACTTTAAATGAAAATAATATTAAATCCGTTATGTTTAGTTTTCCTATGTATGACACTGCTACGGGTAAAATTGTTGGTGGAGCATATCTCGGTAAAACTAGTATCTCGCAAGGCTATTTTGTCGAAGGGGCTGATAACGTTGACCCAAAAGTTGCATCACTATATTTTGCAGCAGATAGAAAGTATAATATAGATAAAATTATATCAAAATTAAATCAAGGATACATTGTTGTGTTAGACAGGTATGTTGAGAGTAATATGGCTCACCAATGTGGAAAAATAAAAAATGAGCAGGAAAAGTTAGATATGATTAATTGGATAGATAATTTAGAATACGGATTACTGAATTTTCCTCGTCCAGACAAAACAATTTTTTTGCATATGCCGTATGAATATACTACTCAACTAAAACAAAATAGAACTGACGATGGCGACCAGCACGAAAACAATAAAAGTCATTTAAAAAATGCAGAAAAAACCTATTTATTGCTTGCTCAAAAATATAATTTTGATATAATTTCTTGCGTAAAAAATGGTAAAATAAGAAGCATAGATGATATAGCAAGAGAAGTATATAATTTGGTTAAAAATTTTTTATAATAAAAAGGAAGTAAAACAAATGCAAATAAATGCACTAATCACAGGGGCTAGTAGGGGAATAGGCAGGCAAATTGCAATAGAATTTGCAAAACTGGGTTATAATCTAATATTAAATTACAACCAATCAAAAATCTTGGCAGAAGAATTAAGTGAATATATAAAAAATAACTTTAATGTTCAAGTTTACATCTTTAAGGCTGATATGTCTAAAAAAGAAGATATTGACCAATTAGTCGAATTTTCTTATTCTAAATTTGAGAAAATTGATGTTTTAATTAATAATTCCGGTATTTGCTACGATAAAGAATTTTGCGACCGACAGGTCGAAGATTTTATAAAGACATTCTCAGTTAATCTTTTTGGACCTTTTTATTTGTCTAAAATTGTTGGGGAGAAGATGTTTAATAATAGGTTTGGTAAAATTGTAAACATTTCTTCAAACAATTCTATTAATGGGCAATATCCTACTACAATAGATTATGACGCATCAAAAAGTGCGCTCAACTCACTAACAAAAAATCTTGCAATACAATTTGCTCCTTTTGTAAATGTTAATGCTATTGCTCCGGGGTGGATTGATACGGATATGAATAAAAATGTATTAACAGATGAAATAAAACAGCTCGAAGCACAACGCATACTAAAAAGGAGAATAGGAACCACATTAGATATTGCTAATTTAGTTTGCTTTTTGGTATCTGAAAAGTCAGATTATATAGATGGTCAAATAATTGTGATAGATGGTGGAATGTTTTAAAAAAACAAAATTTTAAAACTAACAATAAAGGGGCAGATATTTTAATTGCTTTTGTTTATTTAAAAACATATTTTTGAGCAATAAAAATAATATGAATTTATAACAGAGTAGAAATATATAAAATATATGTTTTCATATAAAGAGTTGTTTAAACAATTTTTAATATTTTTAAAAAAATTCATAAAAATTATTGCTTTAACGAAAATATTGTGGTAATATACATACGTAATTGCTTTAAGCCGAAGTGGCGGAATGGTAGACGCACAAGACTCAAAATCTTGCGTAGGCAACTACATGAGGGTTCGAGTCCCTCCTTCGGTACCAAACAATTATGGAGTTTCTAAAAATATAAATTTATGGTATATAGGATAAAAAAGGCTACCAAGAATTAATTTTGGTAGTCTTTTTAGTGTATGTTGTTTCATTAAGTTGTTATTTTTTGTCAATTTTGGACAGTTAAATTATCGTTAATTTTAAAATTGTTTTCATATTAGTTCAAATATTCAATTTTTTTTATATAAATAAGATTATGCACTTATTTTTGCGCGTACATTTTTAGGATTTTGTATTAAATTTGTTTGTTGTACATATTTATTTTTTGTGTCGTTATTATTCATTTTATTGTTATTTTTGTAATTTTGTGTATTTTTATGGTTATTATTTAAAGAGTTATCGCGTTTATTATTTAAAGTATTGTTATTGCTTTTATGATTTGAAGTATTATTTTTAGAATTAATATCTTGGTTTTGGATAGTATTATTAGTTAAAATTTTATCTTCATTATCATTTTCACTTACGTCAAATTGATTATTTGTTTTAGGGTTTAGATTTTTTGTTTGAAGAGTTTCTTTTGAGATATTGCTGTTTGTTTGAGTATTATTTTTATTAATCAAATAATTATCATCTATAATTTCATTTTTATTACTTGTATATATAACAGGGGAAGTCTTATTTGATGTATATCTATTACGAGAATTATTTATACTTGAAAAATAACGATTGTTTTTTAAATAACGATTATTTTGCAACCTTTTTTGAGTATTAGAATGAGTGTTAGAATTTGCCGGGTTTACATTATTACTTTGAGAATTATTATTTGTTTTATTATTTGGAATAACTCTTTTTACATCGCTATTAGTTTCATTATTATTTGAATTTTGATTTGTTTGGTTGTAATTTACAGGGTTGTTGGCCTTGTTGTAAGGAACAACGGAGTTGTTTTGAACGTTATCAATATTATTTGTCTGATTATTTACTATGTTATTGTTTCTAGAAATTATATCTTTTTGAGTATTTTTTGAAATATTATTGTCCTTTAAAGTAGAATTATTTTGATTGTTAATTATTGTGTTGTTATTTTTTATACTATTGTTTGAAATGATATTAGAATTTTCGTCATTTTTTGTGGTGTCTGATATATTTCGACTTGGAGTGTTGATTTTTTTTGTTAAATTTGTGGTTGCATTTTGATTTTCTACACCTAGAAGATTTGAAACAAATTTTATCAGTTGTTCTACTGATTTATTTGCGTTATTACAAATAGTATTATTGCAGTCTAGACAACTATATATTTGTAAATATTCGGCATTTAGACTAGACGAATTATTGTTTAGATTTGTCTTTTTATAATTAATGTCGTTGGCTATTTTGGAGCAGGTTTTACAAGATTTTAGGTTATTAATGGATTGGTTTACTACTTCTAAATAACTATTTAAAGTTTTTATATCGTTATCTGAAAGTGTTTTTTTGCTATTAACCAAATCTTTTAAAAGATTTTTTGCAATGCCACAATTTTCCTTTAAAAGTTGTTTGTTTGTTTTATAACTTTCACCAATGGTTCTACATTCTTGGGAAATTTGATGCAAATCATAATAGTCATTATTTGCTATATTTTGATTAGAAACAGTTGAAATTTGCTCGTTTTTTTGAACTGAATTTAGTTTATTATTTATTGTTTTATTTAGTCTGTTTCTAGTTGGGACGTTACTGCTTAACGCATCACGATTTGTTTGAAGGTCAAAATATTCGCGACTTGTAGAAGGCTTATATATGGATTTGTTGTTTTGAGTAAGATTTGTGTTTTGTTGAGTGGCATTAGATTGATAGTTATTTTGGGTGCTGTTAGTTTGGGTAAAATTTGCGTTGTTACGATTGTTTTTTATTAAGGTTTGAGAATTGTAATTTTGTTGAGAGGTATTATATTGATAATTATCTTGTTGAATATTATCGGAATATCCGTTTTGGCTAGTAGCCGTGTAGTTTTGATTGTCATTAGTTAGGTTTTGAGATTTATAGTTCTGCTGATTAGTATTAGTTTGACTATATTGCTGTGTATTATCATATTTGTATTGGTTAAAGTTTATGTCTTTTTGATTGCTGTTTGTTAGATTTTTGATGTTATAGTCTTGTTGAGTGATATCGGCTTGATAGTAGTTTAAATATTTGTCATTGTCATATTTAATTGTAAAGTCACCTAAAACAGAGTCTAAATTAAACTTTTCACTATCTACATCTTCTAATTTATCCACTTGTTTTACCATTTTATCTAAACTATTAGATAGTTTTTGGCTTGCTAATTTTACTTGTGCGTTATTATTACTGGCACACCCTCCAATAAGAATTACCACAAAAATAATTGATAGTAGTGCTAAAAATTTTTTCATTTTATCCCCCTAAAAATAGTTTTTATAAAATTAGTGTGTATGATTTTTCAAGAAATATTTATATTTACTCAAATTTTTGTATTAAAAAACTAAAATGGGTAAATATTTTCCTTAGGAGTTTTAACTTTATGGATAAAAATAAAATAAACATTGCTTATAACAAATTTGTAGAAAATAGGTTGCCAAAAACAAAATTTTTCCCTTCACTGCTGTGGGCTTTTTTAGTAGGTGGGCTAATTTGTTGTATAGGGCAAGGGATTTTTGATGGTTTAATGGCGATATTTCCCAAACTATCCAAAGATAACGCACAGGCATACACTTTAATAATACTTATATTTCTTGCGTCATTTTTAACGGGCTTAGGAGTCTATGACCGTATAGGTGCCTTTGCAGGGGCGGGGTCAATTGTGCCAATAACGGGATTTTCTAATTCCATAGCAAGTCCTGCGGTAGAGTTTAAAAATGAAGGTCTTATTTTTGGACTATGTGTAAAAATGTTTAGTGTAGCAGGCCCAGTTATTGTAACGGGGATTGTGTCTAGTATGCTAGTAGGTTTAATTTATTATATTGTGGGGTTATTATGATAAAAAGAGTAGGAGAAAGTACTATAAAGTTTACTCTTCCGCCAAAGTTTGTTAGCGGATATGCTATTGTGGGTCCCAAGGAAGGTCAAAGCCCGCTTGCGGGATATTTTGATTACATTTTAAAGAATGATTCCTTTAACGAAAAAACTTACGAAAAAGCGGAACGAAAGATGTTAGAGCAGGCAATAGGCGGGGCGATAGATAAGGCAAATTTATTGTCTACCGATATAGACATTCTGCTTAGCGGAGATTTGTTAAATCAAATTATTTCTGCATCGTTTTCTGCTAGGCAACTGCAAACTGCGTTTATCGGAGTTTTTGGGGCCTGCTCTACTATGACTGAAAGTCTTGCCGTAGGAGCCTGTTTAATTGACGGCGGATATGCTAGTAACGTGGCTTGTGCGACTTCTAGTCATTTTAGTACTGCTGAAAGACAATTTAGGTTCCCGCTTGAACTTGGTTGTCAAAGACCGCCCACAGCGCAGTGGACAGTAACGGGGGCAGGGTGTTCTATTTTGTCTAGGGAAGGCAATGGGCACAATATAACCCACGTTACATTTGGAAAGGTGGTTGACTATGGCATAAAGGATATGAACAATATGGGTGCGGCTATGGCACCCGCTGCGTGCGACACTCTAAAAAGATTGTTTAAAGATACAAAAACCACCCCTGATGATTACGATTTAATTGTAACTGGCGATTTAGGTAAACTGGGCTCGGAACTTTTGGTTGATTTGCTTGAAAATTGCGGTTACAAACTTGGGGCTAATTACTGCGACTGCGGACAAATGATTTTTAGTAATTCGCAAAAGAGTTTTATGGGCGGTAGCGGTTGCGGGTGTAGTGCTAGTGTTATTAACTCATACGTATTAAGCAAACTCGATGCAGGCGACTATAAAAAGGTTATTTTAATGTCAACCGGCGCTCTTGTAAGTACAACATCTACCCAGCAGGGAGAGTCTATCCCCGGCATAGCACACGCAGTTATTGTAGAAAAGGGCATTTAAAAGGAGAAATGAAAAAAATGAATATGTTTTTGCAATATTTAATTGTTTTTACTGTGGGCGGAACGATTTGTCTACTTGCACAAATTTTAATTATTAGAACGCGTATGACATCGGCAAGAATTTTGGTACTTTTTGAGTTAATAGGTGTGTTTTTGCAGGCAGTAATGCTTTTTGAACCAATTAAAGAGTTTGCTAAATCGGGTATAACTGTGCCAATTATTGGGTTTGGGGCTTCACTTGCTAGGGGTGCAATGGAAGCAGTTAAGCAAGACGGTATTTTGGGAATTTTTACAGGCGGGCTAACTGCTACTGCGGCGGGAATTGCTGCTGCGGTTGGTTTTGGATATATCTTTGCACTGATTTTTAGGGCAAGGAGCAAAAAATCGTAATTTTTATGTTAATGATAAACCTTTAACTCATAATATTTATAAAACACAGTATTTGTAATGTACAAATATTGTGTTTTTTTTATTAATAAGTGCCTGTTGAATTAAACAAAA
>CALWKG010000008.1 GCA_944381205.1 uncultured Clostridia bacterium
TGACTTACCAAACCGCCTACACTCCCTTTACGCCCAGTCAATCCGGACAACGCTTGCCCCCTACGTATTACCGCGGCTGCTGGCACGTAGTTAGCCGGGGCTTACTCATTGGGTACCGTCACTATCTTCTTCCCCAATAACAGAAGTTTACAATCCGAAGACCTTCTTCCTTCACGCGGCGTTGCTGGGTCAGAGTTTCCTCCATTGCCCAATATTCCTTACTGCTGCCTCCCGTAGGAGTCTGGACCGTATCTCAGTTCCAATGTGGCCGATCACCCTCTCAGGTCGGCTAACCATCGTAGTCTTGGTAGGCCATTACCCCACCAACAAACTAATGATACGCGAACTCATCTCTCACCGAAATAAATCTTTTACCCCTGCCCGATGCCGAGCTGTGGTCTTATGCGGTATTAGCAGGTATTTCTACCTGTTGTCCCCCTGTGAAAGGTAGATTATTCACGCGTTACTCACCCGTCCGCCACTAGATTTATTCATTGCACAAAACAAGTTATGTAAACCCGCTTTGTGCAACAAATAAATCCCGTTCGACTTGCATGTATTAAGCACGCCGCCAGCGTTCGTCCTGAGCCAGAATCAAACTCTAATAAAAATGGTATAATAAAAGTGTAACACTTATTATTATCAACTTACTAGAAACTTTCTGCTCAAAACACTCATTACTGACTGATTTGTTTAAAGTTTTGCTAGATTAAAATTCTTGAAATTACAAGAACAATTATTAACCTTAACTATTAAGTTTTTATGGAACATCGTCACCCTTTCTTTCGGTGACAATGCAAGAATACCATAAGCAAAATATAGTGTCAACATCTTTTTTTTATTTTTTTTACTTATTTTTTATGTTTTTCTCTAAAACTACGAACACTAGCCCCGGTGTTCCTAAATAAGCCCTTAAATTTGCTTATAAAATAGGGTTATTTCGTCAAAAAAATTATATAAAATCTCGTTTAGAAATTCATTTTTTTGTCCCTGATACAATTTAAAAATGCAAAAAAACACATCAAAAATAATAAAAATAAAACACTTGTTATTTATTTTTAGTTGTCTGTCTTTTGAAAAATCAAAATTAATATCTATCCCCTGCTGGTCGCTTACCTGCTTAATTTTTTTCTCAATGTCGCCTATCTTTTCAATACATAATGAAAATCTTCTATTTCGCGAAAATCCCTTTTTTATCAAATAGTTTAGTTTGCAAATATTCTTAAATAAATCTTGCAAATTATGTTTATCGTCTGTCGTTAATGTCGAAATTCTATTATACCTTTCGTTATACTCCTTTGCCATCTTGTGAAATTTTTCGCTATTTAAAAATTCTTCCAAGGCAAAATCTCCCCCTTTTTTTGTTTATAAACTACTATTAATATAAAATATATGTTAAAAAGACCAATAATATATATATTTACCCGATAAATATGCCACCATCAAAGTAAAATTCCTACTCAAATTAATTACGATAAAAAGTGGCAAGCATACAAGAAAACAGCCCAACAAAAAAAGAGTGGTTTATATATCCACTCTTTATATAATTTGAACTTAAAAATTAACCATACAATGCCGTTTGCAAAAGCAAAAACATTAAAATTATTGCATAATACTAAAACTCTGACAATGAACCCAAAGTATCGTGACTTAGTTGATTTGCTTTGTGCTGAGCATCTCTAATAGCGCTCAAAACTAAATCTTCTAACATTTCGACATCGTCTGGGTCGACGGCCTCTTTTTTAATCCTAACCGCCTTTATCTCGTTTTTGCCAGTGATAGTGATTTCCACCATTCCGCCACCGCTAACTCCCACTAATTCAGTCTGAGCCAACTCCTCGTTTTTCTTAGTCATTTCGGCCTGCATTTTTTGAGCCTGCCTAATCATATTTTGCATATTCATTCCACCGCCAAACCTATTAAAACCTGCCATTTTATAATCCCCTTTCTAAATTATATCAATTTCATCTCCAAAAAGTTCCTTAATAGTCATTAAATCTTCTTCTTTACTGCTACTATTAGTATAAAACTTAGGAACAAAATCTAACTTTATTTTATCATTAATTTTTTTAAGTTCCAACTCAATTTTTTGAAAATTTTCGGTTTTTTTAAGTAAATTAAATGAAAATTCGTCCTTCACACCAATAATCAGAGTGTTATCATCTAATTTTAAATCTCTTAATTCCCCACAAGCAGAATGAAGCATCATAGCGCCATTTTGCCTTAGAGCCAAGACAACTCTACCCCAGATAGTTCGTGCTGAAAGATTTGTTTTACTTGGTTGCTCAACATTTGTGCTATTTGTTTGCGCTTTAAAAGGCGAATTTCCTTCTTCGTCAATTCTATTTAAAATCACTTCTTGGTTTAATTTATTATCTTGCGTATCAAAACTTTTTATATTAATTTCATTTATAGCGATGTTTTGACTTTGCTGTAAATTTTCGTCTTTTGCTATCTCTACCCCGCAAGTGTCAAGCAAATCTTCATTAATTAGTTTTTTTTTAAAGGGTCAAAACTAGCACATTCAAGGGACACCAATTCAACCAAAGTTCGTGGATTTATTGCATATTTTAGTTCGCTTTCTACACTACTAAACTTATCCATAAAGGTAATCAATGTGCTTGCGTCTACCTTTGCGCTTTGACTTATATATTTATCCATAATATCCTTTGGCAAATCTAAAATCTTTGACGCATCTTTGCAACTTTTTGTCACTAACAAATCCTTAAAATGAACAGTCATTTCCTTACAAAAAGCCACCATATTTTTACCGCTTTTAACTATTTGGTCTATTTCTTCTAAAACTCCGCCCAAATTCTTATCAAAAATAAAGTCACTTAGTCTTAAAACACTTTCCCTATCGTTTTGTCCCAAAACTTCAATTACCTTGTCAAAGGTTACTTTGTTACCGCAAAAAGCAATAACCGCATCGGCAATAGATAACATATCCCTTACACTACCTTCACCACTAAGAGCCATTGCTTCTATTGACTTTTCATCATAAGTTACATTTATCTCGTCAAAAATTTTTCTAAGCCTAGACATTAAGGTTTCTTTATCAACTAACCTAAAATCAAATCTCATACATCTAGACAAAATTGTTTGTGGTAGTTTGTAGACTTCGGTAGTGGCTAGTATAAACACCGCGTGGGAAGGTGGTTCTTCTAAGGTCTTTAAAAGAGCATTAAAGGCGCTATCGCTTAACATATGAACTTCGTCTATAATATATACCTTATATTTGCCGTTTATTGGTGGATACTTTACCTTTTCCCTTATCTCGCGAATTTCGTCAACACCATTATTACTCGCCGCATCAAGTTCAACAATATCAACATTATTTTGACTTTCCGAAGCAAGACAATTTGTACATTTTAAACAAGGGGAGCCACTTGCATTATTTAAACAGTTTATCGCCTTAGCAAAAATTTTTGCACAACTAGTCTTTCCCGTACCGCGACTGCCCGAAAACAAGTAGGCATGAGATATGTTACCACTTTGCACTTGCCTAGTTAAAGCAGATACAATATGGTCTTGCCCAATAACATCATCAAAAACTTTTGGCCTAAACCTTCTATATAGTGCAAGGCTCATAACTATTCCCCTTTTAAAAATCTCAATTTTATTTTAATCCTGCTGAGTGCGTTGTCAATACTTTTAGGCTCTTTTTTTAATATCCCCGCAATCTCAACATAATTTAAGCCCTTCATATATAGTTTTAAAACTTCCCTTTCAAAATGACTTAGCACTTTTTTTGTCCCAAGATTTATTTCGCTTAACTTTTCCTTAAATATTAAACTTTCTTCTGGACTTAAAGTTTTAGACTCCAAATAAAATCCCGTTTCGTCATCTATTTGCCCTTCTTCTGCTGTGTTAAGCAAAATTTTACCTTGGTTATTAATAGAAAAGTATGTATTGAGCATTTGATTTTTAAGTCTATTGTTTTTAATAAGAGCATTTTGAATTTGCCTTTTCACACAAATTTTTGCATAGTTTATAAAGTTTACATCGCTATTTTCGTCATAACTTCTTATTGCGTTAAATAACCCTATCATTCCTTCTTGAACCAAATCACTTTGTTCCAAATTAATCAAAAAGTACTTGCGAGCAATACTTTTAACTAGCGGTTTTAATTCTTCAAAAAGCAAATTAATTGCTTCTTCATTGCCTTGTTTGGCTAGTTGTAATGTTTGATTTTCCATTATTCACCCTTTCTTTGTCTGATGGCTTCGTATACTATGGCACTAGTTGCAGTAGACACATTAAGCGAATTTATACTGCCATACAGTGGTAAACTTATAGTCCCGTCACAAAGTTTTGTCGTAAGTTTGCTAATCCCAAAACCTTCGCTACCCATAACTATTGCTATATCTCCCGTAAGATTTGTTTTGTAAACACTTTGCCCGCCTGCTTCACAAGCAAAAACAAAAATGTTGTTTTTCTTTAACTCTCTTATCGAATCATTTAGATTTGTCACCCTGGCAATTTTTACCTTGTTTACTGCCCCCGCGCTTGTTTTAAAAACAGTTTCGTTAACACTAACACTATTGCGTTTTTCGATTACAATGCCGTCCACTCCTGCACATTCACACACTCTAATTATACTACCAAAATTATGCGGGTCTTCAATGCCGTCTAGCAACACCAAAAAATGTCCTTCTTTGCCCGCATAGGACAATAAGTCATCTAAATCATAGTACTTATAGTCAGTTATTTCTGCCACAATACCCTGATGATGAGAAGCCAATTTATCCAACTTTGATTTGTCTACAAAATCATATCTTATGTGCTGTCCCCTACAAATTTCCATTATGCTTTTGGTAAAAGAATCTCCTTTTTTATTGTCAATAAAAACCTTGTTAATGCTTTTACCCGCTTTAATGGCTTCTAAAACACTATTTTTACCGCTAATTATCAAATTTTACCCTCCAAACCTAAAATACTTGTTTGCATCTCCAACTTTGCCATATCAAATATGCCTTGTATCCTATCAAAATTTTTTGTAAGGTACAAATATCCCAAGACCGCCTCAAAACTCGTCGCCTTTTTATATTCGGCAAGCGATGCGTGTTTTGCTGTCGTTTGCATTTTAACATTTCTTGCCCGCTTTGCTATTTCCACTTCTTCCGCAAGAAGAAAATCAAATATTTTATCAAAAAACTCTGCCTGAAAAGTCGCCTTTACAAACTTTGTAGTTAACCTATGCAGGCTAGTATTTTTGCAAGTGGTGTGCACAACAAAAAACTCCTTAACCATTAACCCCCAGACACCGTCGCCTAAAAATGCAAGACTTAACGGGTTATAATCTAATATTTTACTATCACTTAATTTGCTTTCAAAAAATAATTTTTCCACCATATTTTAAGTATTTTATCACAACTTTGGCAATTTTCAAACTATTTATAAAATACTTTTTGAGATATTGACTGTAAAGCAGATATGGAGTAAAATTAATGTAATAATTGTGAGGTGTATATGAGTGAGCAAATAGACGACGATTTTATCCTTCCTTTTTCAAAAAGGTTTTTAAGTTATTTTGATGTCGCAAAAGTTACTATGCAAAATTACGATAAACAACACCACACAAATATTTTAAATCAAGTTATTATTCGTTTGCAAACCATTATTACCCAATCTACCCTTGTTGAAGATATAGTACTTATAAGCGCGCTATTGTACTATTATAAAAATTTAACTGGCAAGGATTTACCAATTAAAATATCTAGCCCAACCATACAAGAAAATGTTAAAGAATTGTTAAACTGTGATGACACAAACAACTATAAAAACATTTTTGAAAGCGATAAAAAGTACTTAAAAGTAATACTTTTAGCCAATTTTATATGTGGTTTTAACAAAGAAAATACTCTTGAATATTACAAGTATTTAGACATTGTACAAAAATATAAAGACTCTAATAAAAGTGCTATTTTTAAAACATTTACCAACCTAATTATGAAGGAGAACAAATAAAAATGATTGCTAAAAATGAAGATATAATAAAAAAACTATTGCACGAATTATACCTAATAGATAATAGTGACAAAGTGGAAACCCTAGTAGCCAACCTAAAATGTGAATTAGAAGAAAGTGGCATTTGCGATGATATGATATTCGAGAGTAGGGTCAAAGGTCCAATTTCCGCAATAAAAAAATACTCCACCAGTTCAGAAAAGGAATTATATCAGGCAAAATGGAATGGAATGAAAGACTTGCTTGGTCTTATGATTGTAGTGGATAGCAATGACGAAGTAGATAAATTTTTAAACTTTTTACAGGAACACTATTCCAAATACAAAAATCCGAATATAGACTCTTTTATTACCGATTACCGAAGAATTTCTAGCCGTAAACCAGAGACATCGTCTATCCCTTACGATTATCAAGACCCTACGGGGAAAGACTATCAAACTAACGACGGTTACAAAAGTTCTAAGGCAAACCTTATGATAGAAGATATCCCAATAGAAGTTCAAATAAAAACAAGGGCTCAATACATTGCCCACCTAGCAACCCACGATAGCATTTATAAAAATGCCCAAATAGAAGACAAAAAAACTAGGTATGCCCTAGCAGATAAGTTGTTCCCTTACTTTGAGGCCTTTGCCTACCTTAGATTAAATAGAGAAAACCTACCGCAAAAGAAGATAGAAGCCATAGAAAACGACATAGCAGATATTTATGCCCGAAATTACGAAATGTATAACAGGTTTCCTCGCGTTTTTAACGAATCCCGCCGTTTGTTTGGTGTAAATTTCTATCTTTTGCAAAACAGGGACAGATTTTTAAAAGACGCAATATTTAACAAAGTAAACTTTAACTTGCAACTAGCAGGCTCTCAGGTAAAGCAGGTTTATGAATATATTTATGACAAACTTTCTCGCGAAAAACCTAGCCTAAAACAAACCCAATTAGTCAGCCAAACAGTAGATGCTTTGGTAAAGTTACCGTACGAAGATTACAAACAAATTCGCGACTCAATAGCCGGTGAATATAGACACGGCTCTTGTTTGCTATCCGGAATGTTTGACGTGCTTACCCCAACTCACGTTGCCTTGTTTAACGAATTAAGCCAAGTATATAAAGAAGTTAATGTTGGAGTAATTAGCGACGAAATTGCCGAAGCATACTTTGGGCATAAAACGGTTTTTAGCGAAACCCAACGAAAAAAGCAAGTAGAAAGATGTAAAGGAGTTACTTCTAGTAATATAGTACGCAGTTACAATTTAAACGAACTAACCCCGGACATTGGCCCACTACAACTAGACGAACCAAAACGCAAAAAATATGATTTAGCATACGTATCTGGTGTTTTTGATGGCTTCCACCCAGGACATATAGAACATTTGCAAACAGTTATAAACGAAAGTGAAGACGTATATGTGGGGATAAAATCTGACGAGTATTCTAAACGAATTAAACATAAAACTACCATTAATGACGAACAAGACAGGCTAAAAATTGTGCAGGGTATGAGAGGAATTTCAAAGGTTTTTATTACCGAAAATGATATGCTACCGCCAAAGGAATTTTTAGAAAAAGCAAACAATATCACCAAAAACGGCGGTCAAGTGGCAATTTACTTGGGCTCTGACTGGGAAACAAAACTTAGTCAAAAGCCTCAAAGCAGTTTAAAAGAAATGGAATTTATTTTATCTCACTATCCAAACATTGTACTTGCTTCCACTAATAGAAAAAACGAAAAAACTCTTTCTAGCACCACTCTTAGACAGCAATTAATTAACGCAAAAAAAGTAAAAAGTTTACCACTAGAACTAACTGATTTAGGTGACAGATATGTTTAGAATATAGGAGATAGATATGTTTAAAATTTTAAATGTAATTAAAACATTAAAAAATCTAGATGACAACTTACCCGTGTATTTGTGTGCCCACTCTTCCCCAGATGAAGATGCTATAAATTCATGCATAGGAATAAAAACTGCACTAGAATATCTAAAAAAAGATTGCTACATTTTGCTAGACTCAAAAGACACAAAGATTTTGTCTTGGCAAAAAAATAAGGTACAAACAGTTGATAAGGTTACGCATCAAAAATACAACTTTATCGCCCTAGACCTTAACGAAACATCAAGGCTAGGCAAGTTTGAGAACTACTTTAAAAATGCTCAAATTACAATAAATATAGACCACCATTCAGGAAACAAAACAAATGCAACCTTTGTTTTTTCTGACCCAAAATCTAGTAGCACGTGTGAGATTGTTTATTTAATAATTAATTCTTTAAATAAAAAACTTTTTACCAATAACCTATGTTCTTCCCTTTACGCAGGTATAATGACAGATACTAACTGTTTTTCTAGAAGAATAGGCAAAAAAACACTACAAATTGCCCAAAAATTAATCAATAACGGCATAGATTATAGTTATATTAACAAGCAAACACTTTGGAAACGCACAAAGGAAGAATTACTTTCTGTTGGCAAACTTGTAGAAATTATTAAACAAGAAAAAAATTTTAGTTATGTAGTAGTAGACCAATCCATCTACCCTTTTAATACCCTAACCTTAAATGACTTAACCAAAAAAATCGCCGAAGATTTAAGAAAGTTAGATTTTTTGGACACTTTTTTGTTTATAGTAAAACGTACTGACAATCAAATAACCACCAAGGTTATGACAAATAGTTTACTAGTTGCAGATAAAATTGCCGAGATATTTTCTGGCGGGGGACATCAAAAAGAAGCGGGGTTTACAACAAATTTAAGCATCACGCAAATTTTACTTAAAACCAAACAATTTTTATCACAATACAAATAAAAAAACAAAATTTTTATCGTTTTTTAGTATTAATAATACTATAATTTAAACAAGAAAATTTTTAATTTTATCTATTTTTCATTTAAAAATCTTACAACTCCGCAACTTATTGCGTAACAAACCTTTTGCTGATAGTCTAAATCTATCAGCAGTTTTTCTTCTTGTGCGTTACTTAAAAAACCACACTCTATAAGCACACTTGGCCTATCTGTACAGTTTACCATATAGTAATCTCCCACCTTTGCAGTTTTGCCCGCATAGTCTAACATACTATGCAACTCCTGTTGCACGTCTTCGCATAGTTTTTTACCCTGCTCGTTGCCCTTTTTATAAAAAGCCTGTGCCCCACGAGATTCGCCCCTAACATAACTATTCATATGAATACTAATAACTAAAACAGGATTGGCATTATCTATAATTTGCTTTCTTTTTTGCATATCACTTTTTTTTCTATTTTTGACACCATCGTCATATAATCCATCTGCATTGGTTCTTGTAAGTAGTGTAGAAATCCCCATATTTTCCAGTTGTTCTTTAAGTAATTTTGCGTAGGCTAAATTTAAGTCGCTCTCATAAACTCCCGTGTTTTTTCCGACGCAACCACCATCTATCCCTCCGTGACCAGCATCGATTACAACTGTGTATGTCTGCCTTGGAACACTAACCTGTCTTACCGCAAACATTGTCCCTAAAACTAGGCAAATACACAACAAAATTCCAATTAGGATACATAACGTCCGTTTTTTTATTGTCACAAATCTCATACTTTAATTTTATTAACAAAAAACTCTTTATATAACAAAACTCAAAAAGTAGATTTTATCTAAAATACTAAAACAGATAATTAATACATAAAAAATCAAGACAAAATTAAAATTCTTTATTATGATAAATAAAAAATAAAAATATTAAATCAATATTCGTTTTTACAATGTGCAAAATACACTAAAATATTTTTTATAACGTATCGCGTTTGACAAAAATTTCTCAAAATTTATAATAGATATATGAATACAGTAGATTTATTAAAACAAAAATTAAATTTAGATAAAAACACTTTCGCTAATAGTTCTGCAATTTTTAAAAATCTTGACTATTTTGACGAAAAATTACTTAGTGAGCGTCTCGAACTCATAAAGCAAACGTTTAATTTTGATGATGAAGAATTGAAGCGAGTTGTCGTAGGACTGCCATCTATTATAGGCTTTACAAAGGAAGGTCTTAATCACAAACTAGACCTTTTTAACAAGCAATTTGGCTTTGATAATAAAACTATTTCAATGCTAGTTCGTAGTCAACCTACCTTACTTCGCCCGTCTGACGAAACCATACAAAATAGGTGTAACAATTTAAAACAAACTTTTAATCTATCCGAGCAGGAAATTTCAAAAGTGATTGCATTATTTCCTACTTGTTTGTGCTTGGAAGATAAAAAATTAAGTCACGCAAAAGACATTTTTCAAAAAACCTTTAATATGTCCGATGAAGAAATTCACAAAATTTTTTTGGCAAATCCAAGGATTATATCTTTTTCTGACACGACTATGCAACAAAAAAGCGATATCTTTAATATCTTAGGGTTTAAAAAGGAATATCTACTATCTTATCCTGCAATATTTAGTAGTCCAGCAAAAAATTTGGATACAAAATACCATTTGTTTTGCGTTATGGACCCAAACAAAACCTTTTTAAAACAGCCTTGGTATATGCAGTCAATAGAAAAAAGTTACGCAAGGTATACATATTTGTCTTCTCGCCAAAACAAAGTAAAGCCTAGTGTTGTTTTAACAAGTGAAAGAACTTTTAAAAATCAATACGGAGCGAATAGTGACGAGTTGATGGCAGAATATTCTTTTGACGACATCGCAAAAGAGTATATAGAAGCAAGTTATAAAATGCTGGAACTTACAGGAGCGCTAGATAGCGCCGAGGATAAAACTATGGCAATGTAAAACAACTTTTAAAAGGAATTTCGTTTATGGAAGAAAAATTAAAAGCTTATCTCCTAGACTTAGGACTTAGCGAAAATGAAATAGAAGATATGCAAATAGTGGCACCACTTTTAAATACAATATCGTACGAAAAAGCGCAGAGCATTATAAATATTTTAAAATTTTATAATATTGATAATTTTTTGGAACTTTTTTATGCTAATCCAAACATCTTAACTTCCTCGCCAAAAAGGCTAGCAAGCATTATATCTAATTTGCTCTCCCGCGGAGTAGACGTTGAAGAATATTTAAAACAAAACCTTATATAGGGTTAATCTTTTAGATAAATAAAAAACCACGGGGTATACCCGTGGTTTTTTATTTTACTAAAATCAAAATTACGCAACCCCATTTGTCACTTTATAAAGCAATATTTGATACAGCATCTAGGTTTATATCAGATAGTCCTACATCGTTTAAAAGATTAAAGTATCCCTGACTTGCAATCATAGCAGCATTATCGGTACAGAGTTTCATATCTGGGAAAAACACTTCTATCCCGCTTTTTTGTGCCTGAGATTTTAAATTTTCTCTTAAAAAACTATTCGCCGACACCCCGCCTGCAACACATATCTTATTATAACCCAAGTCTTTGCAAGCCCTAATTGTTTTGTTTATAAGTGGAATAAATGCTTCTTTTTCTAGTGAAGCACAAATATCATTAATTGGGATAGTTTTATTTTTTTGATTTAAATTATGAATAAAATTTATAGTTGCCGTTTTTAACCCACTAAAACTGCTATCGTAACTATTTTTTAATGAATCTTTGCTAAACTTTATTGTCGGATTACCTTGTTTACCTAGTTTATCAATTTTTGGGCCCCCTGGATATTCTAATCCAAGTACTCTGGCGACTTTATCTAAGCACTCACCCACAGCATCGTCTAATGTAGAACCCAAAACTTTAAAGTTTATATAATCTTTTACTTCAACAATAGCAGTATGTCCCCCACTAACTATTAATCCAACAAAAGGTGGCACAAGGTCATTATATGTAATAAAATTTGCACACATATGTCCGTGTATGTGGCTTACAGCCATAAGCGGAATTTCTAGTGCATATGCAAGACTTTTTGCAAAACAAACCCCAACCATAAGCGCCCCTATAAGCCCCGCACCATAAGTTACCGCTATGGCATCAATATCACTAATTTTTATCCCCGCTTCAAGTACTGCTTGGTCTAAAACATTTGGTATAGCCATTACGTGATTTCTGCTAGCAACTTCTGGCACAACCCCGCCAAATCTTTTATGAATATCTATTTGAGAAGAAATCACATTGCTTAAAACTTCCCTACCATTTTTTACAACAGCAATAGATGTTTCATCACAACTGCTTTCTATACCAAGAACAACAATGTCTTTTTTCCCTTTTAATCTTTCTACTTTTTTTTGCATTTGTTCAAAATACATATTTTCACCCCAAACTCTTTTTTAAATAATCCAAAATAAATGGCATTATGTCACCGTCCATAACACCTGTAACATCACTTGTTTCGTAGTTTGTTCTATGGTCCTTTACCAAGGTATATGGGCAAAATACATACGACCTTATCTGGCTACCCCACTCTATTTTTTTTAGGTTACCCTTTATTTCATTTAGATTTTTTTGACGTTCTTCTTCCCTTAGTTTTGCCAACTTTCCCTTCAATATTTTAAAAGCCATTTCTCTATTTTGAATTTGGCTTCTCTCGTTTTGGCAAGTAACAACAATTCCCGTTTTGTAGTGAGTAAGCCTAATTGCAGAATCAGTTTTATTAATGTGCTGACCACCAGCACCACTGCTTCTATAAGTATCCACTCTAACGTCTTCTGGCAGAATTACAATATCGTCATCTTCGTCGTCAATTTCGGGAGTAACTTCCACACTTGCAAAACTAGTGTGTCTGCGCTTATTGGCATCAAAAGGAGAAATCCTAACCAGCCTATGAACTCCGCTTTCTGCCTTTAAAAAACCATAAGGCTTGTTCCCATCTACCACAAAAGTAACACTTTTTATGCCCGCTTCGTCGCCATTTAATAAATCTACCAAACTAATTGCATAACCATTCTTTTCGCAAAATCTAGCATACATTCTATAAAGCATACTGACCCAATCTTGTGCTTCTGTCCCACCCGCACCTGCGTGAATAGAAACAACTGCCTGCATAGAATCGTATTTACTGTTCAACAAAACTTCTATTGTGTTTTTTTCCAAAAAATCGTCAAAATCACACAATAGTTTATTTAACTCTGCCAGACTACTTTCGTCATTAATTTCTTTTAGTAATTCAAGTGAAAATACAATATTATCTTCATACCCGTTGCAAGTTTTTACAATATCAAGTTTACGTTCCAACTCTCTTACCTGTTTACCATTTTGCTTTACATTGCTTAAATTGTCATAAAAATTAGGGTCTTCCTGCTGTTTTAACTTTAACTGCAACTCTAAACTGAGAGCCTTTTCGTCAAAGACACTCCTTTAAATAATTGGATTTTTTTTGCAAAACATTAAACTTTTCTAGCTGTTCATCTAAAACCATAAACTATCTCCCGCAACAGTGCTTGTACTTTTTACCACTACCACAAGGGCAAGGGTCATTACGTCCAACCGTTTTAGTCGTTTTTGCCTGAACAAACTTTTGATTAGTTTGTACAGGCTGTGGTTTTGCAACTTTTTTCATCTCTGGGGGACGTTGAATTTTTACGTTTAGTAGAAAAGTACAAGTGTATTCCCTAATCTTTTCTATCATTTCATCAAACAGGTCAAAGCCTTCTCGTTTGTATTCTACTAATGGATTTCTACCGCCATAAGCCTGCGTGCCTATTTCCTTTTTTAAAATTTCCATAGTATCTATGTGTTCCATCCATAACAAATCTACCACTCTTAATAAGAAAAATCTTTCAAATCGAGAAAAATCAAACCCTAGTTCTTTACTTTCTGCTATTAATCTATCATATCTAGCATAGACTTCTTTTAAAACTTTTTCATAAACGTCCTTTGCGTCACATTCTTCAATAAACTCGTCTGTAACAAGGTTTCGCCCATTTTCAAGAAGTCGCACCTCTAAATTTTTGTTTAGTTTTTCCAAATCCCACTTATATGACGGAGTGTCGTCATCAATGACATTATAAACCACCTTACTTACCACGTCTGGGAACATATCCAAAATCTCGTCGTGAATATCAACTCCCTTCAAAACTTTATCACGTTCGTTATAAATCAATTCCCTTTGTCTATTCATAACATCATCGTATTCCAAAACAAATTTACGCGACATATAGTTTTGAATTTCTATCTTTTTTTGGGAACTTTCTATTAATTTGGAGAAAATCTTTATTTGGAAAGGCGTTTCCTCATCTATCTTTAACGCGTCTGCTAGTGCTTTCATTTTATCCCCACCAAAACGCCTAATTAAGTCGTCCTGCATAGAAACATAAAATACACTAGACCCCGGGTCGCCCTGCCTACCAGCACGACCACGCAACTGATTATCAATACGTCTGCTTTCGTGCCTTTCTGTCCCAATAATACACAAACCACCTAGTTCGATAACCTTCTTCTTTTCGTCGTCAGTTGTCTTTTTGTAGTCTTCGTACAACTCATCATATTTTTGTTTAAGTTTAGTAAGTTCTTCATTTAGGCTCATAGTGTAATCAGACACCATTTCTATTTCACTGCTATTATAACCCTTTTCTATTAACTTTTGCTTCGCTAAATACTTGGCATTACCACCTAGCAAAATATCCGTACCACGTCCTGCCATATTGGTGGCAATAGTAACAGCCCCCAGTCTACCCGCTTGGGCTACGATGTTACCTTCTTGCTCGTGGTTTTTAGCATTTAAAACAACGTGTCTTATTTTTGCTCGTCTTAAAAGTTCGCTTAATTTTTCACTCTTTTCAACTGTTGCTGTACCAACAAGCACTGGCCTACCACTTTCGTGAATACGTTCTATCTCCTTAACAACGGCATTAAACTTGCCATTTTCAGTCTTATAAATAACATCTGGATAATCTTTCCTAATAACAGGCAAATTAGTTGGAATGGTCACAACGTCCAACCTATAAATTCCGTTAAATTCGGCTTCTTCGGTCTTTGCTGTACCGGTCATACCGCTTAACTTGTCATACAACCTAAAATAGTTTTGAAAAGTAATAGTCGCCAAAGTTTTATTTTCGTCTTTAATTTTTACGTTTTCCTTTGCTTCTATTGCTTGATGCAAACCTTCACTGTACCTTCTACCCGGCATAAGTCTACCCGTAAATTCGTCAATAATTATAATTTCGTCGTCCTTTACAATATAGTTATCATCACGTTTCATAATAAAATTAGCCCTTAAAGCATTGTTTATGTGATGAATAAGTTCAATATGGTCAATATCAGACAAATTATCTACCTTAAAAAAAGTTTCTGCCTTTGTTAAGCCCGAGTCAGTGAGCCTAATTTGTTTTGTTTTTTCATCAATTTCGTAGTCTTCTTCCTTTAAAGTCCTTGCAAAACGTTGCGCAGTGTAGTACATCTCGCTAGACTTGAATCCTTTGCCAGAAATAATAAGCGGAGTTCTCGCCTCATCTATCAAAATACTATCCACTTCGTCCACAATCGCAAAGTGCTGTCCCCTTTGCACCTTTTGTGACAAATCCTGTACCATATTATCCCTTAGGTAGTCAAAGCCAAGTTCGTTATTTGTACAATAGGTAATATCAGCATTATACGCATCGCGCTTTGCATTTTCGTCCATACCAGCAATGTTTACCCCTACCGTAAGCCCCAAAAATTTATAAACCTTGCCCATCCAATCAGCATCACGCTTTGCCAAATATTCGTTTACGGTAACAATATGCACACCCTGCCCTAACAAGGCATTAAGATATGCAGGCAATGTGGCAACTAGGGTCTTACCTTCACCGGTGCGCATTTCGGCAATTCTTCCTTGATGTAACGCAATACCGCCTAATAACTGAACGTGAAAGTGCTTCATACCGAGAACTCTTTTACTCGCCTCTCTAACAGTAGCATAAGCCTCTGGCAAAATATCATCTAATGTTTCACCTTTTTTTAACCTGGCTTTAAATTCGCCTGTTTTTTTCATTAATTCTAAATCTGTTTTTTTAGAATATTCACCATCTAGTGCTTCAATTTTAGAAGCAATTTTTTCTAGTTTTTCAATATTCCTTGTGTTTGTACTTTTAAAAATTTTCGAAAATAAGCCCATAAAAATTCTCCTTAAAATTTATGTAAAAACAAGAAGTCTACTTTTCCAGACAAAATTGTTTTTTAGAAAATATTATTTTAAAAATTAAACATAAATTATTAGCCTAATAAATTACCTATACGTAATATCAATTATATATAATACTACAAAGTTAAAAAAAAACAAATAGTATTTTTTGTCTTTTTTTGTTGCACAAAGACAAGCACAAAGTTTATAGTTTTACCCGTGACAAAATGACAACGCATACACCTTGCCTGCACCACGGCGTTTAAGCAATTTTGATAACTCGCTAACTGTGGCTGTGGTTGTAATTACGTCATCTATTATTGCAATAGTTTTACCCTTTATGTCTTTATCTTCCAAAGCAAAAAATGCACCTGACATATTTTTAAACCTATCTTCTCTTGTTAAGGTGGTTTGGTCAGCGGTGTCCTTTATTTTTAAAAATAAATTCTCTTTTACCGGAATATTTGAAATTTTGCTAAGATGTAAAGCAATTTCCCTAGCCTGATTATATCCCCTTTCCTTCAATCTTTTTAAACTAACTGGCACATAACACAAATAATCAATGTCTATTTTTTCTTGTCTTAACTTTTCCCAAATAAAGTGAGCAAATAAATATGCTATATATCTTTTTCCACCAAATTTTAATTTATAAACTAAACTCCTAGCAACTCCCTGCAAATTAGCCACACTTATACATTTTTCAAAGCAAAAATTTTTTCTTTCCTTGCACTTATCACAGTATGAAGAATATTCGTTAACCTGCTCGCCACACCTTTTGCACGCGTGTGCAATAAAATTTATTTTACTATAACAATCTTTGCACAAATATTCCCCTTCTAAAATTTCATCATCACAATTATAACAAGTAAAGTTTTCGCCAAACAAAAAATCAAACTTATCCATACATATCTTCTGCCTTTTTATCTTGAAGTTTTAAAAGTTCTTCTAACATTGTATAACGTTTGGTGATGTTATTGTTATAGACCATTCTCAAAATATTTTTCTTAGGTCCTACTAAAACTACTAGTTTTTTTGCACGCGTAACAGCGGTATAAAGCAAATTACGAGTAACAATATTAGGGGCTCCGCTAACAACAGGTACAACCACGACGTCAAATTCACTTCCCTGGCTTTTGTGCACAGTAGTAGCATAACACACAAAAAGTTCGCTTGCCTGCAACTTAGAATAATTTACTATTCTGTCATCATCAAACATAACCATTGTTTCGTTAGTTTGATAATCGATTTTTATAATCTTACCCATATCGCCATTAAAAACACCTTCGCCTTCTTCATATCCGCCACTGACAAAAACACGAGTCCACTTTAAGTTATAGTCATTAACGACTTGCATAACCTTGTCGCCTTCCCTTAAAGTACGGGTTTCATAAACAATTTCCCTCTTTTTAAAACTAGGTGGGTTAATAATTTCCTGCAAGGCTTTGTTAAGATTTTCCACCCCACATATTCCTGAGCGCATAGCACACAAAACCTGTATATCTATTGGGTAACAGTTGGCATAACTTGGCAATCTTTTTGTTACAAGGTTTACAACACAATTAAACATATCGTCTAAGTCTTGTTTGTTTTCATAAAAAAAATCGTTGCTTTTGTTTGATAAATCAGGCATCTTGCCTTCGTTTATTAGGTGAGCATTAGACACAATTAAACTCTTGTCGTCCTGCCTGTAAATGTGAGTGAGTTTCACACAATCTATAACCTTGCTGGCAATTATATCTCGCAAAACATTACCTGCCCCAACACTTGGTAATTGGTCTTTATCCCCTACCAAAACAAGTTTGCAAGTTGTTGGCAAAGCCCTTAACAGTGAAGAAAAAAGATAAACGTCCACCATAGACATTTCATCTACTATTACCACATCTGCTAATAGTTTGTTTTTTTCGTTGTACTTAAAGACTGGCTTTTCGTCATCTCTATACGTCACTTCAAGTGCCCTATGAATAGTCTTTGCTTCGTAATTACACGTTTCGGTAAGTCGTTTACTTGCTCTACCCGTGGGCGCAAGCAAAAAAATTTTTTTAGTGTAATTTTTACAGCAAGCCAAAATACATTTAACAATGGTTGTCTTACCTGTACCAGGGCCTCCTGTAATAACTGTTACCTTATTTTGTACTGCATTTTTTATTGCTTCCTTTTGGGTTTCGTGCAAAGTTATCTTGTTAATGCGTTCGTACTCCTTAATTTCTTCGTCTACGTCCACCTGAGCATCTACACTAGATATGTTTTGCAAAATCAATTTACTTGCGATGCTACTTTCCATAAAATAAAAAGTCTTTGTACAGACGCATATTTTGTCTTTTAATTCAAATACTTTTACTTTACTTTCTATTTGCAGTTTTTCCAGTTCTTCTTCAAAAAGTTTATCAAAATCTTGCCTATCGATACTTATCAAATTTAATGCTTCTAGCAATAACTCGTCTTTTGGCAAATATGTATGCCCGTGTTTTTCGCTACTTTCCTTTAAAATATGCAAAATTCCCGCCCTAACTCTAAAATCAGAATCTCGCTTTATTCCCATACTAAGTGCAATTTTATCCGCAGTTAAAAACCCTATACCATCTACGTCTTCCACTAGCCTATACGGATTTTCAGAAACAAGGCTAACTGTTTTGTCTTTGTAAATATTAAATATTTTTAGCGCTAAGTTTAAACTTATATTGTATTTTTGCAAAAACATAACCGAGTTTTGAATATTTCTCGACTCTCCAAAACTTTCCCCTATCTGCAAAGCCTTTTTTTCACTAATTCCCCTAATTTCACTAAGTTTTAATGGAGCAAAAGCAATGACTTCTAACGTATCCAAACCAAATTTCTCTACTATTTTTTCAGCAGTTGCAGGCCCCACCCCGTCTATTAATCCGCTAGCAAGATACTTTTTTATCCCTTCTATACTTTTTGGGGCAACGGTTTCTATATTTGTAAAAGCAAACTGTTTGCCAAACTTTTTATTGTTGACAAACTCGCCAGTTAATTCAACTTCTTCACCTTCGTTTATAACAATAGACCTACCAACACAAGTAAGCAAAGTTCCCTTGTAGTTTATGTTAAAAACACTATAACCATTATCTTCATTTCTAAAAATTACGTCTTCTATACTGCCCTGAATAACCATAGTATAAGTGTAAACTTTTTTTTCTTATCTCGCAAGAAAAAACTATTAACTTATAATAAAATTTCGGCAATTTCCTTCCAACTTTTTACTCTTTTTATACCTAAATTCTTTAAATCTTGTTCTGTAAAACGTCTATTGTGATAACTACTAAAAAGATACTTTTGCTTAAATTCTCCAGCCAAGTTATCTAAATAGTCATCAATTATAATATCGCCTTTAAGTACGTGCTTAGAATTTGTAAAAACAAACCTTTGTGGCGATAAAAACGGGAATGTCTTTATTAAAAATTGATACTTATAGGCAAAAATTTGAGCGGATTTTGACGGCATATTATACATAACACACCCCGAACAAATGTAAACTTCATACTTTTGGTTTAATTTTTGTATAACTTCTTTTGCGTCTTCTATAATTTTCACTTCAAAATAGGGATTAGTGTCACAAAATTCAGCAAAAAATTGCTCCCTCTTATCTTTTGGGATAATATTATCTATGTAATATTCGTCCTTAAAATCGTCAAATGTATAACAAGTATTTAAAAATCTGTTTACCCTTTGCAAAAAAATAGACTCAACAATAGTATCGTCAAAATCAATCATTATTGTTTGCTTTGCCATAAAAAACTTCCTAATTTAAAACGTTATAAATCTTTTCCACAATGCCTTCTATTTCTACGTCTTCCACTAAGACAAAATAATCACAGCAAGGTGCACTTTTGCGTTCTTCTTTGGCCCTAATTAACTTTCTATTAATTTCTTCTTCGCTATTTCCACGTCTTTTTAGCCTATACTCTAAAATCTCGTCATCTGCGTCCAAAAAAAATGTAGTGGTGTTTTTGTTTTTAAAAAAATCTAAACTTCTCACTTTACATATTGAAAATGGGTCCACTATCATAACACAATTTTTTTTCATATAATACTTTTCTATCTCACTAGTAAGCATACCATAATACTCGCCATCAAAAAGGTTATATTCTATAAATTCGCCTTTGTTTATTTTATCTTCAAAAGCCTTTTTATCTAAAAAGTAATAGTCTGCGTTGTTCTCCTCACCTTCTCGCTTTTTCCGTGTTGTACAAGACACACACTTTGCATACTTATCGCTGTACTTTTTACAAAAATTACGCATAATCGTTGTCTTGCCCGCCCCACTTGGCCCACAAAAAATAATTATTTTGTCATTTTCCATATTTTACTCCAAAACATTAATCGTCGTCACGATATTCCATATACTTTGTGCTTTTGTGATAGTTTTCATCTTCGCTAGTTATTTCGCCGCTTGACAAATCGTCGTCTTCATCTTCGTATTCATAGTCATCGTCGTCCACAAAATCTTCTTCATCATCTTCGTCATCGTCATACTCATTGTGACATATGTGACACCCGTCACAATCGTGGTCACACTCGTCATCTTCCTTTGCAACGTAAACATTTATGTCTAAATAAACAATTTTGCTATCTGGATACTTTTGAATTAACTTTTCATCACTTTCTACGTCAGGCAATTCGCGCTCGTTTTCCACAAGTTCTTCCACCTTATCGTCCAAAATGTCCTGCAAAATCTCTACACATTCATCTTCGCTTTCGGCATCTTCTACATCACTGTCTTGTAATCCAGGCAAGAACCCGCCATAGAAAGTATAACCATCTTTTTGAGTTTGCCTAATAATTGCCGGATAAGCGGCTGCCATAAGGGTTCTCTTTTCTAACCCTGTTCCAAATCCAAAATCTTCAAAAAATTCCTCTTTTTCACTCACCTTTTTACCCTCCTTATATATGACAAACTCAAATTTTTTGTCAAAATTTAAAAAAAGTAACCACTTTAAACTTTACCAAAAATTGCCTTTGGTGTAATTTTAGTGGTCACTTTAAAATATTTTATTCTCCTTTAAAAGGAAGAATTGCCATATTTCTAGCACGCTTAATTGCAGTAGTTAACTCTCTTTGGTGCATACTGCACGTACCGGTTTGTCTTCTTGGTACTATTTTGCCCTTTTCAGTTACAAACCTTTTAAGTGTTGTTGCGTCTTTGTAGTCAATTTTTTTTGACTTATCTGCACAAAACATACAAACCTTTTTCTTGTTTTGTCTTTTTGGCTTTTTGGTAAATTTTTCTTCACCAAGGTCCTTCATAACTTCCTTGTTGTTTACTTCTTCACTCATTTTTATGCTCCTTTTTTATTAGAATGGGAGAGTGTCATCATCAATAGGCTCTAACTCACTACTGCTTGTTTCACTAGGTGTAGTAGTTGCCGTATCAGAATTTTTTGAACTTAAAAATTCTACTTCGTCAGCAATAACTTCTGTAACGTACCTTTTGGTTCCGTCTTGTGCGTCATAACTACGGGTTTGTAAACTGCCTACTACCCCCGCCTTACTTCCTTTTTTCAAATACTTGTGACAGTTGTCTGCCTGAGTTCTCCACACTACAATGTTTATGAACTCCGCCTCACGTTCACCACCACTTACAAATCTCTTTGGCACGGCAAGTGTAAACCTGCAATAGTTAATACCACTATTTGTAGTAGATAGTTCTGGGTCTTTTGTTAAATTTCCTATTAAAATAACCTTATTCATAACTTCTCCTAATATTTACATTACTTTTTCACAATAATATGTCTTAAAATGCCTTCTGTAATAAGCATAAGTTTGCCCATATTAGTGCTGGCGGTCTTGTCTAGACTATAAGTCATTAAAACATAATAGCCTTCTTTTTGGAACTTAATCCTGTAACTAAGTGGCTTTAAACCCCACTTATCAATACCGCTAACAGTACCTTTGTTGGACTCTACATATCCCTTAAACTTGTTTATAAGGGCTTCCCTTTCTTCTTCGCTTAAAGTTGGGGATACAATGTATAGTACTTCATAATTTGACATCTTTTTTACCTCCTTTTGGTCTAATTCGGCTCTTTAAAAATAATCTTTTCAGAGCAAGAAGGAATGTGTTTTGTTAGCAAAAAACATTCACGTACAAGAATAATATCATTATATATAAAAAAAATCAAGACTTTTTTTATAAGTTAAAAACCTTGTTATAACTAAATTATCAAAATATGCCCCTTTCAAAACCACTCATCACAACAATGTTTCACCACTTAGTTTTTAGTGATGCTAATTTGCTTTGTAATATGTTTTCCCGACACTTTTCTCCCCGGTACTCTAAACCCAAATTTCAGTCATTCTATGTACTGACCTTTTATTTTCTCATCATTGTGAATACTAACTTTGTATTTTTCCGCTATTTTTGTTTTTCCATCATTATATTTCCCCAGCATTTTGGTTTTTTTGTAATTCTGTTTTCCAACTATTTTGTTTTCCCTACTATTTTATTTTTTCTGTCATTACATCTTTTGCGTCATTCTATTTTCCCGCTTTTTTTTATTCTGAGTACATACGTCATTCTGAGCGCAGACCCGCAATGAAGGGCTTTCGAAGAATCCTATATCTCGAAGAAATACACGGCTCCCAAGAATCTGACAATTTTTTGGGGAAGAACGAAAAATTAATTGATGTTTTGATTTTTGAAAAAAATCATTGTGCCTTTAAATTAATTTTGAGCCGGTTGTGTATAAATATTAATCCCACTGCCTTACAGTAATATCATATACAAAAGTTATATCTTCTAAAAAATACTCATCATCTTTAAGCGACTGCAAATAATGTTTAAACTGCTTATTGTTAAACTTATTAAAATGCTCATAGCAATTTACTACATCATACTTGTTTGTTTTAAAATTACTTTCCGCAAGGGTAAGTTTATGCTTGATTTCCGTCACCACCGCCTGCTTTAATTTATCCGAAAATAAATTATTTGCTGGAATAAACTCTTTAATTTCAAGACTTTCTTTCACTGCCTCTATAATGGTCACATCAACCACAAGGCTTAACTTATAAAATGGCTTTCCATTCACAAAGTATGTAGAAACATTAGTAAATCGCTTATATACGTCAAAGGTTATATCACAATTTTGGTAAATGTCATCATTATAGTTCAAAACCTTTAATGTCATATCCTTTATTTTACTATTAAACCAATTAAGGCAATCACTGGCGGGACTATCAAGGGTAAGTAACCTTTTGTTGTCCTTAATAATTGTTAAACTTCCGTCATTCTTTATTTTTTTGCTCTCGTGTTCAGAATTTTGTCCACCACCGCTTGACGACCCCTGCGAAGAAGACTCGTTGGTCGCTTCTGATTGGGCATTGTTACCCCCACCCGAACTATTGTCCTGCTCTACATTAATATTGTTTACCGCAATACACTTTACATTACCTAGCATTGTGTTATAGTAATCACCAAAACTCTTTAAAGATTCGTAATGATTGTGTTGCCCTGTAACACTATCCCTGCTTAAAATGACATAAAATTCACTATTCAAATCTTTGACACTAGAAAGTAAATCTTTGGCGCTTTTCTCTGTACTAACTATAAAAATATTGTTAGTGTTAGTCTTTATGCGTTGAATGTAATCCAATGCTTCGTTTAAATTTCCATCACTCGCTTCGTTATTAAAAACTATTACCCTGCAATGAGCAAATCCCGAAACTTTACCATAATCCAAATTAAATTTTTCTATTGCTTCGCCCACACTTTTGCCTTTTATGGACGAACATTTAAGTGCCTTATCACTACTACCGGGTACTAGATATTGCAAACTTATCTCATATTCTTCTCCGCTTTTGTCTATTCCTATGGCTGTGACTATATTTTCACTCCTACTTTGTTGTGGCAAACTAATTGTCATTGGAAACATAACCACAAAAAGTACTAAAATTACAATCAAAATTTTATTGTGTTTTAGGTATCTCATTTAATTTTCTCCTTTTTGCCGTGCCAAAAATAAACAACAAAATTGGCAACCCCGCCTGAATTAAAATATTAAAAGCAAAAATATAATCTCTATAAATTGTCATAGACAAAAATATGTTAAAGTTTATAGCATAATTAAACGCAACAATTATGATAAGAGATACAATAGTCACAATGATTTTGTGTTTATGAATGTTAAAAACTTCGCAAAACAAAAAATTTACCAACATAACACTAAGAGTAAAGTCCAAAAACAAAGCAATGTCCCAAATTAAAATCAAAATCCAGTCAAAAGAACCTATATCAGACACAGAAGGTAAAAATTGCATAATGTCCGATATCGCATTAATATGACAAACACTATTGTAATTATAGGTAAAATAAAAAACGGCATAAAAAAGTGCAATCAAAACTATCGTTATAAGTAAACTCACTACCACCTTTACATTAAACTTCCGCTCTATTTTTATCTTCCCAAAAAATAATATCAAAACAAAGTAGTCGCCAAACCAAACAGAATATCTGTGCGAAGACATAATAAAACCCAATCCATTTTCTAAAAACGGTAAAGCATTTGTAAAATCTGCCCTAAAAATTCCAACCACCAAAGCAACTAAAAAGCCAAATATCACAACTGGCATAAAAATTTCGCACAACCTTGCATATACCTTTGTACCTTGCTTTATGCAAAATATAACACAAATTAAAATTGGGAAAGCAAAAATGTACCACTCAAACGCAGTGTAAAGATTTTCGTTTAAGTAAATAAAATTTGTTTGAAACCTTACAAAGCACCTACTTAAAAAAAATAATGCTAGTAAAAATAAAATGACTTTTGATATTGCTTTCCCAAACAACGTATTTAATATTTGCGAAAAAGTCATATCTTTATACTTGTTTAGTAGGTATAGTAAAATAAGCAAATTTAAAAAATCTACAAGTAGCAAAAATAACAGCATAATATATCCATCTCTGCCAATATTACTAGCCAAAACATTTGGCAAAAAAAGTACTTTTAAAGTAACTACACTAAGGACAAGTATTAGTATAAGTTGCCTAGTGGTAACGGTTTTTGTCATTTTTTTTCTTCTCCTTTATTCCTTAGTCTAGTACTGTTTTTATTAGGTATACTCTGCGGGCGAGTCTTCATCGTAGTTAAACTATCCTTTAAAATAAAGTCTTTCATATCCTTGCTTATATACGGAGCATAAGGAGCAAGATACGGGGTTTTAAAACTATCAAAATTGCACAAATACGCAATCAAAAACAGCATACCAAGTATTATGCCGTGAAACCCAAGTGTCCCGCCTATTAAGGCAAAGACTATCCTAAGTATTGAAATTTGCGAACTCTGATTAGGAATAATATAAACAGTTATGGCACTTAAAGCCACAATCATAACACCCGGAGGGCTCACCAACCCAGCCTTAACAGCCGTATCTCCAAGGATTAATGCCCCCACAATAGAAATTGCCATACCAAGATATTTAGGCATTCTTACACTTGCTTCAAACAAAATATCAAAAAGTATTATAATAAAAAATATTTCCAAAAACGGATTTAATGGCAAATTTTGAGTAGTGTTTACAATGGTTACCAAAAATTTAAGTGGCAAAACTTTGTAGTGGTAAAGTTGAAGCGCTATGTACATTCCCGGCAAAAATATTGACAAAAACAAACCCAAAACCCTAATAATTCTAAGTATAGAAACCCTGTGCGCGTCCGAATAATAGTCGTTGCTACTTTGAAAATCCTCAAACATCACATAAGGTATCGTTATCGCTATCGGAGTCCCGTCTACCAAAATAACCACCCTACCTTCTAGCAACTTAGCACAGGCAATGTCCGGCTTTTCTGTATTACCCACTTGCCTGAAAATAGAATTAGGCCTGTTTTCTAAAAATTTCATTAAATAATAACTATCTATGACCCCGTCTATGTCAAATTTATTCAACTTTTGCTTTATCTCATTTACCACGTCTTTGTCTACAATGTCATCAAAATAAACTATATTTATTCTAGTCTTTGTTCTTCTGCCAATGTTTAGTTCTTCCACTTTTAAATTGCTTGACGGAAGCCGTTTTCTAATAAGCGACAAATTAACTTTAAGTGTTTCATTAAAGCCTTCTCTTGGGCCACTAATTACTGTGGACGTTGGCGGTTCTTCTACCGACCTTCCGGGATACATAACTGTGTTAAAAACTAAAACCTTTTCTTCCCCGTCCATAAAAATAAGACTAAATCCCCTAAGTAGTTTTTCTTTTGCCTGTTGTAAATCCAAAATTTCCACATTGCAAAAACTAGATACATTTTTTCGCAAATCTTCTATCGTAATGTCAGTAGTCATAAATTGCTTTATCGGGAACAAAACACTCCTATTGAGTTCTTCCACGTTGCATAACTCGTCTATAAAGACAAGGGCAACTCTTTCGCCATTAATCTCCAAATCCCGAACAATAATGTCCGTACTATCTAAAAGGCTCTTTTTCAGTTGATTTGCCATATCTAAACTATTCATAATTTTAGTATAAAATAAAAAAATTTTTTTATTCAAATGCTATTCCGCCTACTAAAATTACCGTTTGCATTTATATTTCTTTAAAAGGCATTTAACTTTTATAAAAACTTAATATTTATGCAAAAATTTTAAAGTTTAAAATGTATAAATTTTATTCAAAATTTGTTTGACATTAAAAATTATTATATGTATATTGGTAAAGAATTTTGTATATTTTTTAAAAGTTATTCACAATTTTTTGCGTAAAATAGGGGAAATTTTGTCTTTTATTTCTTCTATTTTTAGGCATTTTTTGTGGATAAGTGAATAAAAATTGTGGATAACTAGGTGTTTATCCACAATTTTGTTTAAAAATACACTATTTTTTATAATTATTTATTTTTATTCATCACAACTTATATTGTTAATAAGTTAAATACTCATTTTTATGAATTTTTATTCTTTTTTATAATTTCCTTTTGGCTAACTTCAACTATACTTGTTGTCGTGTCGTCGATTTTTACCTTATCACTTATCTCCACCCCAAGCACACATAAAATCTCGCTATTGATTGCTAAAACAGGGATAAAATCTCTAACCCTATTAGGGATTTTTTTGTCAATCATATAACTCTTTAAACTTTTACTCCCGCCACCAAATTTAGTAAATCTGTCACCTGTCTTTTTGGTTCTCCAAACAGCATCTTGTGGGATTTTTTTGTAATCCATAAGTAAATGACTTGGTCTTAGTTGAGTATCTTTTGTGCGTTTTGCTTCTATAATACATTCTCCGCCAAAATTAATTTTACCAAGTTTAAATGGATAACTTTCAACTAATTCACGCTTTTGCACTTCGTAAATAGTTATGTAGTCGTATTCCTTTTGAGCAATAAGTGAACACGGCAAACTAATTTTTTTACCATTATCACAGTCCACAAGTGATTTTATAAGTTCTATGTGCTTTCTCTCAATATCTTGATAAACGTTAATTTTATTTAACGTATCAAAGATAATCCTGTTTATCACACTAGGAGCATAATGAAAATATGCCAAAGGAATTTTTGCCATTTTGCCTTCTATTATAACCCCATCTCTTTTAATGTGGCTTAAAATAAACTCATTATCTTCCCTGCAAGATTTGCTAAAATTAACCAAATTTTGTTCTAGCCCTTCCCAACGTTTTTTAAGTTCTGGCATAATAATATTGCGTAAAAAATTTCTATTATAGGTCGTGTCAACATTAGTTTCATCTTCCACGTACGAAATCTCATTTACCGCGCAATATTTTAAAATTTCTTCCTTAGAGATATTTAACATAGGTCTAATATAGTTATTGCTTCTTACAAAGTCCATACCGCAAGCCCCATTCAACCCCGAGCCACGCAAAATGTGCATAAGTATTGTTTCTGCTTGGTCGCTTAGATGATGAGCAAGCGCTATTTTATCCACCTTGTTATCTTGCAAAAGTTTATCAAAAACACCATACCTTGCAATCCTTGCACCTTCTTCTACCCCTACCTTTTGGCTATCTGCCACACGTTCGGCATCAACAGAAAACTTCCAACATGGGATACGATTATCCGCACAATATGTCTTTACAAACAATGCGTCCCCTATGGAATTTTCACCACGCAACATATGGTCAATGGTAATTGCCACAATCTCACAATCCAAATTCTCCTTATTTTCGTTTAAAAAATGTAGCAAAGCCATAGAGTCTGCTCCACCACTAACGGCAACCCCTATAAGTTCTCCTGGCATTATAAGTTTATTATTATTAATGCAGTCTAAAATCTCTTTTTCCATAGCAGTAAAATTATATACTATATTGACACTAATTTCAATACCTAAATTAAATAATTTTGCACAAATTCCAACTACTCATAGATTCCGTGTTATTGTTTCACACAAAATACCTTTTATAATTACGGAAAAAAGCGCTTTTATTATCAAAAACATACCTTTTAAACCGCTAAAATTAACAACCCTTGCCAATAATAAACCAGCCTAACTTATAAAACCCAAAATCCCTAAATGAATAAATATTCAGTATTTATGCAAATACATTAATAATTATGCACAGTTGTAGTATAATTTTCCAACAAGAACGGTCATATCGTCTTGTGGATAGTTTTTTTGAGAAAGTTTTGCTTTGTTTAAAATGCAATCAGCAATTTCCTGCGGGCTTTTTTTAGGTAAATATTTTATGTATTCTTCTAAAACCTCACCAGACAAAGCATCTGCAACCCCATCGCTAACCATTATAATAAAGTCATCTGGGGTTAAAACAGTTTTTGTTATTTTTATATTGACATCGTCTAAGATACCAAGAGGCAAAGCACTGCTATCTATTTTTACTACATCTTCATTACTTTTAATGTATCCTGCAACCGCCCCCTGCTTTATAAAATCAGTTTCACCACTCTTTAAATCAATGACACTTACGTCCAGAGCGGAAAACACCCCTTCGCTAGTAAAATTTAATAATTTATTTAGACTATTTATTATTGTTTCTTCATCAAACCCCGCCCGATAAAAGTTTTCTAACAAAGACAGTGAATTTTCACTTTTTTCGCTAGCCGTTTTGCCTGACCCCATTCCGTCACAAATGGCAAGAAGATATTTATTGTTGGATAGTTTTAACATAGAGTGTTTATCCCCACTGGTTGTACTACCTGCCTTAGTAAGTTTTGCCACCCCCACTGCAAAGCCATAAGTAGAGGCAGACGCGTAGGAGGCATACACAAGGTCGTCTATTACTTTATAGTCTTCCCTAACAATTTTATAATTTAAGACTTTACTTAAAATATCTGTTATTTTTGCATCGTTATAATCTAACATTCTTATGGTTAGCGATACAACACAAGTTGTTTCATCTCTCTCAAAACAAACTATATCTCCTACCACTATATTTTCATAAGCAAGGGTTTCTTTTAACTTTTGCTCTAAGCCTTTATTTTGTAACACCTTTTCGTTACTAGATAATGACAATAAATTAAGCACCTTAGATATGCCTTTTAACTGCTCTGCTATTAAAATTTTAGAATTATCAAGTTCCGCATTTACTTTTGCATAATTTTTGTAATTTTGAAGCAATGAATTTATTGACATTACCACTTGATTTAATCTTATACACCGCGTAGTTAAATATTGAGGCAGGTCTATTAAACTAATTTTGTTCTTTTCAAAACCAATATTTATTAAATTTTCAAAAACCTTTTTATGCTCGCTATTGTAACTCTTTATACACTTTAACCTGTTTTTGCAATTTTCACAGTTTTCCCGAATTGCTTCGTTGCAAATCATCTCTTTTGCACTGGACTTATCCAACTTTCCCTTGACCATTTTTCTAAAATTTTTATCCATTTCATAAAAAATTTGCGAAGTGTACTCCAATTTTTTTGCAAGTCTATCCCTGTTCTGATTTAGCAAATTTTTTATGTTTTGCCCAGTATTAATCAAAAAAATACAGTGTTTAATTTTGTTAATCAAACTACTTTTTACACACAAAAATATTATTCCTGCAACAATAGTTGGAATAAATGAAAAAAAACCTATCACCCCTAGTAGCAAACTTATCACAATATCGGCAATAATAACCCCAAAAACTTGATAAATTCTCTTTAAATCCTTAAAGATATAGTCGATAATTGCAATTATACTAAACAAGGTTATGTATTCTAACCCGCCATTACAAACAAAAGAACCTATACCGCATATAACTCCAAAAATTATACTATAATAACTGGGCAAAATTACCCCGCCAAAAAATATTATCAGTATCCCAAAGAACTTTAAAACATCAAAGTAAGCAAAGTTTACACTCTGCAAACTACAAAACAACAGTACTAGCGCAATCCCACCACAGAGAAATTCATCTACATTCAAATTAAAGTTGAACCTACGATTTTTCATCGCCCTAACAAAAACAACAACACTACACGCAAAAAAAGTGTTTAAAATATTGTCAATTAAGTTAATGTATATGCTTTGAATTCCGTCAAATTTAAAATAGATTAAACTAAGTCCCACAATAAAACTAAAAATTGCCACTTCATAAATGCGAACCACTCTCCCTCGTTTTTTATTAATAAGCCCCGCCACACCACAAATTAAAATCGCCACTAGTGAAAAGGTAATGGAATAAATACTTCCGTTTACTAAAACTTGGGAAAGTAAAAATAAAGTTGAAGTGTAAAAAATATTTTCATTTAAAAAAATTAACGCAACAAAAAAACCAAATGTCGTTGGCGAGTATGTCGACATTATTTTTGAGTTGCAAAAAATTAAAAATAATATTGCGTATAAAAAATACTTAAAAAATGGAATAAGACTAACCTTAATAACCCTTGACTTGGTCGTTATAGCACTTTGCATCTTTTATTACTCTCCTGTACCTAAATCCTATCAAAAATACCCCTTGCTATTACTTAATTTTTGTGCTAAACAAAACTATTTTTGACTAATTTTGACTTTTTCTCTTTTTTTGTATACCCAAATTTAAATAAACTTCAACTTTAATCAAAACTAATAAAACTCTAAATATTAAAGAAGAACTTTACTCAAAATCATAAATAATATCAAAAAACTTATACCAATTAAAACACTTTTAATAAAAAGCATTAAAGTTAATAACTCATAAACTAAGTAAAATAAAAAAAATTCGTAAATTGTAGCAAAGCCCAAAGTAAGCAAATACCTTTTTTAGTTTAAAAAGCAATAGTCTAAGATTAATTTAATTTGTAACTAGTAAAATAAAGTAATAAAAAGAATTTTTAAAAAAAGGTAAAAACAATACAAAATTTATATAAACACTATTGAAAAATGCTAAATAATGCTTTATACTTATTAAAAATAAAAAATATAGATTAAAAAGGATATATGGCTAATGGAAAGTGCAGATTTAAAGTGGATAAAAAGGCATTACGGAGAAAAATTTTCTTGCCTTTGCCAAGAAAAGTTTTCAACTATACTAAAAAAAGAAGGAATGTTGCCTAAACTATTAATAGAACATTTTTCCCCAAATCAAGAATTATACGACGACATTTTGAAAAATGGCATTGAAGATTCTTTTGTAGAGTATGTGCATAGTCTTGCAGAAACTGAAAAAAAAGAAAATAAAGATTCAATGTCCCTTTGTATCCCAAATTACATTCAAGCAAGAGATGGCAAATTTTATAAATACAATCAAAAGCATAACAATATTTATTATTGCCCAAATAATATTATCATTCAAAATGGAATAGTTACCCGTTTTGATAAGGATAAATGTATAGTCTTTGACTATTTTATTTTAGATTTAAAGGGAAAAGAGATAATAGATTATAATCTTATACAAGGAAATCATCAACCTGACTCTTTTCCTGAAAGTGTTGGTAAAATAAATGATATAAAAAGAGTGCCAAATGAAAACGGATTAACAATTCAAATTACCCCAGAAAATGGAGAGATTGTTGAGATAACACTAGACAAACACAATCAAATCTCTGGCTATCGAAACCCAAATGTTGAAGAAATTGACGATTATTTCTTACTTTTAAACCAATCATTGATAAGCCTAGATTTGCCTAATGTTAAACAGGTTGGAAAAAGTTTTTTGGCCTGGAACAAATTACTCACAAACGTAAACTTACCAAATGTCGAGCAGATTGGTGATAGTTTTTTACATCATAACAAATCACTTAAAAACCTAGATTTACCTAATGTCAAGTGGATTGGGGAGAAATTTTTATGCGAAAATGAATCACTTGCAAGTCTAACGTTACCTAATGTTGAGCATATTAGTTGTGCCTTTTTATTAGACAACGAATCCCTTGAAAGTCTAGATTTGCCTAAAATTAAGCGAATTGGGAATGATTCCTTAATCTATAATAAATCTCTAAAAAGCATAAATTTACCTAATATTAAGCAGATTGGTAATGGCTTTTTACGTCGCAACAAATCACTTAAAAACCTAAATTTACCTAATGTTGAAAATATTGGTAATAATTTCTTGCAAGATAATGAGTCACTTGCAGAACTGAATTTACCTAATGCTAAGGATATTGGTGATAATTTTTTGCAAAATAATGAATCGCTTACAGAACTGGATTTACCTAATGTTAGACGGATTGGAGATAATTTCTTACCCCATAATAAAATTCTAAAAAACATAAATTTACCTAATGTTGAGCAGATTGGTAATAATTTTTTGCGTCACAACAATTCACTTAAAAGCCTAGATTTACCTAATGTCAAGTGGATTGGTTATTGTTTTTTGCAAGATAATGAGCCACTTACAAAACTAGTTTTACCTAATGTTGAACAGATTGGCCATTGTTTTTTGCGAGATAACAAGTCACTTAAAAACCTAGACTTGCCTAAGGTTAAACGAATTGGAAATCGTTCCTTACTCCATAACAAATCGTTGAACTTAAATATACCTAATATTGAGCGGACTGGGAATGGCTGCTTTTTAACATCACTAAAAGATACTGCAAATTCATTGGAACGTGAAATTTAGTGAGATATGATAAAATTTCATAAATTTTTAATGATTAAGTTAACACATAAAAAATCTAAGTTATTTCTAACTTAGATTTTTTTTAAACCACTCATTAAGGTTGTTTTTGAAACCTTTTAAAAAATAAATTTTTTCAATAATTTTTATTATAATTTCAAAAACAACAAACTATTAGCCTTTATTTTTTACTTTAATATTTATACGTTTTTTAACTCAATTTTAACGTATCCATTTGCTCTTGCAATGGAGTTTTTTCACTTCGATTTTTACTATCTCCCTTTGGGATAATGTGATAGTGCAAATGCCCCACTACCTGTCCTGCGCTTTCGTTGTTAGCATTAGTAATCAAAACCCCGCTAAACCCACAACTGTTAACATAATGCTTTGCCACCTTTTGCACACTTAAAATAACTTTTTGCAATATACTGCTATCACAATCAATAGTGTTAACACAGTGTTTTTTTGGTATAACTAGAGTATGCCCATAGTCTTTCATCGCATTATCTAAAAAAACATAAGTATATTCATCTTCATATATTTTATAACTAGGCAAGCCCCCCTTTATAATTTTGCAAAAAATACAGTCTTCCATATTTTCTCTCCTTTAACAAAACAGTTTGAATTCTCATCTAAAAAACAACTGGTCACTAGTACAGTATATATTGTACACTATTTTTTCAATTTAGTTAAACGAATGTGAGTTATTTATTTAAAAAGTATGAATTGTTATTCAACTTAATTAAATAGTTGTGCATTGTTTTTTATTTGACATACTAACAGAGTTTCAACATAACGATAAAATTACACATTATAGTTACTCAATCAATGATTTTGCCTTAATTTTTAATTTAATAAAGACATCATATATTATTTTTCATATAATAAAACGATTACACGTTTATTACTTAATTTATAACGGCAAATCCACATTAATTATTTACTTTAATAAAGCCTAATATTAAAACATTTTTGAACATTTTTCACAAAAATATATAAAATTTTGCAAAATCCTTTGCTTTTAATTAAACTTTTTGATATAAAAATAGTAGATAAAAAGGGAGGTCTTGTTATGGAAGATGAAAATCCAATCAAAAAAACACTTCGATTTTTGGGAGAAATTATTGCAATTATAATGATTGTAAGGTATGCACTTTTAATTGTGGAACACTACGTTCATTATTTGCCAACCGAAGGTGTCATTGCAGATATTATAAACTATATTGGAATTTATGCTCCTATGGCACTTATGATTTGTGTTGGGCTTAGTGCTGTTTGGGGCGGGTCTTCAATTATAAAACTTATATTCTTAATTGTTTGTGCAGCAATAGTAATTTTCACTTTCTTCCCGGGTGTTGCAGATACAATAACAAATTACATTGGCGTAACCCCAGCACCATAGTTAAGAAGTAAAATTAAGTTTTATAAGTCCATCTATAAAAAAAGAGTATTTTTAAGTTTGTCTTAATATATACTCTTTTTTTTCACAATTTTTATAATTTTTTATCAAAATATTATAACTTTTTTATCATTTTTTATAGTTTTTTCATTAATTTTAAGCATTTTTTAATAATTTATTTTTTATTCTCAGTACAATTTTTATTGTAATTTTTAAGTTAATTTTTTATTGCACCATATATTTTTAGTCTTTTTTCTTTCTCAAAATATCACCTATTTGCAAAGAAAATGGGCAATTAATTATTAGATTTTGCTGAACGTTTTTTGCGTCAGTTATAACTTCTCCCCTTTCATTAATTATGCTTTGCACTACAAAACTTTTATTAAAATTGCCAGACGGAGATAAAATTTCTAGTATATCCCCCACCTTAAATCTGTTGCGTTGCTCTACAATTAAACCTGTATCCTGTTGTCCCCTTACTATTGCCACAAAGTCATATGTTTGAGTAGGCGCGCTTGTTTGCAAATTTTCGGATTGTTCTTTCCGTTTATTTTTATAATAAAAGCCCGTTGTATAGGTTCTATTGCTAGCCTTATTTAGTTCTTCTAATAAACTTTCATCAAATTCTCTATTATTTAAAACATCATCTAATGCCCTACGGTAGGCATTAGTAGTAGTTGCAACATAATAAGAAGTTTTCATTCTACCTTCTATTTTAAAACTTGTAACTCCCGCATCAATTAGGTCTTTTAGATGTTCTATCATATTAAGGTCTTTACTATTTAAAATATATGTACCCCGATTATCTTCCTGTATTGGTAACTTTTGATTAGGTCTAGAAACTTCATTTATTTCGTACTCCCACCTGCAAGCCTGAACACATTCCCCACGATTTCCGTCCCTATTTGTTAAAAAATTACTGAGAAGGCATCTTCCCGAATAACTAATGCACATAGCCCCGTGCACAAAGGCCTCCAACTCTACGTTTGCGTAATCTTTAATTTCCTTAATTTCACTTAAAGTTAGTTCTCTTGCTAAGACGATTCTTTTTGCGCCCATATCGGCATAAAATTTTGCAATATATTTATTTGTAACATTGGCCTGAGTACTTACGTGTAGTTCTAAATTTTTAGAGTACTTTTTAACAAAACTCATTACTCCGATGTCACTTACAATTACCCCATCTACCCCTTGTGCATCTAGAAATTGAATATATTCTTTTAAGCCATTAAAGTCATCGTTGTGTGCAATAATATTAAGGGTAACATAAACCTTTACGTTGTTTTTATGACAAAACCCTACGGCTTCTTTTATTTCATCATAATCGAAATTACCTGCCCCAGCACGTAAGCCAAATTGCTTACCCGCAAAATACACGGCATTTGCCCCAAAATATACCGCAGTTTTAAGTTTTTCCATATTCCCTGCGGGGCTTAAAATCTCGTACATACCTTTCTCCTTTTGTGTAAAAGTTCCCTTAACCATACTATAAGGGTCAAGAGAACTTGTCAATTAAACTATTAAATTAATAATTTTGTTTTTTACGTAAATAACTTTCTTTATTCCACCTGCTAAATATTGTGAAAGTTTACTATTATCTTGTATTAGTTTTAAAATTTCGTCCTGAGAGATATTTTCTTCCACAACCAAAAGGTCCTTTAATTTACCATTTACCTGTATTGGTAATTTAATTTGTTTTTTAGAATTATCTTCACGCACTTTTGGCCAAGAAGATTTGCAAAGGTAGGTTTTGTTGCCTATTATCTCATTCATTTCTTCACTAAAATGCGGAGCAAACGGATATAATAAAGTCAAAAACTCGACAAATTCTGTTTTTGACAGGTATTTATCCTGATAAACAGTATTTACAAAAGTCATAAGAGCACTAATAGCGGTATTAAATTTTAAGTTTTCTATATCAAAACTCACCTTATTTATCAATTCATTTAACATAGTGATGTGTTCTTTATGGACGCCATCATAATCGTCAAGCAGTGACGTCATTCTTTCAACACGTTCAACAAACCTTTTACACCCATTGATATTTTTACTACTCCACGGAGCAGCACTTTCGTAATCAGCCATAAAGAGAATATACATTCTCATAACATCGGCGCCGTAACTATCGATAATTTCGGTAAAATCTACCACATTACCAAGGCTTTTACTCATCTTATTACCATCTTCGCCAAGCACAAGCCCCTGAGTAGTCCTTTTTTTGTAGGGTTCTTCAAAAGGCACAACCCCAATATCGTACAAAAACATATTCCAAAATCTAGAATAAATTAAGTGTCTTGTAACGTGTTCCATTCCACCGTTATACCAATCAACAGGACCCCAATAATTTAATTTGTCCCTATCTGCCAAAGTTTTATCATTATGCGGGTCCATATATCTTAAATAGTACCAACTAGACCCTGCCCATTGTGGCATTGTGTCAGTTTCTCGCTTTGCCTTACCACCACATTTAGGACAAGTGCAATTTACCCATTCTTCAACTTCTGCAAGTGGAGATTCCCCGTGCTTTGAAGGTTTGAAATTTTTAATCTCTGGCAATTTTACCGGTAAATCTTCGTATGGAACTAGCACAGTTCCACACTTATCGCAGTAGATTATAGGGAAAGGCTCTCCCCAATATCTTTGCCTGTTAAAAGCCCAGTCTTTCATTTGATAATTAATTTTTTTATTACCTATCTTGTTTTCTGTTAGAAATTGCAACATTTTTTCCTTTGCGTCTTTTACACTAAGTCCGTTTAAAAAACCCGAGTTTATCATCTCCCCACTTTCTATGTCCGTAAAGGCTTCCTTATCCACATCTCCACCTTTTATAACAGGCTTAATTGCAACATTGAATTTTTTTGCAAAGTCGTAATCACGAGTATCGTGTGCAGGAACAGCCATAATTGCCCCCGTTCCATAGCCCATCATAACATAATCGGCAATAAAGATTGGAATTTCTTCATTAGTTATTGGATTAATCGCCACTATTCCATTAATTAAAACACCTGTCTTATCTTTATTTAACTGAACCCTATCAAATTCGCTTTTTCTTTTTGCTTGCTCTTGATATTCTTTAATCTTATCCAGATTTTTTATATCTTTTGCATACTTTTTTATCATAGGGTGTTCTGGTGCGACAACCATAAATGTTACCCCAAACAATGTATCGCATCTGGTAGTGTAAATTTTAAGTGTATCTGCAATTTTGCCGTTAATGCTTATCTTAAAATCAACTTCTGCCCCTTCACTTTTACCTATCCAATGGCGCTGTTCTTCTTTTACCCTTTCTGGAAAATCTAACTTGTCTAAATTATTTAATAGTCTTTCAGCATAATCGCGTATCTTCAAAAACCAAACTTCTTTCTCTTTTTGTACCACTTGGGAAGAACACCTATCGCAAATACCCCCTTGTGATTCTTCGTTAGATAAAATAACATCGCAACTTGGGCAATAGTTTACAAAGGCTTTACTTTTATATGCCAAGCCTTTTTCATACAATTTACAAAAAATCCACTGCGTCCACTTGTAGTAGTTTTCATCAGTAGTGTCTATTTCTCTACTCCAATCAAACGAAAATCCACTTTTTTTAAGTTGTTTTTTTATGTTATTTATATTTTCATCTGTGGCAATCCTTGGCGGAATATTGTGTTTTATGGCATAGTTCTCGGTAGGTAGCCCAAAGGCGTCCCAGCCTATTGGAAATAAGACATTGTAACCCTGCAATCTCTTAGCACGGGATATTACTTCCATAGACGAAAAAGCTTTTATATGTCCAATATGTAAACCTGTCCCAGACGGATAAGGAAACTCTATTAAGCCGTAAAATTTTGGCTTATCACTAAAATCTACCGCTTTAAAAACCTTTTCTTTATCCCAGATATCTTGCCATTTTTTTTCAATCTCACTAAAATTCATATTTACTCAACCTTTATACAAAATCAGTTAAAATTTTATAACTTTACGACCATTTTGTCAATTAATTATACGTGTGTGCTATTTTTTAACGATTTATATGCCCCACTTTGAAATTGTTGTACGGCTTTAAAATAGTAGATTTTTCGCTGATACTTAGAATGACGGGTATAGTTCCCAAAAAATAGTTAGATATATTGGAATAAAAAACACTGAAATTTTAAATAAACTATACTCAGATTCTACTCAAAAAAAAAGAAGATTGAAAAATTTCAATCTTCCAAACCACAATATATTATGTCTTTTATATGAGTGTCACAATATAGTGCAAATTGGTGATCCCGCCGTTTGTTCACTCGGAATTCAAAATACGGTAAAACCTTTTGTTGTTTTTGATAATAACAAACTTTTACCATATTTGTCAAATGATATGCAACACTTTGATAAAAAACAAATTCTTTGGGCATTCTTTGTTTTGCGTTCAGTAGTTGCGAGGACTGACTTGCGAGTTCGTTAAAATTTTCTACTTGATTATAAGGTTGTCGTCAAAGGGGTAGAAAATTTGATTTATAAGTTTAGGAGTTAATTATGAGTATTGAAAACAATATCGTTAGGAAACAAGGAGTTAGCCTTATCAGCCGAGAGGCTGCAATAAGCAGAAAAGAATTTTTTATGAGAAACAAAATTTATTGGGAACAATTTGAAAAGAAGATAGGTCTTCACAAAATAGTTAAAAATGCTTTACTTAATTTGCAAGAGCCAACAGCAGAGTTTTTGGTCGTTCCTCGACTACTGGAAAAATTCTTTTTACTTTATCTAAACAAATTTTTCCCTAGTCAACAGAACAAGCAATGTGCTTTGAATGTGGCTCGGGTTTTTGCTTTACTATCTCATCAATATTATCACTCCGCTGAAAAGTTTAATATGAAAGTATCTTTTTTTGTTTCGCCTAGCATTTGGGAAAAGTGGTTAATTGGAAGAAAAGCAAAAGAAACAAGTATTAAAATTTTGGAAGAAATGGGGTTGATTACCAAATATCGTTTTAATCGCAACAAACACGCACCAGCAGAAGAATCTAGGTTTGTCATTATGTATCAATTTAATTTGCAAAAAGTAAAATGGCTTTATGCTTGCGTTAAAACTTTAATTGCATTAGAACAGAAAACATCGTGTGAAGACCAAAGAGTTGTAAACAAATATGAAGAAATAACGGAAGATATTTTTGGCTATATTGAAAAAGTTGAGGACGAGGAAAAAATATTTATTTTAGTTTGTTCCTCTTGACATTTATATTGGTTTAAGAGTTAAAAAGGAGTGGTCTTTACTGACCACTCCTTTGAGTTATAGTTCGTATGTGTTTTGTTAAAACTGACACACTGCGTTATACGGGCTGACAATTCTTTGTTTTATGCTTTTTAATATCAGTTTAATTTACTTCTTGCATAAATCTTAATTCGGTGCGAACAGCATAAGAAACGCTTTCGCTTTTATGCTTTCCCGTTTCAACAACAAGTTTTATTGGGTTTGTGTCATTCACTTTCAAAAAGAGAATTTGTAGTTTTTGCTCGGGTGTAAAATTTGAATAAACTTTTGAAATCAACGAATTGTTTTCAGTTGTGAACAACACAAGCATTTTGAGGCTGTTTGCTTTTGAAAATTCATTTAATTCTAAAAGCAATTCAAAAAGTTTTTCGCTGTCAAATATATTTGAAATTTTATCTAAATCTATTACAAATAAATCTATTTTTGCCAGGTGTTCAGTTTTATGTTGTGTTAGTAATTTTTTAACTTTATTTATCGCTTCGCTTGGCTTTTCTGCATTAAAACACTCATAATTCTCAAAATGGTAACAACAAATATTGCTAGCAAGGTCGCCACAAATTTCATTGTTCTCACCGAAAATTACCGAAACATTTGCAGAATCAACAAGTTTGAAAGTGTTAGGCAAAGAATATTTTAATGACATAATTTTACCTCCTTAATTTTGCTAGAAAAAGAGTGGCAAACTTGACTACTCTTTAAATTTACATTTTACTTAAAATGTTTTTCTTTTCTTTTTCATATTCTTCTTTTGATATAACGCCTCTATTTTGCAAGTCATTCAAATATGTTAATTGTTCTGTCGTGCTTTGTTTTGGGCTTTCATTTTCTAAGTGACTATTTATTTTTTCTAACTCACAAACTTTCAAAATATGAACTATCAAAAACGAAATAAAGGTGCTAAAACTAAGTAAAACAGTGGCTGATGCAATATAAAAATATATTGCATCTTGTTCGTGGTTCACGCTAAGAATAATGCCAAAACATAACAATTCTACGCTAACAAATAATGTTAACGCAAACAAAATGATAATTGTTGTTTCAACAAATTTTCGTGAAATTATGCGATTGCTAGGTTGCCCGTTATTACTCATTTTTTACCTCCACGACTTAAAATTTCTGCTTTTTTCTCATTGTATTCTTGTTCAGTTATTAAGCCCTTTTCTTTAAGTTCGTTTAATTCTGCAAGTGGATTTTCCTCTTTTGATGATTTCTTTTTCCACACCTTTGCTGTAATTAAAACGATTGCTGTGATTAAAACTGCCACACCGAACGCGATAAATGCGTATATCATTTTTACCTCCTATTTCCATTAAAACTTAAAAAAATATATTAGTCCAATCTATTTGGGTTAATTTTAAATAAAATGTTAATGCTACTTTACTTCTTTGCAAGATAATATTTGAACATTTTGACCAGCGAACATTTGCTTTACTTTATTTTTGGCTAAACCCTCACTATATGCAGAAACTATCATTTGATTTTCTGTCATTGTTAAAATGCCAAGAAAGGAATTAGGAATTATGCGAAATGTCACCTCAAATTTTTTCATTTTTACTCCTTAATTAAGTGTTGCAAGTGCTTTTGAAATAGCACCATTTGGCTCAAATATTTTCTCTACCATTTGTTTGCAATCTTCTTCCAAAAATTGTGTATTGTCATTCAAAACAAGTTGTTGGTATTTTTCAACTGCCTCACTTGAATCTTGCTTATTTCCAAACAGCCATTGTTTTGGGCATTGGTTTTGGGTGGAATTCTTTACAAACAACAAAGACATTTCATTTACGCATATTTGAAAGTAATGGGTTGGGTAATTTGCAAGTTCGTTTATTCTAAACATCAAATTCACTTGACCTCTATTTGTAGTTGGAACAAGTTGTTTTTTATTTTCCGTTACAATGGTCGCACCTTTTTGTTCAAGCAATTTTGATAAAATCTTTGATGTTTCTTGTATCCAATTTGGCTTGCTTTCAAAGATAAAATCTAACACTTTTTTATTGTTTCTATATATCTCTAATGCTTGTTTTTTCAATTCAAATTCATTGTTCATATCAAATTCCCTTTCTATTATTTTTTTGTAATCCTCAATAAGTGTTTTAATTATGTTGTCGGCTGAGTCTATGTTGACTTTTTGTAAAACATCAAATATAAATTTGTAGTCTATTTCAAGCCATTCAGTATAAGTTGAATTTGCTTTGTTTGGGGTTAAATATAGCATAACTTTTTTATGGTTTTTATATTTTCCGCTACAAAGGAAATTTTTATATTTTTCAAGTTGGTTGTCGTGCTGGTCAGAATCAACTTTGTTTTCAATAGCAACAACAATTTTTTGAGTTTCATTCTTTGTAATTTCAAGGTCAAAAAGAATATCAATTCGCCCATCTTTTACTGCAATCTCACGATACACATTGACTTTGTCAATGTTTCCATAAAGCATATCAAAAAAGTCAAGTTCGCTCGTTATATCTTTTGCAAGTAGTGTCAAAAAATTTCTTAAAAACTGATGACCGATATTTCCACTTTTGCTAGGGTCTAAAAGAAACGCCAAAAAATCACTATGCCTTAATTCTTGTCGGTTAATATTCAAAATGTCAAATACATTGTATTTATCATAACCAGCCCTAACAAGTGGGCGAATGACCGCATTGTCAAAGTTTAATGCAAAAACTTGTAATTCTTTTTCGGTTGGTATTTCTGCCATATCTACTCCTTAAAATTGGCACAAAATAAAAGTGCCGCCCTCAATGAGAGCGACACAGTGCTAATACCGACACCCTCGTTGAAGAGCGACCTTACAACTCACGCAAAGCGTTGGGTAATCAGTGAATAGCCAAACAAAATTAAATCGCTTGCGTGCTAAAAATAAAATATGAAGTTGTAAGGTCGCAATAGTATTATAGCACATTGACCGCAAAAAAGAAAACATTTGCTAATATTTTTATTAAAATTTCTTGTTTTATTGTGTTCTACAAGCCCGACAATTCGTTTATAAGGCGTAGAAAAACAAGATTTGTATGTTTGCTTTCAAAAAACAAAAAGCGGTGTGACCGCTTTTTTTGACTAAAAATAAGCAAATTTAAGAAATTTTATAAAATTTTGGCAGTAAAACGGAATGAGAAATTTTTTTTGTGAGTAAAACAATAATGTAGATAAACAAATGAAGATAAAAGGAGGTTTATAATGATTACAAAAGATGCATTGACTGGCAGTGTTAAATACGCAATACCAGCCAAAGAAATTACATACTCAAATGGTCGCAAAGCAATCGTGGGTAAAAAGGTTATAAATGGTGCTAAAAGTTCCATTAAAAAGCGATGTCGGTGTCCGCCCGTAAATCGCAACGAACCTATGACCAAAAAAGCATTAAAAAGGACAAAAAATCATAATTTTGGAAGACTTTTTGAACTGGACTTGATTGACAAAAATTGTCGTTTTGTTTCCCTTACAATATGCAAAGAGAAATATAACATTTATAACAAAGTTAGCAAAAGGTTTAAGCATTTTATTGGCGAGGTTCGTGAAAAAGTAAAAAATCATTTTATTGGCACTGCTAGATTTATTGAATTGCAAAAAAATGGTTTTTTCCATATACATTGTATTTTGGTTTTTGATAGTAAAAATATTGATTTGACTTGCAAAGATTTGCACAAAATGTGGGGTTGGGGTTTGGTTGATATTAAGGCTGTCAAAAACAGATTTGGTCTTTTTGATTATCTAACAAATCTAAAACATAATATGACAAATGGAAAGGACAATAAGTTTACCCGTTACCCGAAAGGTGCAAGAATAATTTACATTAGTCCAAATTTACCAAGAGCAAAAAGTAAAGATATTTTACTTACACCAGAAAAATATTCTGCGTTGCAAAATAGTGGAGAATATGAAGTGTATTTTAAATCACATCAATACTATGACCCTACTACACAAAAGAAAAGAAATTGCATTGATAAAAAAATTTTAATTCAAAAAATAAAAAATAAAATGAGGAGGTTTGAGCAAAATTGAAATTTGTGTTTTATAAGGTTCCATTATTATTTTTAATGTGCTTTAATAAAATTGCAAGTTAAATTTTGCGAAAAAATTATGAATATACGCTTTATTGCGAAAAAACAAAAAATTGAGTATCAAACAGTTGATACAACTATTGGTTCATTAAAAGAAATTGATAAGAAAGAACTTTTCCCTTTATTTGAACTAATAATGAAAGAATTAAAAAACGAACAAAAAGAAGAAAACAAAGGAGGACAAATAAATGAATAAAGAATCAAATAAGGTTGCGGTTGGCTATTGTAGAGTTTCAACCGATAAACAGCGAGAAGAAAGTTTAGACCACCAACAACGAGAAATTCAAAAATATGCTGATGAGAATGGAATTAAAATAATTAACTGGTATATTGACCACGGGTATTCTGGAACAACGGAAGAAAGACCAGACTTTCAAAAAATGATAGAGGATAGTAAAAAGAAAGAGTTTAATTTAGTGCTAGTGTGGAAACTTGATAGATTCTCTCGTGATAAGTTTGTAAGTGCTAATGCTAAACATAAACTAAAAGAAAATGGTGTTTCTGTCTTTTCAGTTATTGAAAGAATTGAGAATACGCCCGAGGGAGAAATCATAGAAAGTCTGTTTGAAGCAATGAATCAATACTATGTAAAAAATCTTGCTCGTGGTGTATTGGGCGGAATGGTTGAAAATGTTAGAAATGGTATAAGCGTTGGAAGTTGCACTTTTGGCTATATGTTGACACCAAAATTAGATGAAAATGGCAATATTGTTAAAAAATATAGCAAGACTGGAAAGGCTAAACCCGTAAATATTTATACTCTCCACCCAGAACATTCTGCCACTGTAAAACTTATTTTTGATATGTTTTTGGCTGGTGCAAGTAGAAATGAAATATTGGCACGATTAAAAGAGTGTGGCTACAAGAATTCAAAAGGTGGAGATTTCAAAGCAACTAATATTGATAAAATTTTAAGAAATGAGCGTTACACAGGAGTTTATATTTTGGAGTATAACAAAGGTAAACAAGTCAATTATATGGACACCGAAGTAATACGCAACGAAGGTGGGCTGCCAAAAATAATCGACAAAGAAGACTTTGACAAAGTTCAGCAAATGCTAAATGCTCGCAAACATCAACCAAATGCTCGCTCACTGGTTAGTTATCTATTGACTGGTAAAATTGTTTGCGGAAATTGTGGAGCTCAATTTACAGGCTCTACTCACTACAAAAACGGACAACCTTATCACTATTATCGTTGCGGGCGTAATAATGATGACTGCAAAATGATATCTATTCGCAAAGAAGCCATTGAAAACTTTGTAATAAAAGAAATTGAAAAAGTTGTAAAAAGTGGAGAGTTTGTTGCAAGCATACTTGACCGTTTTGCTGAGTTCTATAAAGAAAGAAATAACAACAGCGAAATTATTAAAAGGCTTGAAAAGAATTTGC
>CALWKG010000009.1 GCA_944381205.1 uncultured Clostridia bacterium
ATCGGTATCCTTTAATACAAGGCTATTTTTTTTTTTTTTTATTAAACTTAAAAACAAATTTTTATATATCGTTTTGTACTTATTATAAAAATCTTTTACAATCTTTCTTATCTCTAAATCAAAATTAGTGGTTGAAAATACTATTTCGTTTTCACCATTTATATCAAGGATTATTTTATTTATAAACAAATTTGGTATTTTATCTAGTAATTCTAATACTAATTCAAGATACATATTTTTGTTTTCAACTAATCTTTCAATACCACTTATTTTTAGTCTAAAAGTTTTAAAATTTATATCAGTCTTTAAAAAAATTTTATCATTATTAAATTTTATCGTTCCCGTATTTTCGGCTAAATTTTTTGTAAAGACCACATTTTGAGAACTACTTTCAAACATAATTAGTTTACTAAAATTGTTAATTTTTAAACTTTTCACACCAAACATATTTTGATATTTTGCTACTGTGAAAATCGCCCCAATATTTCCAACACCGCTATCTAAAACATATAAAATGGTGGCGATAGCCCCTATTTCACCCGCCCCAAAAGAAGCATTTTTACAAAAGATAAAGTCGTCACCATAAATCATTTTTTGATTTAAACTTAAAAAAATTTTTAAAAACGAACTTGCTCCTTCTACAAACACCGAGTCTATATTTGACGCAAGCATTATGTCCGTTTTTTTGCCATTAAAAATAACTATATTGCCAATATTATCTTTTTGATATTTTAAAGAGCGAGAAATAGCAAAAGATATGATGTAGTCAGTCACCTTTTGCACCCTATCTTCTTTTTTAAAGGAGCATAAATCTTTTACAAAGTCTATAAACTTTTTTTGTGCCATAAATTTCACCCGACGTCTATATACTACCTTTATTTTAAACAAAAATACAAGTTTTTGCAACTTGTATAGAATAAATTTTTACGTCCTTAAATAACGAAAAAATGAGAAGTACTTATTAAATACTTCCCAAAGGCTAAATAGACAGAATTTGCAAAAAAATTACTTACTTTCTTTATCTTTGCTTTTTACTGCGATAACTTCCTTATTATCATAATAACCACATTCGCTACAAACAGTGTGTGGTCTAATCATATTTTTGCAATGTGGGCACTCTACAAGTGTTGGAGCACTTGCCTTCCAATTTGCCTTCCTGCTATCACGTCTTGCCTTGCTAACCTTTCCCTTTGGTACTGCCATTTTCTCTATTCCCCCATAAAAATTATCAAAAAATTTAGTCTACCTTGCAATTACAACTTAAAAAATTTTTGTTTTTGCCACAAATAGGACATAACCCTTTGCAGTCTTCTTTGCAAACAATTTTTGAAGGTAAACTTAGTAGCAAGTTGTCTATAACCGCTTTATCAATACTAATGCCAGCCTGATTTATTATATAGTCTTCTTCACTATGAGAATTATAACTTTCTAAAAACTTTTCGTTAATATCAAACTGAAAATCACGTTCAAACTTCTCGCCACAACTATCGCATATGCATCTTAACTTACAACTTGCAACAGCAGATAGATATAAAACTTCGTTTTTATACTCAAACTCACCTTTAATAGTTACAGGAGATATGATATCCACCCTATCGTCACTATTGATTTTAAGTTCAGCATCAAAACTATGTTTTACCCCTTCCTCCGCTTTCGCTTTCATTATATTTATCAACATAGCAATAGTATTATAGTTGTATTGTTGTGTTTTGTCAATGCTTTTAAGACGATTTTTATTTATGTAAAAAATTAACTTATAATATTTACACTCACCTAGACCCGTCAATTACTAAAAATGATATGGTTAAATTATATAATAATTTATACCCGGATTTTTGACCCCAATTTTGACCCAATTTTTTAACGAAAAGTTAAGAAAAATATAAAAAAAGACTATTTTAAGTAGGCTGGACTTAAAATAGTCAAAAATTGTTAAAAACCTTTAAATTAAAGAAAATTATAAAAATTTTTAACTGGTGGGCAGGGATGGATTCGAACCATCGAAGGCGAAGCCGACGGATTTACAGTCCGTTGCATTTGACCGCTCTGCAACCTACCCGAAATATCACAGTAGCACGGTGGAACAATACTCGCGTATTGCATTGGGTGGATGCTACTGTGATTGGAGCTAGTGGTCGGAATCGAACCAACAACCGGCTGATTACAAATCAGCTGCTCTACCATTGAGCCACACTAGCATACAAAAAAATTTATCCCTTGGTGCCTTGGGGCGGAATCGAACCACCGACACGGGGATTTTCAGTCCCCTGCTCTACCGACTGAGCTACCAAGGCATAAGGGTGCTACGATTTTAAATCGTAATGGCGACTTGGAAGAGACTCGAACTCTCGACCTCCGCCGTGACAGGGCGGCGTTCTAACCAACTGAACTACCAAGCCATAATACTCAAAATGCTTTTTGCTAAATGCTTAAACACTTTGGTGGGCCTTCAGGGACTTGAACCCCGGACCGACCGGTTATGAGCCGGTTGCTCTAACCAACTGAGCTAAAGGCCCTAAGCATTTAGTGGTCGGGGTGGAGAGACTCGAACTCCCGGCCCCATGGTCCCAAACCACGTGCGCTACCAACTGCGCTACACCCCGTAATCTAAATGCTCTTCAATATTACAATATAAAAAACAATATGTCAACAAGTTTTTAAAATTTTTTTGAAATAATGCAAACGATTTTCAGTATTTTTTTGAAAAAGTTTAATTAATTATCTTAGTGTTTTAATATTATTCATAAAAATAATACCATAATTTCCTATATGTTTAAACCTATTAAACTCAAACTAGATAGGAATTAAATCTGGTCTTTATCCTTTAAAAACGGTATAACTTACTCTCATTGCCAATCGTCATATTGTCTACCAATATCAATTTCTTCAACTAGATTGGTGCTATTACCTTTGTTTATCTCAACTACGTCTTCTTCTACTTCTCTTTTATTATTTTCTTCATTTTTAGCCCAAAACATATCAAAAACAGTATCTCTTCTACTATTATATAACTTCTCCTCATTTATTTTTTTAAACATAAGTTCTGCCCTTTCTTGCTTACTTAGTTTGTCTTTAAAGTTTGGATTAAGGTAAAACTCCCCACTATCTCTATCATACATTCCAACTATAAATCTTGTATCTAATATAGGTAAAGTTTTATTTTTGTCATTATTTACAAAAAATGCCGCATATCTTATTTCTGTGGCTCCTTGAATAATAAAATCTCGGGGCAACTTCAAAACAAAATTAGAATTACTATCGTTGTGACTATGTTCCTTTAATTTTTTTTCGAGTAAAAATTCTTTTTTTGTACACTCATCAGCCCTTATTGGGCTCGCATAAGCAGCAGTATACGACAAATCTCCCTCTTGTTTGCATTGTAATCCTTCATTAAAAATATTTTCCATCAATTTTCTAGTTGTTCCGTGAATCATAACTTCAAACTGAGTATCATAATTATCCTTTGACTTGTCTAACAAAACATCAGGATTTTCACTTACAAAATCATTTAACGAATTATATTTTTTTATTTCTAATTTTTTATTTTTTTCTTCTTTATCCATACAACCACCCATATTTACTATTTTGATTTTAACATAAAAATAAGTTTATGTCAAAGTCAGCAAAAGAATTTTACATCGACCTAATTTACAAAAATAATCTTATACGTCAAACACATTGCTACAAAAATAGACATTTATCAACAAAAGTTACTGACGAAACCAATTTTTCCTACCCTAAAATGATAAAAAAGGAGGAGAAAATGGATATTAAATACCGCAACTACAACAACGTACTATATGTAATGCTTATTGGAGAATTAGACGAGCATACTGCCAAGTATACGAGCAAGACATTGGACGACATATTTATGACTACCATTTCTAAACAAATAATAATAGACCTATCAGAGTTAAAATTTATGGATTCTACTGGTATAGGGGTACTAATAGGCAGGTACAAAAAAATGAAGAGTAAAGGTGTGAGTATTTTTATTTCTAACCCGTCATATCACGCCGAAAAAATATTCAAATTAACAGGATTATACGATATTATGCCAAAAATATCATAAAAATAAGGAGTAAAAGACAATGAAAGAAATAAATCAAATGGAACTTAAATTTAAAGCCTTATCTGAAAATGAAAGTTTTGCCAGAGCAACCGTAGCGGGATTTTGTCTTAGTTTAAACCCTACTATTGACGAGATTACCGATATAAAAACAGCAGTTTCAGAGGCAGTTACAAATTGTGTGGTTCACGCATACAAAAATCAGACTCCCGGAATGATTTCTATTAAAACTACCTTGTTTGACACAAGTGTAAAAATTGAAATTTCGGACAACGGGATTGGGATATCTAATATTGACAAAGCACGTGAGCCGTTTTTTACCACCTGTCCTAATAGCGACAGGAGTGGAATGGGATTTACTGTAATGGAGAGTTTTATGGACTCTCTTAATGTAGAAAATCTAAAATGCGGTGGGTTAAAAGTTACTATGATAAAAACTTTTGAACAAAAGGAAAATAAACTTAAAAAACTAGGTTAAGCGGGGGTACAAAATTGCTTTTAGAACAAGAAACATTATCTCTTATACAAAGGGCAAAAAATGGTGATTCTGATGCAAAAGATTTACTTATCTTAAATAACTCCCCACTTGTAAAAAGCATAGTAAAAAGATATAAAAATAAGGGTGTAGAATATGACGACCTATACCAACTAGGCTGTGTAGGATTTGTAAAGGCAATAAATAATTTTGACGAAAGTTATAACGTAAAATTTTCTACCTATGCAGTACCTATGATAGCGGGAGAAATAAAGCGATTTTTACGTGATGATGGCAGTATTAAGGTATCCAGAAGTATTAAAAATCAGTATTATCTAATACAAAAATTCATTGATGACTACCACTCAAAAAACAACTGTTATCCAGACTACAAACAAATAGCAAATCAATTTAAAATAGACGAGGCGGAACTTATGTTTATTATAGAATCGTCGAAAATGCCAGTATCTATTTATGATAGTTTAGATAGAGAAAAGTCATCAGCAACTTCTGTAATAGATAAAATACCTGACCCACATAATACAGAAAACGAATTTGTTAATAAAATGCTAATAAAAGATTTGGTAAATAGTTTAGATAGTAAGGATAAAAAACTCATCATTTTAAGATTTTTTAAAGATAAAACTCAAAGCGAAGTCGCAAAATTACTAAACGTATCACAAGTTCAAGTAAGCAGACTAGAAACAAAAATTTTAAACAAACTAAAAAACAAGTTAAAGGAATAAATTTTTATTTACAAAATACATTCAAATTTAATAAGAACTTAGTCCATAAAATCAACAAAAAAAGAGGCTTTAAACATCAACCCCTTTTTATATCTTTATTAATTAAAAATTTAATCCTGCATAATTTGGCTACTATTCCCTTTTTTAATCGATTATAAAAGCCTACAAAACCTTCTCATTTTCTTTATTAAAAACCTTATTGCAAGTTTCGAAATAGGCAGGTTTGCATTTTTCCTTTTCAAGCGAAGCCATATCTTTTACAGTTAATCCTTTACCAAAAATTCTATTTTTAGCAAAATTTGACATGTCAAATCCCCTTAAATAACCAACGTACTCTTTTGTTGTGTTCCAAGACTTTACCTCAAATAAATTTGGGTCGTAATTTGATATCACGTTGCCATTTTGTGGGTCAACTAAAACCCACTCATTGTCATAGAAACATTCACAAAAAGTTTTTGTCAAAATCTCAGTATCTTTTTGCCCATTGACCTTGGCTTTTAAATCATTTCTTTCCATAGCATATAAACAAGTTGTAGGAATTCTAAGTTGTCTTGCAATAGACGCAAAAATAAGAGCATAGTCATTTTGGTCTATAACTTTGCCACTGTTATAAATTTCTTCCGCCGTTCTAGAATAACGTTTTGCGTTATTTTTATTCTCTTCTATTTTATTATTAATTTCTGAATTTATCAAGGTAAAAAGTGCTGTTAATTCATCATTTCTTCCATTTATGACAGCAGAATTTTCACTTATGATATCCCTTATAGAATCTTCTACTTGTTCAGTATCACTAGAAAAAGGTTTGGTGTATTTTCCACCCCTTAAATATGTATATGTATCTTCATCGAATCCTAATTTTTTTATCATTTTTATTGCTCCTTATTTAACATCTTTGTGATTATATCACAAGTATCATTACTTGTATAGACCCTTTTTTAAAATTTTTTTGACTTTTTTTGTAAAAATTAAAAAATTGATTTGTTCTGATTTTAAAAAATTTTTGTGATAACCTATATATAGTTTACGTGACTATTAAATAAATTTTAGAATAGTATTGATTATAAACACACTATGTTAAAATAACCCACGATAACAAATAAAAACATACTACATAACTATTATATTTATTGAAAAAAATAATCTAAACGTGGCATAAATTAAATCGTTGACTAAAATTGAAAATAGTTGTAAACTGAAATAGTTAATGATGTATTATTAAAGTATATATATCATTTAATCTTTTTATTACAATTTAATATTTGGGGGTATAGCTCAGTTGGTAGAGCGTTTGAATGGCATTCAAAAGGTCAGCGGTTCGAGACCGCTTATCTCCACCAAAATAATTAGTGCTGAGGTAATGCAATTTTATTAAATTTGTATATAGCCATCAAGCACTATTTTTTTACCCTAAGTCATTTTTAGTTTAAGTAATTTTAATAAGTTTATTACTAACTTATTTTTTATCTTTTTGCTTCATAACATAAAAAAAGATTTTTATGTTAAAAATTGACTAGCAATTAGGGGTAAACAGGATACCAACCAAACCAATTTTGTTATTCTAAACAAATACCTGTCTATATAATTACACCGTTACTAAAAGATGACAGGCAAAACATCGTCATATAAAGTTAACTAATTGCGAATAAAATAACGAGAGTATTGTACGTCATTAACATAAAATTTCCCCTATTTCTTACTACTTCATAATGACTAAAAAGGTTTCTTATGCTGACATAAAATATATTCTAAAATTTTGGATAATAAATAAGTTTTTTTGAATATACTAACTTTTCATTAGCCACAAATAATTTTACTCTTCGTTATCTACATTGTGATAAACTTCTTGCACATCGTCCAAACTATCCAAGGCATCAATCATTTTTTCAAAACTTGCATACTGTTTTTCGTCCAAAGTAATTGTTGATTGTGGCACCATAGATACTTCGGTTGAAATAAATTCCAAACCTTGCCCTTCCAAAGATTCTTTTACTTTGTGAAAATTTGATGGCGAAGTTATAATCTCAAAGACGTCTTCGTCATTTATGACATCTTCTGCTTCTGCTTCCAAACACTTGTCGATGAGTTCGTCTTCGTTAATTTTATCTGATTTTTGCAAAACCAAAATACCCTTATTGTCAAACATATAAGAAACACAGCCAACTCCGCCCAAACTTCCGCCAAACTTATCAAACGCGTGACGAACATCTCCTGCGGTTCTGTTTTTATTATCTGTTAAGCACTTTACTATAACTGCACTACCGCCTACACCATAGCCTTCATAGGTAATTTCTTCATAATTTACCGAACTTAATTCTCCGCTCGCCTTTTTTATGCTTCTTTGAATATTATCGTTAGGCATATTATTTTGTTTTGCCTTAGAGATTACATCTCTTAATTTTGCGTTATTATTTGGGTCTGCCCCACCCATTTTAACAGCAACGGCGATTTCTCTACCAATTTTAGTAAAAATCTTACCCCTTGCTGCATCTGCCTTGTTTTTTGTCGCCTGAATATTGTGCCATTTTGAATGTCCTGACATTTTATCTTATCTCCTTAAATATTTTCATAAATTTTTTTCATTGAATTTGCGTCTTCTGCCTGAGTTCCCCTAGACTCGCAAATGATAACAGGATTTTTTATATCTAACTTGTGAAGTACTTTTGCCAAATCTTCAAAATTAGGACCATATATACTATCATCAAAGGTCAAATGTTTTATTTCTCCCTTTGCCCCATACTCTATTTTTGAAAAATGTATATGTATATTTTCTACTTTACTACGACCTATTTTGTCAATTAAAAATTTAAAAATTTTTTCAAAATCGTTTGCGTCCTTTAAACCACCCTGAGTTAAGGCATTTATATGTCCAAAATCAAGGGTCGGAACTAAATAATCTGCGTACGTACAAATTTCAGCCACTTCTTCATAAGTCCCTAATTGTTGACTTTTCCCCATCGTTTCCGGGCAGAGGAAAAAATCAAAGTCAAATTTTTGCTCGTCAATTTTTTTTACAAGTTTTTTCATATTTTCCTTCAATCGTTCAAAGGCAATTTCTCTTGTGTCTTCTCCACACGAACCGGGGTGAAAAACGCAACGTTTACCCTTTAATAATTTTAGATATTTTAACGAGTTTATTATATAGTTAAATGACTTTTCTATCATTTTCGGGTCAGGATTTGCCAAATTTATGTAGTACGGTGCGTGGATACTTATCTCAATTCCGTTTTCTTCACATACTTCACCAAGAAGTTTTGCAGTTGTTTCACTCATAGTAAACCCACGAGAAAAAGAATATTCATAGGCTGTAAGTCCACGATTTTTTAACCACAATGGAGCATCAAGGCTACTTTTATATCCTTGCTCATAAAACAAATCTCCATTACCAGAAGGTCCAAACCTTACCATATTGTTTACCCCTTTTAAACAAAATATATTTCTACCTTAAATGTATTATCTTTTCTAAGTTTTGCTAATCCAACACAAGTGCTATTACACATTACAAAGTAGTGTTCTTCCTGCTTTGTACCTTTGATTTTTAGCAATTTTCCATCACGTAACTTCTTATATTCGGACTCACTAATTTCGACTTTTGGCACAGAATTTACAGAATTTTGAACTAAAACAAGTGATTGTTTTATATTTTCCAAAGACAAATTATTATATTCCACACTATCTTTATAGTCAAAATCTCCACACTTAATTCTCTTTAATTCAATCATCGTACAAGCGGTATTACATCTTTCAGCCAAATCTCTTGCAACTGCACGTATGTACGTCCCACTAGAACAAGTAATTAAAAATTGATAGGTTTTTTCATCAATTTTATTTTGCAATTCAAATTCAAAGATTTCTCTTTCAACTGGTTTTAAACTTATCTCTTTGCCCACTCTTGCCAAATCATAAGCACGTTTTCCCCCTACATTTATTGCGGAAAAAATTGGTGGGGTTTGCATAATTTTACCTATAAATTCTTTTATTACCTGCCTTAACTGGTTTTCTGATGGGATATTTAAACTTGTCTTTACAACTTTACCTTCTAAGTCAAGTGTATCTGTTTGTTCACCAAAACGAAAAGTGGCAATGTATGACTTTTTTTTTGTCAAAAACAAGTCAAATAATTTTGTTGCTTTACCAATCGCGATAACTAAAACACCTTCTGCCAAAGGGTCCAAAGTACCAAGATGCCCCACCTTTTCGCCATTTACAAGATGCTTTACACGGGTAACAACCTGTGTTGAAGTGATATTTCTAGGTTTATATACATTTAAAAGCCCAATCACTGCGGTTTTAACTCCTTTTCACATTCCTGCAAAATTTGGGATAACATATCTTTAAACAAGATATGCGACATAACACACCCCGAGGCCTTTATATGCCCACCACCACCCAAAGCACGTGCCACATTGCAAACATTTGCATATTTATTAGACCTGAAACTAATGTAAAACTCATCTTTTTGTTTTTCCAAGATTTTTACTCTAATTTCATTGCCGTCAATTCCTTCTAAAAATGAAAATGCTATTGGGTTTTCACAAATGTCTTTAAATTTTTCATACGACCTAACATTAAAAAACGTAACATAAACTTGGTCATTTAGATAAGATTTGGTGTTTCTTAGGGCTGTTTTGTAAAAATACAAATATTCACTACCCTTATACTTAAACATCTGATAATTGACTTCTGCTAGGTCAAAGTTATAATTTAAAAGTTCATACGCGTGTTTATGGCTAAGAGATGTGGTATTGGCATGAATAAAACCACCAGTATCAGACGATAATCCCGCATATAAATTAACCGCTATTTGAGAGTTTATTGTAATGTTGAGAGTTTTTATTAACTCGTATAAAATATCTGCTGTACTTGGACTCGTAACATCAATTAATTTGTAGTCAAAAACGTAATTTGACTCTTGATGGTGGTCAATAACTGCCTTTACTTTGGCATTGTCATAAAAATCTTTGTACTTGCCCACTCTATCACTATTATTGCAATCTAACATAATACAAGCATCTACTTGTTGAATATGCTTTTCGTTTTCTTCTAAAACTATATCCAAAAACTGCAAATTTTTTGCAACCTCTCCGTCACAGTAAGCATAAACTTTTTTATTTAATTTTTTCAAAACAAGTCTAAGCGCATTCATAGAGCCTAGGGCATCTGCATCTGGACTTATGTGGCAAAACAAAGCAAACGAATTATATTTTTTTATTAGATTTTTTATATCTTTCATAATCTTCCTCGTTTTTATTGGTCGTCACTGTACTTTATCGTTTTAAGCAAACTATTAATTTTTTCGCTATGTTCTTCGCTGGTATCTATTTCAAAATGCAATTCTGGTAAAACCCTAAACTTTACTTTGCTCGAAAGCGCATGCCGAATATATGGGCTAGCGGATTTTATTGCATCTAGTACTGCCTTTTCATTTTTTTCGCCATACAAACTAACGTAGACCTTTGCATACTTTAAGTCAGGCGATAAACGAACTTGTGATATAGTAACCATTTCATTAAGCAATCTTGGGTCGTTTAATTCGTTAATAAAGACTTCTGATAAAGCCCGCTTTAAAAGAGAATTGCCCTTTTCTATTCTATTTGACATATAAACCCCTTTAATTTAAAATTTGCTCTCTGACTAAAAACTCTATTTTATCTCCTTCCTTAATGTCGGTATAGTTTTCAATTCTTATACCACATTCAAAACCACTGGCGACTTCTTTTACTTCGTCTTTTTCTCTCTTTAAAGATATAACCTTACTATCGCAAACTAATTCATCACCCCTATAAACCTTGGCAAGAGCATTTCTGGTAATTTTACCGTCCAAAACGTAACTACCTGCTACCATACCTACACTGCTAATTTTAAATGGGACTCTAACTTCTGCGTGCCCAATAATCCTTTCTTCAAATTTAGGTTGCATCATAGATTTTGCAAGTTTTTCTACATCTTCTATTGCACGATAGATAATGTCATACTCTTTTATTTCCACTTTGTTTTGTTTAGCAAAATTAGAAATCTTTGAAAGAACTTTTGTAGCGAAAGAAACAATTATAGCATTAGATACTTTTGCTAACTGAATATCATTTTCATTTATATTTCCCACTCCGCAAGAAACAATTTCTACAACTACTTCTTCATTTTGTATATCACTTAGACTTTGCTTTAAGGCTTCTGCCGAACCCTGATTGTTTGCTTTTATGATTAAATTTAATTTCTTTTTATCTTCTTGCATAGGAGTCGCCAAAAATTCATCAAGACTATTTGCTGGACCGTTTGCAATTTTTTCTTGCGCCATTCTTATTTTGCGTTCTTCAATAACATTTTTACTAAATTTTTCGTCAACCGCCTGAATTGTATCCCCTGCATTTGGAACACTGTCAAACCCAAGTATAGCAACAGGCATAGACGGGCCTGCCTTTGTTACAGACCTACCTTTATCATCTATTAAAGCCCTTACCTTGCCTAATGCAAAGCCAGATACTATGCTATCTCCTATTTTCAAAGTTCCGTTACGAATAATAACATTTGCAATAGGACCTCTGTTTTTATCTAGCCTTGCCTCTATTACTGTACCTACTGCACTGCGTTTTTTATTACACTTTAACTCCTGCATCTCAGCCACTAGTAGAATTGTTTCTAGCAACTTTTCAATACCTTCACCAGTTACTGACGACACAGGAACAATTATTGCATCTCCGCCCCAATCTTCTGGTAGGACATCGTGTTCAGTTAATTGTTGTTTTATTCTATCAACATCAACCCCTTGCTTATCTATTTTTGTGATAGCAACTATCATTGGGACTTTGGCTTCTTTTATGTGTTTTATTGCCTCTATTGTTTGTGGCTTTACACCATCATCACCGGCGACAATCAATACTGCCACGTCCGTAATTTCAGTACCGCGCTTACGCATATTTATAAAAGCCTCATGCCCCGGAGTGTCAATAAAGGTAATATCTTCACCCTTCCACTTGACCATATATGCACCAATAGACTGAGTTATACCACCCGCTTCGCCACGAGTTACGTGTGTCTTTCTAATATAATCTAATAAAGACGTTTTACCGTGGTCTACGTGCCCTACGATAGTCACTATTGGAGCACGTTTTTCGTTGTTATTTCCATCATCTATAAGAGCATTTTCTTTAAGCCTTTCTTCGTATGTTTTTTCTAATTTTAGTTCCAAGGTTACTCCCAATTCGCTGGCTACAATTTCCGCTGTTTGAAAATCTATTGTACTATTTATTGTTGCCATAATACCTAAAATCATTAGTTGTTTTATGATTTCTACTGCTGGTTTCCCTATTTTTTCGGACAAAGATTTTATTGTAATATTAGGAGTAGTTATTACCGCACTTGTAATTGGAGTATAAACAATAGGTGCTACATCTTCTTTTGTCTTTTTTATTTTCAATTTTCGTGTAACCATTCTCTCTTCAATATTTTTTTCTTCTATAAGTCCACGCCTTAAAAGAGATTTTTTATTAATGCGCCTGTCATCGTCGTTTGGTCTATCAAAACTTTTTTTCTTGTTCCCAAAATTTCTTTCTTTTTCTCCAAAGGCACTGCTAGCAGATTCCAAAGTGTTAGTCTTTTTAGGAATAATACTCAGTAATCCCTTGTTTGCATCTGTTTTATTGGTCTTTTGAAAATGATTTGGCTTATTGTAAGCCCCGCTTTGCTGTTTATTAAACGGTCTTTCTTTATTATAAGAGTTAGGAAATCTGTTTTGATATGGTTTTTTTGCAGTATCGTTGTACTTTGGTACATAAGGCCTTTGTGGCACGTATTGAGAATGTGTTGGGTTTGTTACATTCTTTTCAACAGGCTTTACTGGCTCTTTAACTGGCTTTTCTTCTTTAACCTCACTCTTTTCTGCCACTATTTCTACCTTAGTTGCCGGCTCACTGGCAGTTTCTTTTGGTTTTTCTTCTACTTTTTCATTATTTGCCTTAGCAAAAAGTTCCGCAAAAGACTCCTCTTGTTTATCCACCTGCGTTTTTAAAGTCCTAGAAGCGCGTTCTTCTTCGCGTTTTTTTGCGCTAACTTCGTCCATAAAATTTTGTGCTAAATTTTCGGCATCAAACTTAGCCCTTTTTACTTCGTGAAAAAGACTGTGCATTTTCTTTTCCTTATACAAAGTATAAAGTTCCTTAATGTTATTAATATTCTGCTTTTCTTTTTTTTCTATTTCGCTCAAAAACTCTATCTCCTACTCTAAATTTTTTTTGATTTCATTCATCAAATCATCAGTAATATCGCACTTTAAGGCACGATTTAATGCCTTAGATTTGATACATTTTTCAAAACACTGCTTGTCTTTACAAATATATGCACCTCGTCCATTTAACTTGTGAGATTTATCAAGCACCATTTGGTTATCCTTGCTTCTTACCACTCTAATAAGGCTACGTTTATCTTTCATTTGCCTACAAGCAACGCACATTCTAAGTGTTTCCTTTGGCATTATACCACCTCTTTAAAAATTATTCAATAGTGTCTAGCAAATCTGAATCATCAAAATCGTGAGTTTCATCATACTTTGAATCTAGCATCAATCCACCATCTAACTGTTTTGCTTCGCTTTCACTTTTTACATCTATTCTCCACCCGGTAAGTCTTGCAGCAAGCCTTACGTTTTGCCCATTTCTTCCAATTGCAAGAGATAATTTATCGTCTGGAACAACCGCCCTAGCGTGATTTTGTCCTTCTAGCGAATAAATGGTTGTGATTTTTGCAGGGCTAAGGGCTCTGGCGATATATTCAAAAGCATTGTCTGAATATTCTACCACATCTATTTTTTCACCATTTAACTCCTTAATTATCTCGTTTATCCTAATTCCCTTGTTACCAATACAAGCACCTATTGGATCAATATTTGGGCTAGTGGCTTCCACCGAAACCTTTGCCCTATAACCCGGTTCTCTTGCAATAGATTTTATAACCACATCACCGCTTTTAATTTCAGGAATTTCAAGTTCCAACAACTTTTTAAGAAAAACATTGCTGTTTCTGTTAACTTGAATAAAAGGTGTTTTTGTACCCTCCTTTATTGTCTTTACAAAAACTTTTACCCTATCACCAGTAAGATAAGTTTCACCCGGAATTTGGTCATTTTTTGTTAAAACCCCTTCCATTTGATTGCCCGGTATTTCAAGATATACTATTCCATTTTCAACCCTTTTTACCTGAGTTGTAACAATTTCATTTTGCTTGCCAGAAATTTCGTCCATTGCGGTCTGAAATTCCGCTTCTTTTAACTTTTGCATAACAACTTGCCTTGCAATTTGGGCTGCAATTCTACCAAATTCCTTTGGAGTGACTTCTTCGGAAATTATATCCCCCACTTCATACGATTTTTTTATTTTTCTCGCCTCTTCCAAACTAATTTCTTTGTCTGAGTCAGTTACTTGTTCAACAATTGTCTTGTAACTATAAACTTTTATGGTGTTCTTCTCTGGGTTAAGTTTTACACTTGCCGATTTTGCCTCCCCAAAATTCTTTTTATATGCAGATGTTAGCGCTGATTCTAATGCAGATAAAAAGAATTCTTTTTTTATCTTTTTTTCCTTTTCTAAATCATCTAGTGCCACAAAAAAATCTTTATTAATCATATTGTATTTCTCCTTAAAAAATTAAAAATCCAAATGCAATTTGCAAAGCGCAATGCGTTTAATTGGTACTAAAACCTGTTTTGCTTTTGTTTGTATTGTTAAACTTTGGTCGTCATAATCTAGCAGTGTTCCGGTTAACTCTTTATTAAAACTTTCAAACGGAGTAAAAAATTTAATATCAACCAGTTTTCCTTTATTTCTCCTATAATCTTTCTCACAAGTTAACGGTTTATCTAGTCCAATAGAAGAAACATTAAGGTAATAAGGCACGTCACCGGTTGGATTTAAATTATCAAGTACTGTATCTACTGCCCTATGAACCCGTTCGCAATCATCTATTGTTGTAGCCCCAGATAAATTATCTATAAATAGGGTCAAATTCATACCATTTTGCTTTTTTACATACTCAACAGCATATAAATCATAACCCATTTCATTAACTATCGGAGTTAACTCATTTTCAACTATTTTTGCAATGTTCTTCAAAAGAAATCCCCCTGCTACTTTAACTGCCTAACAATAATTAAGAGTGAGAAAAATTCCTCACTCTTAAAGCAAAAACATTATAAGCATTATTAATATATCACATTATGTACAAATTATCAAGCACAAATTTAAAATTTTTAATAAAGTTTTAAAAAGACTTCCGCCGTGGCGATGACATCATTTAAAGCCCTATGCGCATCTACTAAGTTAACTTCCAAGTACTTTGCCACAGTACCTAGTTTATAGTTTCTAAGCCCCTTTAACTTTTCTTTTGCAAGCAAAAAAGCATCTAATTGATTATTGTTAAAATCTAACCCAATGCTTTTTCCGGCACGCAGTAAAAATATGCTATCAAAAGCAATACTATTATATCCCACCATTTGACTACCCTTACAAAACAAGTAAAAATCACGTATGACTTGTTCAATCGAACAGCAATTACTAACCATTTCGTCTGTAATTTTATTTACTTTTGTTGCTTCCGCCGGTATTGGTCTTTTTGGTTTTACAAGGGTAGTAAAAACTTCTTTATATTCACCATTTTCTATTTTTAGGGCACCTATTTCTATAATTTCATCTTGCGTTACGTTTACTCCCGTAGTTTCAAAGTCATACACGACAAATGAGCCTTGCCTAACTTCCTTAGACAAATGTCTTTCAATTTCAAACAAATTAGTTTGCTTTTGCGAGTAATATTTTTGTGGCCTAACAAATTTGTAGTCTGTGATAAGTTCTTCGTTTACGATTTTTTCAACTTCGTTTTTATCAGGAATTGTGCAAAGAGATATGTTCTTTACTACTATTTCGTAATTGTCATTGTATTTTTCTACCTTTCCCTGAACTAAAATAGTGTCGCCATTTTTTAATAAGTGCATTTTGTGATAATTGACTTTACTTGGGAAGATTATTGCATTTATTGTCCCCGTATTATCTTTTATTTGAAATCTAAATAAAGGCTTTTCTAACTCCTTTTCTTCACCGTCCTTTGTTTTCACCTTTCTTTTAGACTTGTATGTACGTTCTGTTAAAAAAAATATTTTTCCAGCAATGACCGTGTTTTCGTATTCTTTTTTTATAGAAGAAATAACCCTTGGATTAAAATGAATCTCGTCACCAACAATGACTCTTTTGTCACTAACTAAATATTTATCCAAATTCCCCACTACTAACGAATCTAACTCGCTTTGCCTTTCTATACTAGCAAGCCTATTTTGTAAACTTTTGTCATTTATTTCTGTTGCTTGTTTTTCACTTACAATAATAAGCACGTTGGCGCAAAATTGATTTTCAAGATATTCCTTTAACTCTCTATCTAATCCCGTTTTAAAAAATAAACTTTTATTTGCTTTTTCTAAACTTAAATTAATGGTAATATTTACCTTATCAATCAAAATATTCACATCTTGCCCACCCATAGTATTAAATAACAAGGCACTGTTTTTCTTAAAAAACATACTAATTTTGTGCCTTATTAAATCGGGCTCTATAAAACTTTTACTAATATTTACAATAACTTTTGCTTGTTTTAAAGTGACATAATCATTAACCACGTTTGTAATCTTTTGTTTATCGTCATTTGTTAAATCCTTATCAAAAGGATAAATAATCGATAAAACACATTCATTTTTTTGTCTATCAAAAAGAACTTGCTTTACCCTTAAAAAAGGATATTTATTGCAAGTTCTATCATTTATATATTTAATAAAAGTTTCTAACTTAGTCATAAATTAATTTTATGTCACAAAATGTAATATGTCAACCAATAAAACAAAGGCCAGCAATATAAGAAGCCCTACAAAATGTATTGTCCCCTCTACCTTGCGGTTAATCGGTTTACCCCTTATACCTTCTATCGCAACAAACACCATTCTAGCGCCGTCTAGTGCTGGAAATGGTAAGAGATTAAACACGGCAAGATTTATAGATATTAAAGGTATTAGTAATAATAAATTTGCCATATTCATAGCAGTTGCTTCTGCCATAGTGACGACTGTGGTTACTGTCCCGCCAAGTGCTGATAAATCTAGTTGGAAAGTAATAAGTTGCCACAATATAATCAAAATTTTCCACACCCACTGCCCGCAAAACACAAAGGTTTGACCAAGTGCTTCAAAAAAACCATAGCGATAATTACTAGTTGTTACCCCTAGCAACTCACCTTTTAGTACAAAACCGCTTTCGCTATCACCTTCAACGGCATAAGTCCTATCATTTATAACTACACTATTGTCTACAACATCGTATGGCTCCCCTTCGATTTTACCATCTACAACTTTAATGACTTGTATTTTACCTTCTTCTTCCCTTACCGCATAACTATAACTTTCGCCATCTAGCGAGTAAAGTTTACCATAAGTATTATCGCTAGAATGTGACATTTCCGCAAAGTAGCCTTTGTAAACTTCTATGTCCAACTCTTCCCCATTTCTTTTAACGCGAACAGTAAAAGTATTTTCTTGCCCTGGCTCTATATTTGCAACTAAATTTGTAAAATATTTATCGTACACTAAATTTGTATATTCGCCATTTACAGCCAAAACTATGTCGCCTTCTTTTAACCAACCCCTTTCGCCGCTTTGCACTTCTTCATAAATTTCACTAGGAACTTCAACATTCGTTATTTGCACCTTATCTGCATAACCATAACTCATAAGCAAAATAGCCGCAAATATAAGCGCTGATAAAAAGTTAAAAAAAGCCCCCATAAAAAGAACTATTAATCTTTTCCATACAGGCATACTATTAAAGGCTCCCGGGGTGTTAGGCTTATCTTCGTCTTCACCTTCAAACGCACAATATCCGCCCAGTGGAAAAATTCTGAGAGAAAAAATCTCTCCGTCCTTTTTTTTCTTTTGAAAAATTGCTTTACCAAAACCTATTGAAAACTCGTTAATTTTAAATTTTAATATTTTGCCTGCCGTATAATGCCCAAACTCGTGCACCATTATCATAAAAAGCAGTGCGCAAATGGCAATAAAAATATATAAAACCCAATCAAAAAAACCCAAAACTAAACCCCTTTATATAACTAAAACTGTAAATTAATTTTATAAAATTTGTGTATCGTTTGTAATCAATTTACAAAATATCTATACCTTTTAAATTTTTGTTTTTATAACTTTATAAGTCATTTATACTAATACAACATCAAATTCATAATCAACTTTACTGGCATTAAAAGACTAGAAAATTTAATATACTCCTTTTGCCTTAAAGGATTTTTGTCAACTTTATTTTTAGCAAAAATTTAAAATTTTACAATATAATTATACTCTTTTTACTAAAAAAATATATCTTTTTATCCAAATATAAATAGTAAACACGCAAATACAAAAGGAGCATTAAAAACAATAGAATCTAGTCTATCCAAAACTCCGCCGTGACTCTTAAAGAAGTCCCCCGCATCTTTCACATCAGCACGTCTTTTTAAAAATGACTCAAAAATATCTCCCGCCTGAGCAATAAAACTACCTACAAATCCCACAATGATAAATTGCCAAAAATACGCAACAGCAAATGCTTCCTTAAAAATAAGGGCAAATACAAAGTAAGTTATAAGAGCCCCAACAATTCCGCCCAAAAGTCCAAATAAAGCCCCTGCAATCGTTTTATTTGGACTAATACTTGGACATAATTTTTTGCCCTTTATTAATTTTCCAAAAGCCATTGCAAAAGTATCTGTTAAGCAACAAATCGTAAACAACAAAACTAGCCCAAATAATCCCATAGGCACACCATAAGTAGTGTCATTAAGTATATCTAACCCTAAGCCTTGTATGTGATTTATAAGATAAGCAAAGAAAATCAATAAACTAGGATAAACCATAACCGCTAGTGTATTGTTAGCCTTAAAAACAGCAAATTGAGTTGTATCCATATTGGTAACAAGCCTAAATTCGTCTTTTTCTAAATCTTTCTTTATAAAGAGCATAGACCCCAGCATTGTAGCCAAATAAACAAGTAACACAATACCAAAAACCATAAGTAGTATTGTAATTGCACTAAGAGAACACAAAATACCAACAAACGAAGCGGTAAAGATTAAAAAGCACGTAATCTCTGGCACATATTTAAAAGTTGGATTACCTGATTTTAGTTGCAACTTGTTAAATTCCATAGTTGCAATCATACTAAAAAATAATATTACAAAATCAAATATGTGTGGTGAAAAATATTGCACCACAAGGCTCACTATTAAAAATAAAGTGAGTAATAGCCCTATTCTAACTTTTTCTTTATCATTCATTTTAAATAACCTACTTTTTACTTTTTTATAGCCCCAAATCTTCTATCTCTTTTTTGAAACTCTACTATTGCTTCGTCTAGTTGTTCTTCCCTAAAATCTGGCCACGCAGTTTTTGGAAAATATAACTCAGAGTATGCACATTGATACATCATAAAATTGCTTAGACGTTGTTCTCCACTAGTACGAATAACTAAGTCTGGGTCTGGGATATTGCAAGTTTGTAAATAAGACCTAAAAATATCTTCATTTACTTCCTTTACCCCATCTTTTATTATTTTGTTAATCGCACCGATGATTTCTGCCCTGCCACCATAATTAAGTGCAATATTTACAATAAGCCCAGTGTTGTTTTTGGTTAATTGCTCACACTCAGCAATTTCCTTTTGCAAATCTTCTGGTAATTTTGAAACATCGCCTATTACGGTAATCTTCATATTAGACTTTAAAAAACTTTCCTTTTTACTCTTTAATAAATCCCTTGCTATCCTAAAAATCTCATCTACTTCGTCTTTTGGCCTGTTCCAATTTTCAGTAGAAAAAGCAAAAAAAGAAACAACCTTTATTCCCAAATCTCTTGCGTGCCTAACTACCGACTCCATAGCATTAGCACCTATTTTGTGCCCATAAGTCCTAAGCATACCACGTTTTTTTGCCCACCTTCCATTACCGTCCATAATAAAGGCAATATGATTGGGCATTCTATTAAAATCAATTTCATCTTTATAATTTTTTTTCTTAAACATAATAAATCCTTTTTATACTTCCATTATTTCCTTTTCTTTGCTTTCGCATAATTTCTCTATAATTCCGTTATATTTATTTACGATATCTTGAACATCATCTTCGGCAGTTTGCATTTCGTCCTTAGTCATTTGCTTATTTTTTTCGGCAGATTTAAAAATTTCTAAGACGTCTTTTCTATCATTTCTAACTGCAATTTTTGCTTCTTCACACAAAGACTTTACCTCTTTTACAATTTCTTTTCTTCTCTCCTCTGTCAAACTTGGAAACACCAATCTAATGGTTCTACCGTCGTCACTTGGGGTGACACCCAAATCAGAGGCCAAAATACTTTTATTAATTTCCTTAACCATACTGATATCCCACGGTGATATCACTATCATTCTTGCTTCTGGCACAGAAATATTTGCCATTTGCGAAAGTGGAGTCATAGTACCGTAGTAATTTACTAAAACTCTATCTAGCATCTTAGGATTTGCCCTGCCTGCCCTTATTATAGAATATTCGTACTTTAACCTATCTACCCTTTCATTTAATTTTTTTTCAAAATTTTTTAATTTTTCACTATAATCTTCTAACATAACCTTTCCCTTTTAATATTTTTTTATGATTACAAACCTTGAAAGCCACAATATTTTGCACTAACTTAAATTGCAATTTTAAATTTACAAATTACAATTTTTGCACTTTGCATTATTGTACATAATATTTTTTATTATTGCAAATTTTTTTAGCAATTTTCAAAAATCTTTAACCCAAAAGTTTCTAATTTGATTATTTATACTATAAATCGCACAGAGTTTTGTGCTCAATAACCTAATTTTATCAATCCTTATTTCTTATGATACAATTCTTACAAATTAAACAAAAAAACTATGATAAAACTAATATGATTACAAAAATAATTTTAATAATCCTACAAAAATCAACAAATAATACATATAGGGAGGATATAATTATGAAAAGTGACATTATTTTTGGTATGCTTTTAGGCTCGCTGGTTGGTGCTATGATTGCTACATATAACAAACCTACGCAACAAGCCATAAAAAAAGGAACGGAAATAGTAAAAAACGAAACCTCAAAAGTATTGGAAAAAGCCAAAGAAAAATTAGATGAGTAAAAAAAACAAATTTAGCCGTAAAAAAAAGTATAGTTTAAACTATTTTATTAAAATAGCCTTAACTATACTTTTATTTTGCCTTATTCTTTGCTAAGCCCTAAGTCTAAATCCAACACACTAGCAAACTCTTGCATCATATCGTTTTCAAACTCTGCCCCTTTGGCAAATTCGCTCGTAATCGAAGCCAAAAATCCCGTTGCAAGTTCGCCAAATTTTGTCTTTTTCTTTTTATCTCCCGACGTATTTTTGAAAAGATTTGCAAAAACTGAACAAATTGTGTTCTGAGCAATTTTAAAAAAAAGGTCACTCTTTTTTAGCAAAAACGGACTTGCTACAAAAACCACATTATCCCCGAACCCAACAGGTTTATTACTACTGGATTTAGTATATTCTACTTTTACTGGCTCTTTTTTAAACTTATCTCTTTTTGTTTTAGGTAAATTAGATAAAATGTAATCAAGAGTCTTATTTTCATAAAACTTAACGCAATCTTCCACAACGGACTTTTTTTGTTCTAAACTTAAATCTTCCCACTTATTATAATTTTTTAAAAAATTCATAACTACCCCTTCCCCTTTAAACAACTCTAAATCAAGTTAAGTTTAGCACAAAGTTTAAAAAAAGCAAAATAAATTTTCAAAATATGTGGGCTTGAAAATTACAATTAGTTATCGTCTTTTCGGTCTAAAATTCCGCTTAATAATAATCGTCTTATTTGAACAGGCAATCTATTTAAGTCTACTTCTTCGCCGTCAACATCAATAGTGGAGTTGTTTTTTAGTTTTTCGACAATCTCATCATCAACATTATGCTCTTCAAAACTTTTTACCCTTTTTGGTAAATCAACAGAATTTTCGTCATCGTCATCATCAAGGGTTATATCTGCTAATTTTTTTAACTTTTGCCTGCTCCTTTCAAATTCTTGTCTATCCGCTTCTTTATTTTCAAAAGTAAACTTTTTGCTAGTCTTTATTTCTTCTTGGGCAGTATTTAAAGTTAGTTGCTTTTGTTTATCCTTGGGAAGTAAAATAGGCCTAGTTTGCATTTCGCTTTTTACAACTTTATTAGACTTTTTCTCTTGTTTTTTAAAATTATTTTTCTTTTTGAACATTGACACAATGCCGTTTTTTATCCAAACAAAGAATTTTTTTATGTGTTTAAAATATAGCAATACAAAAGCAAACAAAAATACACAAACGCATATAATCAATACAATAAAAACAGTATTTTCGTTCACTTTTTATCCCCCTTATTTTGCTTCTTTTCTATATTTTATATATTTACTAACACTTATCACAAATTATAATCACACATATTAATAATCTTCATCTTCGTCACTATTGCCTGCTTTTTTTGTAATACTTGATAAAATTGACTTTCTCATATCTGTATCGGCAATTAAATTTTGCAATTTGTAGTAATCTATCATACTTATTTTGTCACTATCGTTACTGCCAAGTTTCCTTAACATCTCACTTTCTAACTCTGCTCGCTTTAATCTTTCTTCTTGAACTTTATTCTTTAATCTTTGTTCTTCCAGTTGTGCTTCGGCACGCTTTTTATCAATTTCTATAAGTTCCATTTGTCCATCGTGTTCTTTTTCCTGCAAAGTCTTTTCGTATTCATAATCTTTACCAAGTCTTACACTAATGACACTCATATCTACTACTTTTAACGCACTATCGCTACTCTCACATTTTATCCTTGCAACCTTAGTTAAAATGTCGCTATTTGATATAATTTCTTGGGCGTTCTCGCTTGCTACTGTACATACAACACTTTCTTTTACCTTAGAGATTAAAACTTCTTCCTTAGAACCTTTTAAATAATTATCTAACCTAGATTTTACACTTATGCTCAGTTCTACCAGAACTTCTTTTCCATCTAAACTTACGGTTTTAAATTCGTCTGTGCTTATTATCCTAGGACTCAAAGCATCATTAACAACCGTCTTTATGTCCCTTTTGTCCAAATCTAAAACCTTTATTGTGTCTAGGGACAAATCTACACCCGCATCTCTGGCATATAATGCGCCTAGTACCACATTTTGCAAATTTCCACCACTTGCAAAATGCACTTCTAATGCGTTAAGCGATAGGTTTAATTGTGCTTTTTTTGCGTATATATACCACTCTGTAATCATCTTATATGGCAAACCACGCATCTTCATACTACGCAACCTAAACCCGCTAATATATGCCTTGGAAAACAAACATTTAAAGTATTCTTTCACTGGTACCAATATCAAAAAAAGTACGGCAAAAATAGCCAGCACAACCAATACACAAATAGAAAATATTCCAAAACCACTTATTAATAACATCTTTTCCATACTTAGATTATACCACACAAAATAAAAAAATAAAGGGGCAATTTTAAAATTTTATTAAACAAAAAATAGGAGAGCCAGTTGTACCAAAAACTCCCCTTTTCTTACCTTTCAAATGATAAAACTTTGCTTTTTAAACTTAATTTTAACTAACTACTTGTAATGTTATTTTGTTTTAGAGTACTTAAAATGTTCTTTGCTAACTTATCTATATTAAACCCATAGTGAGATAAAACATCTTCCCCTTTGCCACTACAACCAAAACTATTTAATTTTAAAACATTAGGTGTGAACTTATACCAAATATTATCCCCACTACACTCTAACGCAATGTTAAAATTACCTTTTAAAATACTATCCTTATAATTATTGCCTTGTTCTTCAAAAATTTCAATGCTAGGAATCGACACAACATCAATATTTTTTAACCTTTTTGCAACATTAATCGCAAGCCCCACATCACTACCAGTTGATAAAATTTGCGCTACGTGAGAATTAGAAGAATATATCTTATAAGCCCCAAATTTAGATTTCATAAAATCATCTTGTACAAAATCTATCTCCTGCCTTGGAAGAATAATCACAACTGGCAAATTATTCTTAAAATAGTAGTCAAAAGCAAAACATAACTCTTGCAAACCACTAGGTCTAAAAACAATCACTCCCGGCATCGCCCGTAAAGTCGCTAGTTGCTCTATCGGCTGATGGGTCGGTCCGTCTTCGCCAGTCGCTAGTGAATCGTGAGTAAAGATATATAGCACCGGATTTTTCATTAATGCAGATAGTCTTATTGCTGGGGTCATATAATTTGAAAAACTAAAAAAGGTGGAGCAAAAGGACCTCAATCCCCCGTGCAAACAAATACCATTTGTTATAGCACCCATAGCATGTTCCCTTACCCCAAAGGCTATGTTTTTACCAGATAAATTACACCCCGAAAAATAACCACAATTATCAAAATATGCTTTTGTAGAAGGAGCAACATCTGCACACCCCCCAACAAAATTAAAATCGACACAATTTAAAACCTTGTGCAAAAGTTCTCGCATATCCACCAAATCACCCAATTTAATATCTTTAATCTTTGTCAAATCGATATTAGGTTTATTAGAAAATAACTCGTCATATTCTTTACTATATTTTTTTTTGTATTCTTCAAGTTTTTGCAACTGATTATTATATATCTCTTGCTTTTCACTTAACAAATTATCTATATATTTTTTTAATTCGCTTGGTATTTCATAATCTTTAACATAATAATTTAGTGTCTTTCTAAGGGTATTTATTTGTTCGCTAGTTAAAGGCTTACCATGAATTGTGTTGCTACCCGCCAAGTCACACTTATGCCCAATTTCTGTTCTACAAATTATTACACTTGGCTTGTTTTTACTTTGTTTGGCAAGCATAATGGCTTTATCTATACTTGACGCATCATTACCATTTTTAACTTGAATGACATTCCAATTATTTGCTTCAAAAAATTTCGCAATATCCGTCTTGCTAGACAAATCTGTACAACCTTCTATCGTTATATCATTTTTATCGTATATCAAAATTAACTTATTTAACTGCAAATTACCAGCAATGGCAATCGCTTCACAGCCTACCCCTTCCATAAGGCAACCATCACCACAAAAACAATATGTGTAATGATTAACAATATCAAGTGCTTTTTTGTTATATTTATTTGCTAGATATTTTTCCGCCACTGCAAGCCCAACACTCATACCTATACCTTGCCCCAAAGGTCCTGTGGAAGCATCTATCCCGGGCAAAACATTTACTTCTGGGTGCCCCGTTGCGCGACTGCCTAATTGCCTAAAACTTTTTAAGTCATCTATCGTCACGTCAAACCCAAACAAATGTAAACACGAATAAATAAGGGCACTTGCATGCCCTGCGGAAAACACTATTCTATCCCTATTAAAAAAGTTAGGATTAAAATTATAAACAAAAGCATTTTTATATAGCGAATATACTATCTCACTAGCCCCTAAGCACACACCAGTATGTCCTGACCCAGCATTGTGTATCATAGTGCTAGATGTCACTCTTAAAAAACTTGTTGCAAGACTATCCATTTATTTTTTCCTTTTAAGCAAATTAATATAATATTTTTTAATAGCACGCCTGGTCTTTTTGTAACACTTGTCCTCATTTCCAGTACCCAAGACAACATCAATATCGCAGTTATCACGTGCAAATTTTAATCTGTTATATAGCGCTAACTTGTCAATCCTTTCTTCGTCAGTTGACTTTTTGTACAATTTCTCTATGAATTTATCCTTGCCATCTAACAAAGTAATTACTCCGTGGGTTCGCAATTTATCCGCATTATTGCTATTTACAAAAAGGCTAAGCGGTAAATATATAATGGAATTTTCATAGTTTGAAATTTCATTCATAATATTGGCCTTTAACCCGTCCAAATAGTTCTTTCCGCAAGTATTTTCTATTTCTTCTTCCGGACTTGTCAAATAATATTCCATTAGGTCTTCTACATCTGCATAATACATCTCTAAATTTAAAGACAATCTTTTTGCTACATTTTTTGTAATATTTTCACTAAATCCTATTAAGATAATATTAGATTTCACGTTATTTCCCCTATTGTATAAAAATACAAACTATTTATGATTAGATTTTAATTTTATCATTGATTTAAAATTTTGTAAAACTTTTATTGGGATATCATATAATTAAAAATATACATCTGGGCATATCCTGATAAATCTTTAAATATACTCTCTAAAAAGTCCGAAATTTGACTTACATTCCTAGGCTTACTGTCAAACAAATAATATGCCTTTTTTATCCAAGTATCTACGGGAAAAGCATCTATTCTATAAAACCCAAAAAGCAAAATACAATCAGCCACCTTAGGCCCAACACCATATAATTTTACTAACATTTCCCGTAAAGACTTGGTACTAAGTTTACGCAAAAAGTCTATGTTATATTCTTGCTTTTTTAAATCTTTTAATACCTGCACCAAGTATTCACTTCTATACCCGCAACCCAAATTCTTAAATTCTTCTGCACTTACCTTAGATAATTCCTGTAAATCTGGAAAGCCAAATATTCCATCTGATAGTCGCTTTCCATATTTTTTTTGGATTTTATCTAAAATGCCATGTATTCGTTTTATATTGTTGTTTTGTGACACAATAAAACTAATTATAGTTTGATATGGGTCTTGTCTTAAAAGCCTTATCCCGTTGCCATTTTTAAAAAACTTTTCAAAGCCAAAATACATTTTGCATAATTTTTTTTTAATTAAACTATAATCTGTACCTAAGTCAAAATAATCAAAAAAATAATCTAAATTTTCACTATAAATAACAGTCTTATCTTTTTGCTCCAATATTTTTGCGTAATAATCCCTTGATACTACCAAATAACCACCGTCTATTTCGCTATAACTAAAAACCTGCCCACTCGTCAAAGTTTGCTGTAAATTAAAGTCTTCGCTGGATAAAATTTCTATCCTGTCATTAAACCTATTAATTACCATAGGCAAATGTTAACACATTACGACAAAATTTTCAATTATTTTAAGTGTTTTGAACTTTATTTTACTATCTTACCGCCCTGACTAAAATTCTTTAAAACATTAGACGAAAATTCGGTAATTTTGTTTCCATTATTAATGTTTTTACAACAAATACCTTCTTTAACCTTATCAAGTAGTTGCGAAAAACTATACCCTTTTTCGCCCCACAAATAATTTGCAAACGAGCCGGGTATAGTATTAATCTCATTTAGATATAGTTTATCATTATCGTAAAGATAGTCTATTCTAATACAGCCATCTAAACCTAAACAATCACAAATCTTTTTAGAGTTATTTATTATTTCTAACTTTAATTTTTTATCTATATTTGCCCCTAAAATATGTCCTGACGATATGTATTTTGGGTCAGATTCTAAATACTTATCTTCAAAACTTAAAAAAGAATTGCCATTTGTCACTTCTTCAATGCTAGACAATTCATATCCAGTCTTTGAATGTAATACCGCGATATTAAATTCTCGTTTATTTACAACGGCTTCTTCGACTATAACCTTATTATCAAACATTAAAGCAAATTCAACACTTTCTATACAAGTTTTTAAATCTTTTGCAACACTTAACCCTATACTGCTACCAAGAGTATTTGGCTTTATAATTAGTGGAAATCTTAAATCTTTTACCCGCTTTTCAATATTTAAACTGCTATCCAAAACAACATATTTTGTAGTATTTATATCAAGGGATTTACATAATAACTTTGTAAGATGTTTATTTTGCCCAATGCTACTACCCAAGACATCAGGGCTAGAATATTTAACCCCAAAAACATCTAGTAAACCCTGCACACTACCACCTTCACCAACTCCACCGTGCAAAGCGAGAAATACAAAATCTAGCCTACATATTTTCTTAATCCCCAGTTTACCCACTCTTGCCAAAATTCCGCCATTAAGTATTACCACTTCCTTTAACTGACGCTCAAAGTTATCCTGCTTATAAAACTCGATATCTTCTAAGTCTTTTCCAATATAAAATCTGTTTTTCTTTGACATATAAACAGCAACCACATTGTACTTTTCTCTATCTAAATTCATAAGAACTTGCAAACCTGTTATGATAGATATGTCGTGTTCTACACTTTTGCCCCCAAAAATTACCGCTATGTTTTGCAAATCTTCCATATAAAACCCCTTTTGTTTTATATGAAAATAGACCCAAAATTGTTAAAAAATACTATAATTTTTAGTAAAATTTAATTAAAAAGGCGATTATTTTAGTAAAAAAACAAGTAAAAATAGTGAAAATTTTAATAAAAAATAGTGGAAATTTTAATGAAAAACAACAAAAAAACTACGTTTTTTTTAATAAAAAACAGCAAAAAACTATGATTTTTTTAATAAAAAACGATAAAAAAACTATATTTTTTTAGTAAAAATTTGCTAAAAAAGTGTGTTTTATTAGTAAAAAATTGCTAAAAAAATTTGAATTTTCGGCTGAAAAAAGTCAAAAATTATTTTTAAGTATAATTATCTGGAAGGTCATTTTCAAACAAAACGGAATCTCCTTCCTGCAAAAAATCTTTTAGTAAAATCTTAGCAGAGTTTAAACTTTCCGCCTGATAAATATTATCTTCGTTAAATTTTGCTTCACTTAATCCCTTTTTAATTGACGCGAAATTTAATTTATTTACAATGACCACTATATCAGCAACCTTAGCAATTCGTCTACCAAACTCGATGTTAGACTTTTCCATTTCTTCCCCCAATTCCACTAGCCCTGGGGTCACAACTATCTTTTTACCCGGCATTTTACTTAATACCTTTAATGCCTCCCTTGTACCATTGGTACTGGCATTATAAGCATCATCTAAAATTAAATTTTTACCCGTGTCAATAACTTCTAGCCTATGTGGAATAGGTTTTAATAGTTTTATGCCATTTATTATTTCCTTATCTGTTAATCCTAACTCCTTTGCCACCAGAACGCATAACATTATGTTTTGAACATTATGTTCTCCAATTAGCAGGGTTTTTATATCTTTGTATGTCTTATCCCCGATAGTCAAATCAAAAGTTGTACCACTTTTATCGTAGTCTTTAACATCATCTACTCCGCTAGTTATTTGCTTTGCAAATTTACACCTATCAAAAAGCGTTTTTGCTCCGTCATCAAAACCATTAAAAAAAGTTTTGCCGTCAGTTGGTAAACTTTGTACCAACTCGAACTTTGTATCAAGAATATTATCATAAGTTTTAAAAGTTTCTAAATGCTGAGTTCCTACCCCAGTTATCACCGCGTACTTTGGTTTTATTAAATCGCACAATTTTTTTATATCGCCTTTATGCCTAGCACCCATTTCGCAAATTAAAATTTGGTCGTCTAAATTAAGATAATTATTTACAACTTTGCTAATCCCCGGTAATGTATTAAAACTGTGCGGGCTCATACACACTTTATATTTTACTGATAAAATGGTATTTAAAATATATTTTGTACTTGTTTTAGCAAAACTACCTGTTATGCCTATTTTTATTAAATTTGGCATTTTACTTAACTTTTTCTTGGCATTATGAAGATGAGTTGCCATAATCAGACTTTCAAGTGGAATAAGTATTAAATGAACCAAAGGTACAAAAAGTGGAATAAATAGCGGGACAAGGCACAAAGTACCGAACTTTAAAAAGTTAATGTATTCGGTAGAAAAGGCTATTGCAACAAAAGAAAATGCCGTCACAAACACAAACATTGCTATATTAAGTCTAGTCATACGTTTGGTATATTTTAGGGGAGTTTTTTGTGGTGCGTGATAGAGATTTGTAATAAAAACGATAGTAAAATAAAAATAAAATATTAATCCTAAATACGAATATAATTCCTCACTATGGTAGACATCAAACAAAGCATTAGTAACTAACACGCAAAAAAGACTGAGTAAACTTAAAACTATCATACGAATAACATAGTTGCCTTTTGTATCCTTAATCCATTTAAAATATCCCCTTATCTTATAATTAGATAATTGAATCATCTGAAAAAACTTATAAGACGCAAAGCACATAAGTATGCCGTTAATTACCGACAAAACGATTGCTAAATATAATGCTATGTTATCATAAGAAAAAAACGACATCTACTCTCCTTATTTTTTACCCCAAAAAAGAGCATATTAAATGAAAAAATAATTTAGGATTTTCTAAATACGCAAAATGGCTACCATTATCAATTTTAATTACCGTACAATATTTTATATGCTTTTTAAAAATTTTTGTAAAGCAAAATGGTGTTGCTTTATCTTTTTTACCCCAAAATAGTAATACGGGACAAGTTATTTTTGACAAAATTTTTGTTTGGTCGTAGTTTACAATATTATTAAATGTTTGTCTCATAACTCCATCTAAGCCCAAATAGTCATTACTACCATACTTTAAAAGAGCCTTTGGGCTAACAAGCCCTAGTATACTTAATTTTTTTAAAACCTTGTATTGTATAATCTTTATCTTTGTTTTAAGGCTCCTGCGTTTTAATCCCGCACACCCAGTAAGAAGCATTTTATTCACTAAATGCTTTTCCTTACTAGCCAATTGCAAACTTACCCTGCCACCAAATGAGTGGGCAACTATATTGACCTTATTAATTCCCAGTTTATCTAATAAACTTAAAACCATATCCGTATAATCTTCCACTCCCCAAGCGATATTTGGTTTTCCTGACTTGCCAAATGGAGGAAAATCTAAAACAATTACTTTGCAAAATTTAATTTTGTCTATAAAAGGCTTAAAACTATCTTTATTACCACCCCAGCCGTGCAGAAAAAGTATGGGAATTTTTTTAAAATTTTTGTTCCCAAGAATTTCATAGTAAATACTGGTACCTTTATAAACAAATTCCATAATAAAAAGGTGACTTATGGGCAAGGTTCTAAATATTGCAAAACATAACCCACGCGTCACTATTTACATAATAATTTTTTCTTATATTTGTTACAAAAAAGCCCTGCTTTTTATAAAATTCTATTGCATTTTTGTTGTTTTGGTCAACTTCTAGAGACAAAGTTTTTTTACCCATTTGCCTTGCAAGTTGTTTAGCAGTATTTATAAGTAAACTCCCTATACCTTGTCTTTTTATTGTGGTTGCTATATTTATTATATTTAAGTCGTCATCATATTCGTATAATCCAATAAAGCCTACAATATCTTGTCCATTTTGGGCTAAGAAGTAAATTCTATTACTTTGATTAAATTCTTCTAAAAAGCAATCTTCTGTCATTTGGTCATTTAAAGGCAATTCTTTTTTATGAATTTCAAAAAGTGTTTTTATATCCCTATTTTTTACCCGTCTTATTTTCACGTTTGAGTAGTTCCTCCTCTGCCTGACTTAAAGCCATATATATAGGTTCTATCTCACTAGCACTAACATAACTTTTGCTTTTACGTTTAAGTGAAACATAATTTATATAGTCTTGGTCAGTTAGTTCTACTTTTTTTGCCCCATCAACTAATAAATTTTCATAGCAAAAAATATTTTCAAACTCACCTTTTATATCTTCTAGTTGCTCTTTAATTAAAATTTCGTAACTTATATTTTGATTCTTATAAATCCCTGCATAAAATTTAGATTTTGTACACTCTATTAAAACTAAAAAGTCACCTTTGCAAACTGATTTTAATTTTAAGATTAGTAACTCTAACAAATTTATTTGTATTACTTTTTTGTCTTTAAAAACACTTAAAAAAGCCTTTGCCATTGTAACCCCCACCCTTATACCAGTAAAAGAACCGGGGCCAACTACCACAGAATATTCCCCTATGTTTTCCAACTTAACTTTGGCATCAGTTAGCATTTTATCCAATCGTGGTAATAAAAACTCCTGAAATTTCTCGTGTGTTGCCCCTTGCTCGCTTTGTATTATTTTGCCCTTATCTTCTAAGATTAAATGCAAATAATTGGAACTCGTGTCTACAATTAAATTCATATTAAATTTCCTCTAAAATAATATTTCTAAATTTTTTGCCAAGTTTTACAATGGTAATTTTTTTGTAGTGGCTTGGCAAATAGTTTGGTATTTTATCCGCCCATTCTATAAATTTTATTGAATCCTTATCGTTTATTATTTCTTCTACCCCTAAGTTTTCTGCTTCGGACTCGTCGTTTAGCCTATACATATCAAAGTGATAAAAATGACCAAGATTTGAACTATATTCGTTTAAAATTGTAAAAGTTGGACTGGTGATTTTGTTTTTTACCCCAAACAAAGTTAAAATTTCTCTAACAATAACAGTTTTACCCGCGCCCAAATCTCCGCTTAAAACAACCACATCTCCCGGTAAAATTTGAGATTTCAAGATACCCGCTATCTTGCTAGTTGCCTTTTCACTAACAGATATAGAAGACGATTTTACCCTGTCTTTATTGACAGTGTTTGAAAATACATAAAAATATTTTTGGCAATACTTAAACAGTGCTGGCAATAGTAAAAAAATAATTACATTTGCAAAAAAATACTTTAAAAAGCAAACAATCATGGCATTATTAAAAAGCAAATCAAACAAAATATAGTACCCTATCAAAACAAACACACTAACACAAAACTTAAAAATTACAAAAAATAGGTTGTTTTTTATCTCAAATTTTATAAACTTATGCTCTAAAAAAAAGCACAACAAAAATGACGATATAAAACCACTAAACTCAAATATCTTTTGATGTCCCAAAAAACTACCCCATTCATTTATATACACAAAAATCATTGCTATTGGGATAATTATCAAAAACAAATACCATTTATAATGAGTTTCTTTTATTCTTAATAGCTTAAATGCTACCAAAAAAAACAAAAAACCTATGATAAACCCCAATAAAACGTCAAATAAATAGTTTTTTGCAAGATAAACTTTTGATATTCCCGCAAGGACTGTAATAAAACCCAAAAATATAATAGAAACTACACCCCATTTAGATTTTTTGACCCTAGTAGACAAATAACTGCTTGTGCCAAACACATTTATTGAATCCACACTTGGCAAAGAGCCATAAGAATAAAAATTACGACTGGCGAGAATTGTAGTATCAACATCAAAAGGCCTAGGGCGCATAAAGACATTTTTTAAAACCAATCCTCCTACAACAAAAGAACCACTATACATCACTCCTAATCTAAAAGCATCTTTTTTATCTATAAACAAAAAAACAACAGCCAAAATAATACTCATAAAAGTAAGACTGCTTAAAAAGTCAAAAACCACCGCAAAAGTACTTAACAGTGGGGTCGATATTTGCTGAAAAAACTTTACCAACTCCATTTACTTTTCGCCCTTTAATTTTTTATTTTTTTGTTGATTTACAACTTTTTTTTCTTTACTTTTGACCTTTTTTTGCTCTTTTTGTTCTAATTTAATTTTTAGGTCTTCCTGCTTTTTTAAATGTTGCAACAAATGCTTATAACTATATATATTTGCCCCGTCTAATAACATCTTTTGCAAAGAGTATCTTTCGCGAACGTCTTTGGTAAATATATGCAAAAAAACATCATCAAAGTCGAAAACAACCCACTCGCTTTGCTCGTAGCCTTCCCTAAAATAATCTTTAAGTTCGTCATCTTCTTTTGATTTTTCTTCCACAAAATCGGCTATTCCGCGCACATGTGCAGTGCTAGTTGCGGTACAAATTATATGAAAATCAACCACATTTTTAAGTCTTGTAGTGTTACAAACTACAATATCTTCTGCCTTAATATCATTTATTATTTTACACAACTTTACAACTTTATCATTAACCTTCATAAAAACCCCTAACTTCTAATAATTTTATGTTATAAAAAAAAAAAAAAAAAAACAACCAAAAACAAGTTTTAAAATTTAATT
>CALWKG010000010.1 GCA_944381205.1 uncultured Clostridia bacterium
AAACCGACTAAAATCAATTAAAAACCGACTAAAATCAATTAAAAATCGACTAAAAATGATTGAAAAAATGCTAAAAATTAAGTAAAAATTGGGCAAAAAACAGCAAAAAAACAGCAAAAAATAAGCAAAAAATAGTAAAAAAATAAGTAAAAAATAAGTAAAAAATTTAAAAAAGTCGTATAAAAATTAAACAAAAATTTTACAAAAACATATATTACAAAAGGATATATGTTTCTTTTTTTTATGCCAAAGTTTGCAAAAATTTGGGTGATAAAATTATAAAAAAATGTAAAAAATTACAAATAAAAACTTATTTTAAAGGAGATTTTTTTGTGGAAAGTGGTACCTTAATTTTAAATAGCAAAAGTGACAATAATTTTAAGGCTATTTTAAATTTAAAAGACAGGGGTGGCGACATTTCGTTTTTTAACTTTAAATTAAAAAATCACAAACTCGCACTCGGGATAAGACAAGATAATAAGGTTCATAAAATCCCAATCACCATTAGTGATAGCAAGTGTGCGTTTAAAAATAGCGAAAGTATTAATTTTGATAAGCCCTTTTCTTGTGCGGTGGTAGATGTTACTAATCCGCTTTATCCCGATGTCGTTTTGTGTGAAAGTAAAAATTCTTTTTCCGAAAATCAAAAGATAGAAAGTGCTTTTTTACCCGCAAAGCAAGACATAAATTTATACGAAATTTCTTCCCAGCAGGAGATAGAAGATTTAATAGATAAAAATTTAGAAGACGATTTACATTCGGAATATTTTGACGCGTGCAGTAAGTGTAAATATCGTGAAGCCTTTTACAGTGATGGAAAATCTATAAAACAGCCTTGCGACAATTCTAAACAAAGCCAAAAAAACCAAATTTTAACCACAAGCAATTACGACGTAGGCGGTGATTTTAGTAGTAATCTAGACAATAGCAGTATTTGCGATACGGATAGTGGCAATTTAGACTCAAAAGATTTAGAGAGTAAAGATAGCATCAAGGGCGATAATCCCACATTTTATGAACAAATTAAATCACAAATGGACGCAATGTTTGATAAATACGACAGTTTTGATACTTTATCTAGTATTATCCCAAATTCCAAATGGATAAAAGTTGTCTATGACGAAAGTAACAACTTTTACGTTTTGGGGCTTATTTATAGGGAAGACGGGGGAGTCTTGTACATTTGCTATGGGGTACCATCAAAAGACCCACAAACTCCGCCAGACGACATTAAAGACTATGCAGGTTGGTTGCCACTAGACAGCGAAAACGTAGATTCGCAAGGCTTTTTTATAGTTTGCCAAGACGCGACCACGGGCGAAACTTTAAAAACCGATTTATTTGGGTAAAAAATTTAGTTTGAGTAAAAAAAACATTTTTGTAGTACAAAGATAATAAATACCTGTTAAAAACTAAAAATGCCAAATAAAAATAACCAATGGTATTTTGTGACTTTTGCCTTAAATTTTTGTTTTGAAAAAAGTTTAAAACTTGCAAAACTTTAAAAACCGATTAAAAGATTTAATTTTGTTTTATCAATAAAAAGTATCCAGTTAATTTAATACGTATTTTGTGTTTAATCTAATTGACAAATGGGTAAAATTTTGATAGTATTTTCTCGTTTAAGTGAGGTTATTTTACATTGAAAAAGAAATCGTTTTTTTTATTATCATTTTTACTCGTGTTTTCAATAATGTTATTTGCCTGTAATGCTATCACTTTAAGCGGTGGCCCTGATGCAAATGACACTATATATGGTAATGGTGGGTCGGCTGTTGTTAAGGGAGAGTATATTTATTTTGCAAATGCCTTTATTGATTACAATTCTCTTGGGATAAACGACAACAAGTATGACGATAAAAGCCCGCAAAAAATTTATGGTATTTATCGGGCAAAGTTAAATAATGTTGGCGGTGTGGATTTAAACGAAGACGGCAATCGTGAAGGAGCAGAACTTCTAACCTACAACGTTGGTGGTTTTGCCTATTCTAACATTTATATTTTTGGGGACTATTTGTATTATGCTACTCCATATACTCAGCCTGTTTCTAGCGGTAGCGAAACAAAAGGTCTAGTTAGAATAGACAGAGTAAAACTCAACGGTACCGGGCACGAGGAGTTGTACAAAATATCTAGTTATGGGGCAGATGCTAGTTTTGATTTAGTAGAAATAGACGGCAGTGTATATATCGTAGCACTAGATACCAATGACAAATTAGTGACTGTTAAGGTTCAGGGCGGAAATAAGCAAGAAACAATAAATTTAGACGCAATTACTTCCTTTAAAGTTTATGAACAAAATAACATTATAATAGGTAATTCTATTAATGACTTTAACAAATATGTTTATTATACCAAAAGGTTAACCACAAGCGCAGGGCAGGAAGGTGATTACGTCCTTTGCAGACGCGCATTGTCAGGCGGTAGTGAAAGCCAACTTTACAGGTCGGCAGATGAAATTTTAGTAAATTGCGTTAAAGACGGTAGGGTTTACTTTACTGTCGGCGGGGTTTTAAAGTCGTTTGATAAGACTAACATAAATTCCCAAAACCCAAAAGTTTATACAGATTTACCAGTTGTATCTGGCGATAGTGGGGTTTATTTAAGTGATTACTTGGTTATAGACGGCAGTGTAGGTGGTAATTTGGATAGGGGCATTGTAGGGGTGTTTTATGACGGCGCAAATTATTCACTTAATTATTACAATGGTAGCGAATTAAAACCTTTAAATTTGGATATAGAAGACAGCACAAAAAGTATTACCTTGCTTGCCACCCAAGGCAACGAGTTTTACTATCAGATTGCAGATGATACCAGTTTATACAAATGTGTGCTAAATTTTGACATAAGTACCGTTACTAATAGTTATACTATAACGGACGCAAGTTCTTCTGTTATTGCGCAGGAATTTAGTAGTGATGTAAATGGTAATGATATGCTTGACTTTGACCAAGATAGAATATATGTTTACTATCAGGGAACAGGCGACGGCAAGCCATATCTCAATATGTATATGATTAACACAAATTATGCTTATTTAGACGAAGAAACGGGCAACTACATTTGTAGGTATATAGGTGTAAAACAAGAGTAGTATTTATCTAGAAACTAAAAATTAAAAAAGGGGAAAATTTGCTTTTTTCTCTTTTTTTTAATAAAGAGTCAGTAAATAGTGGAGAAGATTATCGATGTTAAAGTTATTAAATATAGAGAAAATTTATAAAATGGGGGACTTGCAAACTCACGCATTGCGTGGTGTAAGTTTGGATTTTAGAAAAAGCGAATTCGTATCAATTTTGGGACCTAGCGGTTGCGGTAAGACTACACTCCTTAATATAATAGGTGGACTTGATAAGTACACTACGGGCGATTTAATAATAAATGGCAAATCAACTAAGGAGTACAAGGATAAAGACTGGGATACATATAGAAACCATTCCATAGGCTTTGTGTTTCAAAGTTACAATTTAATTCCGCATCAAACAGTGCTAGAAAATGTGGAACTTGCTCTAACTTTATCAGGTGTCAGCAAGGAAGAAAGACGAAAACGAGCAATAAATGTACTTAAAAAAGTGGGCTTGGGGGATAAGTTAAAAAACAGACCTAATCAACTTTCCGGCGGGCAAATGCAAAGGGTGGCAATAGCAAGAGCATTAGTAAATGACCCTGAAATTATCTTAGCAGACGAGCCCACTGGGGCTTTGGACAGCGAGTCTAGTTTGCAAATTATGGAGATATTAAAGGATATTTCAAAAGACAAACTAATAATTATGGTTACGCACAATCCAGACCTAGCAAATAAGTATTCTAGCAGGATTGTAAAGTTGTTAGACGGGCAAGTGGTAAGCGATAGCAATCCTTTTGATTCCAGTTTAGAAAAAGACGAAAAGCCTTTGCTTAGTGTGTCAGACGACCAAAATTTAACTAAAAGTGAACTTAAAAAGAAGAATAAGAAAAAGAGAATGTCCTTTTTTACCGCCTTTATGCTAAGTTTAAAAAACCTTTTGACTAAAAAGGCAAGGACGTTTTTAGTGACTTTTGCAGGTAGTATTGGCATAATAGGGATTGCGCTAATTTTATCAATTTCTAGCGGGTTTTCTATGTACATAGACAGAATGCAACAGGATACTTTGTCTACCTATCCCGTTACGATAAACCAATTAAGTTATGACGTGCAGGGTATAATGCAAATATTTATGTCTGATGATGACGATTTGGTGGTTACGGAAGATGGCTCTGTTCACACAAAAAACGAATTAACCGAAATGCTTTTAAAATTTAATTCTTCTACCGCGACAAACAATTTAAAGGATTTTAAAAAATACCTGGATACTGATGCAAAAAATGAATTAGAAAAATATTCAAATGCAGTGCAGTACGATTATGGTTTGACTATGGGCGCATATTCTAAAAGCCCGCAAAATGACGGAGAAATTTTGCCCGTAAATAGTGCAGAAAATTTTTATAGAATAATCAGTAGTTATCCACTTTCTAACCCAGATGTTTTAGATGAAGGCAATCCAGCAAAAATAAAGTACGATATATTAACTAGTATGCTCATAGGAGATATAGAAAAAGGGCAAATGGGGCTTTTGGCTAGTAGTTTTTGGTCAGAAATGTTAGATAATAGCGAACTTTTAAACGAGCAGTATGAATTGGTGGGCGAAAATAGTCATTGGGCAACCAATGCCAATGAAATTATGATTGTGGTGGATAAAAATTACCAAATTTCAGACTATACGTTGTACGCTTTGGGATTATTGAATCAGGACTATTTGTTCACCCTTTTAGATAATTATGTTAGGGGAGTAGATGCCGAGCCTACCGACACAAAATTTACTTATGAAGAAATTTTAAATATGGAATTTAAAATTATACCCACAATATCGTACTTTGTGCACAATGAAGACACAAATACTTATAAGGATATCCGCGATTATCTAAAAACTGGCACAAATGAAGATTATGCAAAGTATGTTAGTGAACTGCAAAAAATTTATAACGACCCTGCAAAGACCATTGACGTGACCGTAGCAGGTATTATTAGGGAAAAGGAAGATGCTAGTGCGCACAGTATTTCTACCAATGTGGGCTATACTAGTGCTTTGACGCAACTAGTTATAGACTATACTATGAGTAGCGACTTAATGAAATTACAACTAGAAAGTCCGCTTATAGACGTTACGACTAATACCGAATTTGTTGGCGAAAATACCTTCACTTCTGCACTTTTAAAATTAGGCTATATAGACAAGACTAACCCAACGTCAATTAAAATTTATCCAAAAGATTTCGAGTCTAAGGGAAAAATTAACGAGATAATAGAAACCTACAATAGCCTTATGCTGTCCCAAGATAAACAAGAAAACATAATAAGTTATTCAGACACAGTTGGTAGTATGATGAGTACAATTTCCACAATTATTTCGGCAATCACCTATGTTTTGATAGCATTTGTTGGGGTATCTTTGGTCGTTAGTTCCATTATGATAGGAATTATAACATATATTTCTGTGCTAGAAAGGACAAAGGAAATCGGGGTTTTAAGGAGTGTTGGGGCTTCAAAAAGAGATGTGAGCAGAGTTTTTACTGCCGAAAGTTTTATTATAGGTTTAAGCAGTGGGGTCTTTGGGATACTGATTTCTCTACTTTTAAATATACCAATCAATCTAATTTTGTTTAAATACACCGGTATTTTGGGTATGGCAAAATTGCCAGTGGTAGGCGCTTTTGTTTTAATATTAATTTCAGTAGTTTTAACACTAATAGCGGGATTATTCCCGTCTAGGATTGCCAGCAAAAAAGACCCAGTAGTTGCTCTTAGGTCTAACGGGTAAAAGATAAAATTTTACTAACGGGTAGTCTAAAAGGTAAAAACTTAGTTTTAATAAAAAAGGGAATAGCAGTTTTTTTGTGCTATCTCCTTTTATTTTACATATTAGAATTTTTTAAAAATTAAAAGTTATGTTATTTTTAGTTTATGGCTTGATTGTTTAGTTCAACCTTAGCCTTTTTTTCTCTAACATATTTTTTAGGGTCTTTGTTTCTGTACACCGAAAAATTTAGTTGCTCATTATCATTAAAGTAGGGAATTCCGCCCGAAAGTAGTTCAAAGTTTTCATCATATAATAAGTCGGGGTATTTTTGAAGGTTGCTATTTAGATTTAGCACATTAAAGCGCACAACGTAAATTAGGGTAGAGTATTTTAGCATAGTGTTGTAAAATTCTTGCCCAAATAGAAAAACCCTATCATTATCTAAAAATCCAATCTCATTAAACATATCGCCAGTGGTAGACACGTAATCTTTATCAGTCTTTACAGGTCTAACAAATTCCGGGATTTCAAGGTCAATTTTAGTTGTGTCAAAGTAAATTTTTTTGCAGGATTTTAAAAGGTTGTCTAGTCTTGCACTTTTTTCGTCAAAAATCACCGTGTTGTTTTCGACAACTTTATTAAGGTATTCCAAACTTTGTTTAAAGTCTTTAATCATAAACGGACTTAAAAGATTTTGTTCTCTATCGATAAAAACAATTAAATTCATATCCTTTCCCTTATAAATTATATATTACTTTATTTTTTATTTTTTTCAAAATAATTTTGTACAGTTTTAAAATTTATCTTAAATCTGCATTTCGATTTAAAAAATTAATTTTTTTGCCATTTAAGTTTTTATTTTAGTAAAGGCATTTATTAATTTTTAATGCTTATCATAGTTTTCTATTTTTAGTTTTAAAAAAGCAGTTTTTATTGTATAATGTTAGCGCAATTTATAGGTTAATAATTATGAAAGTTAAAAGGAGAGTTTATCTATGAAAATAATTGTTACTGGTGAAAAAAGTGTAAAACTTATGCCAAACTTAATGAAAATAAACTTTGTGTTAGAAGTTAAGGGAGAAACTTCGCGTGAAGCATTGCAAAAGGGCAGTGCCGATAGGGTGGAATTTATTACTACATTAACGCAAGCGGGAAATTTTGCCAAACAGGATATAAAGACGTCTAATTTTTTTGTTAGGGAAGACAAACAGTATGACGAAAAGACCAAGAGATATGTCCTTACTGGTTTTATTTATAGTGAGAGTTTTGAAGTGATATTTGATTTTAATTCCGAAAAGTTTTTACAAATTGTAAGCGCATTGTCAAGGTTAAAAAATTCGCCTAGTTATACCCTATCCTATTTATTAAGGGAAGACCCAACAAGAGATGAAACTCTTTATGCCGAAGCCTTTAAAAACGCAAAAATTAAGGCGGAAATTTTGGCAAGAGCAGACGGAAAAATAATAAATAAGTGCAAAAAAATCAGCCTTGTGCCAATTCATAATGAAGATATTAGACTAATGAGAGCCAATGCCATTGCCGAAAGTTTTACCCCAAAAGAAATTGAAATAAGCAAAGTGGTTTATTGCGTCTTTGAAACAGATTAATATTTGCGACTATTGTTTATTTGTAAATGCTTAAATAAGATAAATAAATTATTAATATAGATTAGTTAATAAAAAATATGGTTGTTTCTAAATTAGTATAAAAAATACAAGAGATTGCTCCTTTGAAACTTAGAAGACAAACTCTTGCATCGCTCTCTTTTTAATATTGATTCGTTATAATCTTACTGGATATTTGTAAACAGTGTTTTTAATTTTATCTACTTTGATTTTTGTGGATTGTAATAGAGTGCTCTCATACTGTTTAAAACAGCAAGTAATGTTACACCAACATCGGCGAACACAGCAAGGGGCATACCCGTAATTCCAAGAGTACCAAGCAACAAGAAGGTGACTTTAATTCCCGCAGAGATTATAATGTTTTCCCAAACAATTTTACGTGTCTTTTTTGATATTTTGACTGCTTGTGCTACTTTGTTTGGGTTATCATCAACAAGCACAATATCTGATGCTTCAATACTTGCTGGGCTTCCGTTAATGCCCATACTAATCCCAACGTCAGCAAGCATCAAAGAAGGGGCATCGTTCAAACCATCGCCAACATATCCTATAATTTTTTTAGGATTTTTCTCTTTATAATTTTCAATAAATTGATATTTATCCTGTGGCAAAAGTTCTGCCATAATTTTTTGCACACCAACTTGCGTCCCCACATTATTTGCTATTTCTTTACTATCCCCAGAAAGCATAATCGTTTCTATGTTCATATTTTTCAGCGAATTACACGCTTCAAAGGAATTTTCTTTGATGGTATCATTTAAAATAATTTCGCCAATTTTGACGTCATTTTCAAACAGTTCCACCATAGTGTTTTTAACGTTATTATTTCTGCGACCAACAAAATATTTTTTTTCTTGAAACTCAAACTGAATTCCTTCACCCGGGATTTCTTTAACATTTTGAACTTTTTTTAGTTTTTGTTTGTTAAGTGCAAGTATTGACTTTGCTAATGGGTGCAGACTGTGTTGCTCGCCTAAACTTGCAAGATAGATTATATCTTCTTCTGTTTTGTTTTTATCAAAAGAAATAATTTTATTTACACTAAAAATTCCAGTCGTAAGTGTCCCCGTTTTATCAAAGGCAACTGTATCTATTTTAGCGCAAGCATCAAGATAATTAGAACCTTTAATTAAAATACCCTGTCTAGAAGCATTGCCAAGCCCAGAAAAATAACTGAGAGGAACAGATATCGCAAAAGCGCAAGGGCAAGAAACAACCAAAAAGATAAGCCCTCGATAAAGCGCCGTATTAAAATTGTTTTCAACAAGCCACACAATACCAAAAACAACAAAAGCAATAATAATTACCCCTAGGGTATACCATCTTGTAATTTTTGAAATAAGAGTTTCCGTCTTTGACTTTTTTTCGGTAGCATTTTCAATTAAATTCATAATTTTGCTGATGGTTGAATTTTCATAAACACTTGTTGTTTTAATGGAAAGCACACTGTCAAGCACAATTGTCCCGGATAAAATTTTATCACCCTTTTGAATAATTGCAGGTCGACTTTCTCCGGTTAAACTTTGTGTGTTCAAAGAGGCTTTTCCTTCCATAACAATACCATCAAGGGCAACTCGCTCCCCGGGTTTTACAACTATTGTCGACCCTAATGTTACTTGTTCAGGCTTAACTTTTTCTTCTTTGCCGTCAACAATAATTGTTGCATATTCTGGTTGTAAATTAGTAAGATTTTCAATAGATTTGCGGGATTTATCAATCGCCAGCCCTTCAAAGATTTTCCCGATTGAATAAAGGAAAATAACCATAAGACCTTCCATATTTTGGCCAATTGATGAAGCCCCAACAACTGAGATGGTAAGGAGCAAATTTTCGTTAATAATACCCTTAAAAAGCAAAATAATTGCCTTATAATATGTTTTATAACCTAAAATTAAGGCACTTAAAACAAATAGCACCCAAAAAGCCCATATTGGAAGTGGCACAAAAAGAGCGCAACAACCAATTCCTGCACCAATTATTAAAGTAATAATATCAATAATTAAATTTTTATTAAATTTCTTTTTATTATGTTCAACAATAATCGTTGCATTTGGCTCTACTTTTTTTGTAATCTCAATAATTTTGTTAACACTGTCTTGAAAATTCTCACTCTCAAAGGTTATTTTAGAATGAATAAAATCAATTTTTAAATTTTTTACCCCGTCAATTTTTGCAAGTTCGCCTTCAAGAGCCTTTGCACAATTAGGGCAATTAAGACCTTCTATTCCAACACTATTATTCATAGATTTTCTCCTTTATGTGTTCCACACTGATAGCAAACACCTTTTTTACGTGTTCATCTGCCAAAGAGTAAAAAACTTCTTTTCCTTGCCGGCGACTTTTTACCAAATTCATATCTTTTAGGTAACGCAACTGATGAGATGTGGCTGATTTTGTCATATTAATTAGATAGGATAGGTCGCAAACACAAAGTTCTCCGCAAAATAAGGCATCAATCATCTTGATTCTAGTGCTATCACTAAGTGCTTTATAAAAATCAGCAATTAATAAAGCGCTTTCCGCATCTAGCATTTTGCTTTGGGTTGCTTTAACCTTATCTTTGTGAATTATATCACAGTCGCATAAAGTTTTAACTTTATTCATTTTTACCCCTTTTTAAATATTTATAAAATTAATTAGACAGTTGAACAAACGTTCAATTATATTTATATCATAGTTGAATATTCATTCAACTGTCAAGTGTTTATTTAAAAAAATAAAATAAAATATTTTTATCTAATTAAGATTATTAATAAGACATTGTTAAAAAGGGGGCACAACGTGTCCCAAAAGTTGTAATAATTGTGTGGTGATATGGCTATTTAAGCATCAATTAATAAAAAAAGGTGATAACGTCATATTGAGTAAAAGGATAAAATAACAAAAACTATGTATAACTTAAAAAATAAAGACCAATTTTAGAAAATTTTTGGTATAATTTATTGTTCATAAAACAAAAAAAGTTAGAAAAAAACAAAAAGTTTTTTGATTTTTAGGTATTTTTTACAAAAATAATTATTTTTTTACAAAAATATTCAAAAATCACTTTCCTTTTATATATGTTTTGTGATATTATTTTTTTGGTAAAAAAAAAGAAAAGGAGATAGAATATGTCAAAGTACAAGATTGTGATTTTAGATGGTAGTTTACTGGATAGAGAAAATTATCAACAAGCATTAAACGAAACAGATGATTTTGAGGTGGTGGCGAGTTCCAGCGACGCGGAAGATGGCTACAAGTTAATTTGCGAAAACAAGCCAGACCTTGTCGTGATGGATATCGTTTTAGGCTCGTATGATGGTTTTGAACTGTTGGAAAGATTAAAAAGGGAAAACGTAAAGTGTAAATTCTTAGTGATTTCTGCGTTAAAGAGTGATGGCTTTATACAAAAGGCCTTTGACCTTGGGATTTCGTACTATATGTTAAAGCCTGCAATTTTAGACCTTGTGGTAAAAAGAGCAAGGGCGGTTATTAAGGATAATTTGTCTACTCGTAAGTTGATTGACGAAAGTGCAAAGCACGACAAGGAAATTGAAGAAAAGTTAAGCAACATCTTTTTAACTATTGGTATACCTGCGCATATAAAGGGCTATCAATTTTTAAGAGAAGCAATTAAAATTACTATGACCGAGCCTGAGATAATAAACTCTATCACGGGAGAATTGTATCCAAGTATAGCCAAAAGATTTTCCACCAGCGCTAGCAAGGTAGAAAGAGCCATCAGACACGCAATAGAAGTTGCTTGGAATAGGGGAAAGATTGACAATATAAATCAGTTGTTTGGTGTAAATATTTATACCCCTAATGATAAGCCAACTAATGGCGAGTTTATTGCTCTTATTACTGATAAAATGCTTTTTGAAGGGGCTTCGTGATAGATTTTTTTAAACCGATTTAAAATAGTTTAACCTTTGTTTTATCTATATCATATTATTGCACAAGAGTATGCTTTTATATTTTTAAATCAAAACATACAAAAACTTAAAAAAACGAACAATTTTTAAGTAAATATTTTGTTAAAGTTTAAACAAAAAAAACTAAAAATAAAAAGTGTAGAAAAAAATTAAAAAATATAAAAAAATGCTTGTGTTATATAAAAAAATATGATAATAAATTGCTGTATAATCAGTATGGTTAATTTACCTACTAATTATCGCAAAGTCGCAAGTTGAGTTTTTGAATTAAAATAAAAAAACTTAACAAGATAAAATAAATGGAGAGATTATGAAAAATCAAACTTACATTAGATGCCCAAGGTGCGAACTTAACTACATTTTAAAAAAGGATAAATATTGCAATGTTTGCAAAATGGAGATGAAGGCTTTGGGTAGCCAGGGTATTGACGAGAATTTGGATTTGGAACTATGCCCAGTATGTAAAACCAACTACATTAGCCCAGACGAAGATATGTGCGTGTCTTGCCGTAGGGAAAAGGAAGCATCTTATAACGATGATGATAAGGACGGTTCTATTTGGAATTCGTATTCCGAAGTAGATGACGATGGCGACTATGTCGAAAAGGACGACGATGACGATATGCCAACTTTGTCTGATATAGACGATGCTGGCATTAGTGATGACGATGATATAGATATTAACATTGACAATTCTGACGACATTGATGACGATGATTTGGAAAAAATGGACGATGACGACTTTGATGATGATGAAGATTTTGATGACGACTTTGATGATGACGACAAGTAGTTTTTAATTTGTATAATATTGTTGTATAAAATTAGTTATTTTGTAAATAAATTTTTAGGAGATAATTTTATGCAACGAAATATTCTAGATTTAAGTAAAATTAAAAACAAAATTAGAGAAATAAAGGGTAAAGGTATAGATATTACCATTAATCGCGGTCGTAAAAAAATTGATAGTTACGAAGGCGTTATAGAAAATATTTATCAATCGGTTTTTACCGTAAAAATTTTAAACGATAAGTTGCTTAAAAACTTAACTTGTTCTTATTCGGAAGTTTTGTGTGGAGATGTAAAAATATCTGTTAGGTAAATTAAAAAATTTTATCATAAAAGTTGAAATTGCTTTATATTCATATAACAAATGAGTGAAGCAATTTTTTTTATTGCTAAAAACTTTTAAGGGGGTAAAATTTTGGAAAACGAAGAAAATTTACAAATTGCCACAATAAAAAGGTTGGGAGATGTTGAGTTAAAAAATTCAGCCTTATTAGACGAAGTAGACGGGTTAAAAGTCAAAAAGGTACTGGCGGTTAATACCATTACAAATATAAATAGTAAAGAGCCTTTGGATAGCAGTTTAAAAATAAGTGGAGATATAGAATATAACTTTATTCTTCAACTAGAAAATGACGAAGTTGTATCCACCACCATAAAGCAAGATTATTTGTTAAATTATGAAAACAAGTCAATAGGTAGCGGTTCTAATTTGGACGTTGTGGTTAGTTCTAGTGAAGCAACTGTCGAAAATATAGATGTTTCATCGACAACTATTTTCACTATTTATGAAAACTGCATAAATAGTAGTCTTTCAATGGCAAAATCCCCAGAAAATGTCTTTGTTAAGGAAGAAGAATTTTCTTATCATTCGCTACTATTGTGCAAAAGTTATGACGCAGTTGCTAATTTTGAGTTAATAAAAGACAATAAATTCAACAAAATTTTGTACGTAGTTAATAATGCTAGCATAAAGTCCGTTATGCCGTCCAGCGGGTATTTTGTAGTGGCATACGAAATTTGCTCGACAGTTATTTATAAGACCGAAGATGGCGACTTAAAATGTACGACCATAAATAATAGTTTTTCTAACGAGTTTGAAGCAAATGGAATTGATAAGGAAGATATTGTTCAAGCCCGAATTATAACCTGTGAAAGTGTTGTAAACGAATCAGAAGATAGGTTTAGCGTGGAAGTTCCAATAAAATTAGATGCTTGTATTTATCAAAAAAAGACCTTGCCTTGCATAATGGACGCATATTGCCTTGAAAACGAAATTAAATTAACTTCTACTACTTGTGAAAAGGACGAATTTTTGCCTGTTTCCTGTGCGGTTGAAAACATTTTAACAAACTATTCTTTGGACGAAAGTTTAAATCCAATAGAAAAGGTGTTAGCAGTAGTCCCAAAAAACATTAGAGTAGTAAGTCAAATAGTTAAAGACGGGGAAGTTTTAATAGACGGCATCGCATCTGTTTGCGTTATTTATTACTACGAAAACGAAGATGGGGAGAGAATAATTGATTGCTCTAATATCGATATACCATATTCTCTTACTTTCGGGGCGGGAAATGTTACAAGTGATGATAAAGTGGGGATTAATATATCCTTTGGCGATATAAATGTAAAAAGTAGGCACGGCAGAGAATTAGAATTTTTAATAGAGTTAAAAATCAATTATAACGTGGTAAAACCTCAAATTTCCTATTTAACAAATGATATAACTCTTGGGGAAAGTAAGGAGGAAAAGGATTACGCAATGGAAATTTATATCGCCAAGGAAAACGAAACTTTGTGGGATATTGCAAAAAAATTAAATGTAAAAATTAGCGATATTATGGGGCAAAACAAAGACTTAACATTGCCTATAAAATCTGGTGACAAAATTGTTGCTTTTAGAAGGGTAACAAATTAACGTAGGCTATAAAAATTTTAAGAATAGAAAGACAAATATGGTAAATAATCTTTTTAGTAAATAAGTTTTTAAGGGGAAAACTATGAAAAGATTTTTTACCATTTTTTTGTTATTAGTGGTGGCAGTTGTAGTAATTTTAGTAGGAGTTTTTAATAGCAATACATATCATACTGAGTACCTTAGAATACATATAAGAGCCAACAGTAATTTAGAAATTGACCAAGCGGTGAAATATAAAATAAAAGACCACGTGGTTGATTTTCTTACCCCAATAATATCTAATTGTCACACAAAAGACGACTTTATTAGGGCAATTAACCAAAATTTATATAATATAGAGAGTATAGCAAACAAAATTCTTGCACAAAATAATTTTGATTACAAGAGTTCTGCTAGCATAAGAAACGAGTATTTCCCGGTTAGAAGTTACGAAAACGTGACCCTAGATAGCGGTTATTATGATGCGTTAATTTTGGAACTGGGGGAAGCAAAGGGTGACAACTGGTGGTGCGTGGTTTACCCGCCGTTGTGTTTTTTAAATTCCAACTCATCTTATGTTTATAAAAGCAGAATACTTGAAATAATTAAAAGATTTTTTGGAGGATAAATGAAAAGGTATTTAATTGTTTTAAGTTTGTGTTTGCTATTTATTGTAGGGGTGTCCTTTGCGGTAACTAATTTTATTTTACCTAAGGAAACCCCTGTCGCTATGTATGTGGCAACTTCGTCCGAAAATAAAAAAATCCAACAGAAATTAAAGGAATTAGGCTACTATTATGGCAACATAGACGGAATTTTGGGGAACCAAAGTGTTAGTGCTATAAAAAAATTCCAAAGGGATTATGGTCTTTCGGTAGACGGTATAGTGGGGAGCAAAACATTGACCGCATTGGGTCTAAACACTGGCAGTAGCGGAAATTATTCGGTAACAGAAATTCAAAAAAAGTTAAAGAATTTGGGTTATTATACGGGCAGTGTTGATGGTATTTTTGGTAGTAAAAGCATTACCGCTGTTAGAAATTTTCAGCGAGATTACGGGCTTACAGTAGATGGTATTGTTGGCAAAAACACGGCAAAGGCACTAGGGCTTAATGGTAGTAGTCAGTCTTCTAGTGACTTATATCTGCTTGCAAAGTGTGTCTATGCGGAAGCAAGAGGAGAACCTTATGTAGGACAGGTGGCGGTTGCCGCGGTTATTTTAAACAGGGTAAAAAGCCCAGAATTTCCAAATACCATAGCGGGAGTAATTTATCAGCCGTATGCTTTTACCGCGGTTATTGATGGGCAAATTAACTTAGAACCGGACGAAACTGCATATAACGCGGCAAGAGATGCTATGAATGGTTGGGACCCAACGTACGGTTGCTTGTTTTACTATAATCCAGCCACAGCAACTAGTAGTTGGATATATTCTAGGCAAACTGTGGTAACTATTGGCGACCACGTGTTCGCATTATAAAAGGGGTGAAAAAATAATGAAAAAGGCATTTATTATAACCGTATCAATTCTAAGTTGTTTCGTGTTAGTTTTAGGTTTGACACTTTTTGCTACAAGGCAAAATTTAACATCTACTTCTGCCAATTTGGAAAGTATGTACCAAAGGTCATTATACGAGTTAGTTAATAATGTAAACAATATGGAAGTTGAAGTTAGTAAACTTTTGGTAAGTAATGACGCGACATCTCAGCAACGCATTTTATCTAATATAAAGCAACAAACAGGCGAAGCCGAAAATAGCATTAGTTTACTTCCTATAAACTCTGATATGGTATTTGAAACATCTAAATTTATGAACAAACTAAATGGTTATTGTACATCACTTATTAACTATAACGATGCTAAAATAAGTGATAATGATTTGTCTACAATAGAGCAAATTTATGAATATATTAACAATATAAAAATAGAATTAAACAAAATAATAGATAAGGTTATGCAGGGATATAGAATTTCCGAAAATTTAGGCTCTGATACGGAAATTGGTGATTTTTCCGAAAGTTTTAAAAACATTCTATCTGATACCATTGCCTTCCCAAGCCTAATATATGACGGCCCGTTTTCTGATAGCACAATTAACAAGACGATTAAAGGCTTAAAAGATTTCGAAATCACAAGCGATGAAGCACAAGAGTTTGTAAAAGAGATTTTTAGTAGTGAAGAAAACTTAACATATTTGGGAGAAACAAAAGGAAGATTTGAAACTTTTGACTTCGTTTTGGAGCAAAATGGGCAAAAATACTATGTGCAGGTGACAAAGAAAGGTAAATTTTTGTTAACTCTTAGTTCCAATTATGTGTCTAAGGTGCAAGAATCTACTTCCGACAAGGTAACCACCGATGACGTTGAGGAAAATGAAGACTATGCACAAGACGACGTAAAAAAAGCAATAGAAGTAGCCAAGGCTTTTGCAAAAAAATTGGGCATTGAAAATATGGAAAGTGTTTGGAGTGCAAAAAGTGACAACGCAGTTTATATTAACTTGGCTCCTGTGGAAGACAATATTGTTTTTTATCCAGATTTAATTAAGGCAAAAGTTGACCTTAATACGCAAACACTAATAGGTTGGGAAGCATCTTCTTACGCGTATAATCACGTCGAAAGAGAAGATTTGATAGAAAATATAACTATTGACGAAGCGCGAGCATTGGTAAGTAAAAATTTAAAAATAGATAATCAAAGGCTGTGCGTTATCCCACTTGATTATGTGGGCGAGGTGTTGGCTTATGAGTTTAGCGGGGAATATAATGGTTATAGGTATTATCTCTATTTAGATGCAAACACAGGCTCGCAAGTAAGAGTTTTAAGAGTGGTACAAACTAGTCAGGGAGAATTAGTTTTGTAAATGTAGTTTTTTTGATAAAAAAACATAAATTTCAATTTTTGTTTTACAATAAAATAAACATAAGATATACTAAACTTGTACAAGAGAAAAGTTTATGAAAAATATTGATGAAATAAAATTAAGAGATATGGGAATTTTTGACCTTCGAAATCTTGCAAGAGATGTCGGGGTTCTTTCTCCTACTACGCAAAAAAAGGAAGAATTAATATCTAAAATTGTGCAGATTTTAAACGGAGAAACTTCTCCCCAAGTGCCAAAAAGTCGTCAGGGTAGACCGCCAAAGGGGCATGAAAATGTACGAGTCAACTATAAACTTGATATAGACTCACTAGATGATGAAATGGCTTTGTTTGATTCGTATAGTAGGGGAGATTATAGATATGACGAAAAATTTGATTTTAAAAACGGTTCCGGGTATTTAAAGAAAATAAAAAACAACTATTTTTTGTTTGGTATTGGCAGGGCTTTTGCTATAAAAAATGCCATTTTGGTGCCTTTTGAGATTGTAGAAAAGTATCATCTAAAAGAAGGCGATTTTGTAAAATGTGTATATAAAAATAGCATTAATTATAATACAAAAATAGTCACAAAAATAAATAATCTAAATCAATTAGAAAGGAAAGTAAATTTTGAAGACTTAAATTTGAATTTTAACAAATCTAACGATAAAGCTTGTGACTTTATTGATAATGTTTATTTAGGTGATAGAGTTGTTTTAAATGTTAGTAATTTAATTAATTATGCCAATTTTTTAGATTCTTTAAGCAGTGATTGTGAAAAAAAAGGCACAACTTTGATTAATTTATGTTTAGATAGTTTGCCAGAGTTAGATGTAAATAGGCAAGATTATTTCTGTACTTTAATGGGAGATAATGCAAAGGTTAATATACTTACTTGTGAACTAGCCATTGCAAGAGTTATGCGAATGGCGGAAAGTGGGGCAAAGGTGGTTCTTTGTATAAACGAAATTATGAAAATCGTAAAGTATCAAAATTTTTTTTGCAACGCAGAGTTAAATTCTATAAAAGACTTTACACTAAACACAATTTCTAGATTATACAAGTTAGCAGGGATATATTCTAACGGGGCGAGTGTTACCGTAATAGGCTTTTTAAAACAGGGCAGAAACATAGAATTTAATGATTATATTGTAAACGAATTAGAAAATTTCGGCTGTAAGTTTATAGATAAGAATAATATGTAGCCTTTTGCAAGTATTACCAATTTTTTTAAAGACTAAAAAAAGAGTTTTACTTTAAAGTATAACTCTTTTTTTATGATAACTTCAAAATATATAATTAAATATTTATTGTTAAAATTTTATATTGCCTAAATTATTCTTTTGTAAATTACCTTACTTTCATACGTGTTCTTAGTTTTATTACAACTATAATAAGCACAATAGCGGCGACAACCGAAATCACTATTATTATAATTGCAAACGAGTTAAGTGGGTCCGTTTTGTTTACTCTAAAACTAGAAATAACGTTGCCGTTTTCAGTTTCTACCTGGATAAAGTAAGAATTAGACTGAGTTAAGGTAAAGGAAGATAAGTCGCTTGTGGAAGTTTCGTCTATTCTAAACCTACCATATTGATAGAAGGTTCCGCTGTCGTTGTTGTAAATTAAAACATTTACATAGCAAACCCCAAGTTGATTGTAGATGTATGAAGGATTAAAAGATATTACAATTTCGCCAGTAGTTGAATCCCCATAATTAATATTGCTAGATAGGGTAGGGACGTAGTCGTTAACAAAGAAAGAGAATGTTAGCAAATCATCGCTATCGTTGCCGTATTTTAGGGTAATAGTATAAGAACCATTTCCGCTTTTAGAGTCTTGTGAAGATATAAACAGATTTGTGATTTTGCCATTTACCATAAAGTTGTTTGTAATATCTTCATCGTCACGTATAACTTGCACAATTTCATAATCTAACACCTGAGTAAATTCAAATGCAAGCCTAGCAGATTTGGTTGATACAATGGTAAAGGTATAAGTCGTCGCGTTTAAGTCGTTGCCGTTGTAAGAACCCGTTAATGTCACGATGTATCTTCCCGGTTCGGTAAACGAGAAAACATTGTCTTGCCTTGTGTACCCACTGTATGGAGAACCATTTTTAACTACACTAATATTGTGGGTGATTTTGTTTTTGTAGTTGTTGTCAATAACAACATTTAAGCCATCGTTAAATATCCCGTATTGTATAGGGTTGTAGTCGTTAGACTTGTAGTTAATGTAGTATATGACCTGAGTTATCAAATTGATAGTGTATACATTTGGTTCAATAGCCATAGAACTAGTCGAAAAACTATGGGTATTTCCAGCCAAATCTTTAAACATAAGTTTGTGAGTGCCAGCACCAGAAAGTGTAGAAGAATTTCTATTATTAGCGGTGTTTAGGGTATAATCTAGTGGTTTGTATTCTTCATCTACACCATATTTTTCTAGCACATAAATGTAGTTGCCTTGATTGTACCAATTAGTTTGATTATTAGTTAAACTATTCCACTGCAAAGTTATTTGGTTATTTACAACCCCGTTAGAGTTGGTTAAATCTTTTTCTCTTTCATTTTCTCTAATAGGTATTTGATTTGTTTCGTTGTAATAAATGGTATTTCCAAGCAAGTTGGTTGTTTTAGGAACTTTTGTGATTGCAAAGAATTCTATTCTAATAGGTCCCCTTAACGTATAAACCAAGTAAATTGTTGTCCAGTAAGAGTGTACGTCTCCTTCTGGAACCGTGGTATTTCTAACCAAATTATCATTTTCAAAAACAAATGTTATAATGTCTAGATTGATATTGCTATTATAGGTTATACTAGGGTTGTTAACCGTATAATAATGCCCAACATTTAGAACATTTGCAATCCCAATATTAGATTGACTGTATATGCCGTCTTTATATCCCATAGATTCTACCAAAGAGTTAAATTCTTCTTCATTCCTAACAGGGTCACTGTTAAAATAGCCGTTAATTTTTAGGTTAGATAGTTCAAAGTAAATTGTTTCTAGTATGGTTCTCTTGGTGTTAAGGGTATCGTTGGCGTTATTTTTTGTAAGGTCTAATTGTTCGTATGGAGAAGGAGATAAAACTGTTTCTCCATCTGTTACCGTGTATAAAGGAAACTCTCCTAGTTGAATTGCAAAGTATACAGACCTTGTATTGCCTAGTATCGAGTTTGTCACGTCTAGCCTGTAAAAACCTTCTTCGGTGACTAAGTTTCTATCTGAATTTTCATCTGCACGTGGAATTTCCACCCCATTTCGATAAATTCCGTTTACGTCGCGAGTGTACAAAATTGCCTTTGATACTTCGTTTTCTTCCGAATCATTAAGTATAGGGAAGTCGCACCCTGAAATTAAACCCCAATTAATTCGTACACTAGAATTTGTCTTTTGAGTCGTTTCTCCACTAGTAGACGATGCAATTTCTTCGTTGTTATTATTGCTGTTGGTTAACATAATTTCTGGCAAGGCATCAAAAATGGTTACATTCATAGTCTTTTGTACTTGGTTGTTTGTTATGTCACGGTATTCAATGACGTACCTTGTTGTGCCACCAACACTTTGATTTGCAGGTATGTCGTTATATGTATAGTTACTTGTTAAGGTAAATCTTTTTAAATTGTTTGGTTTTAAACTGTCCGGTTGCTCTTCATTGCTAGTATTAGAATACTCTATCCCGTTTACATAAACTCTATAAATATTTCCTTCGTAAGTAACGGTAATATTTCCGCCTGTATAGTATGTGTTGGTGTCATTATCTACTACATAACTATGTTCAAACGAATATTGCTCGTTAAAATCTTCTAGCCTAAATTCTCCTACATAAAGTATGTACTCATAGTCCTGCGGGTTGTAGTTGTCGTGATAAATAACTCTGTAAATGCCTTTTGTCAGACCATATATAGGATTGTTGTTTACAATATCTTCTCTTGTGTCAAACGAGTATTGGGTAAGTTGCCATTCGTTGTTTTCTGTAAAACGATATAGGTCAAAACTTGTTAAATATAGCACAGAAGTAGCAGAGTATGCAGGGAGTCTAAGGTTATAAGTGGACGAGCCTGTTTCTATGTTAGGGACTTCGATAATCGTAGGGGCTTGTAATTTGGCGGTGCTTTCGCTAACTATTACGTTAACTGATTTCACAACCTGTGGTAAAGACGAGTTGTATCTAGAAAGTGTAAAACTATACTTGCAGTTAATGCTTAATCCATCTTCTCCACCGCTAATAAAGGTGTTTATCCTATCAATTAAAGTGGAACTTATTGAAGTATATGGTGTAAGCGTAATAGGAGTGCCAGACGCAGGGTCTGTGTTAGGATTGTTGTCGGCATCAAAGTTAAGATTAAGGGTTTCATTCCTAAGACTTACAACCCCCCAGCCAAGTTTAGAAGATAATTCGCTTAAAATAAAGAATGTTTCTGCGGTTAAGTTATCCCCGGTGTTGCTCTCAAATGTCTTTCTAATTTCGTCCGAGCCATCAAGATTTAAAATGTCATAATTATTGCTATTAATAGGTTTATAGTAAACAGTAAATGTCCTATAATTACCCGCGTAGTCCCTTTCTATAATTTCATAAAAACCTTGTGCTACTTGTCCTGTCACACTTTGTATAATACTACTTAGGGTGGCATTTTGATATTCTGCCTGATACCATACAGCATTACCTATTGAAATTACTCCGTTAACTAGTGATGTTTCGCTAAATTTTGGATATCTACCAAAGATGTCTTCGTTGGTGTAATATTCTGTGTTTACCATATCTGGTGTTATGCTTGCGTATTCACCACTTTGGTTAGTGTTGTTACTAAATTTATTGTATGACCTTACATAGAAATAAGGCATTGTGTCGTTATGGTTTAAAACATAATTTCTATCCACACTAAACGCATAAGTTAGGGCAGAAGGTATAGTATAGATATTATCTATGTTAAAGTTTTCTTCCTTAAAACCATCTATGTAGTTTGAATAATACGAATTTAAAAAGGTTTCATTTTTTAGCAATTCGTCTAAATTCTCACTAGGCTTTGTCCTGTCTACCGAAACAGAATATGTAATTTGTTTAAAGTTGTAGTTTTCGTTATTATCATAGGATAAAGTGACTTCATACAAACATTCATTATTTAGGTTAAAGTTAACAAAATACTTAAACCTATAATAATCAATATTGTCATATTGTTCGCTTATGTAATTTTGGTCGTAGTATTCTAGGGTAATATAAACTAAGTATGTACTTTTATCTATTGCATCTTCTGATATTACACTTATTCCGTCCCCGGTAACTACTATTGCCAAGTTGCCATTTACAATTTCCAGTAAGTTGTACTTTGAAAAATCTATGTTAAAAGTTTGAGAAGTGGAATTTATTACATAGTTAAGATAAAGATTGTTTATCTTTGCCATATAAGGTGTTCTATCATCAGACCAAGTGATATAAAAACTATTATATTCACCATATTGATTTGTTGGGCTTGCATTGGTAGAGTAAATATGAGTGCCGTACTCGTCATCTTGAATAGTTTCTTCAAATCTTTCAGTCCTGTCGTTATAGATATATGAATATGCTATTGCAGATGGGGAAGTGTAGTCTACCTTAAAGTTAAATTCCATACTCTTTGGGTTAACGTTTAAACTTGTACCACTTTCTGTTGTTTGTGAATATCCCGTATTATCGGTAATAATGATTTTGTATGTTCCTTCTTTATCAAAAATCAATTCGCCTTTTGGGTTACCGCTAGATATTAAAGCCGAGCAAGTACTCATACCCGTTATTGTATCATAGCCGTCAATGGTATAGGTAGTAGATACACCGTTTTTAGCAGTGAAAATAATTTGAGAATTTAGCATTGTAAAGTTTTGCGGGCTATAAAGATAGTCTAATGTCCCATTAGGTATTTGTATAAAATATTTTGCAAAAGGAATATTTATTTTAATAGGAACTTCGTTGGTAATAAGTGTCCTGTTTCCACTCATTTTAAAGAATTCTTTAAAGGTCCACGTGTTTTGAGAGCCGTTATTTAACTGTAAACTAATATTGTTGCCAACTAGCCTGTTGTCGACATTTTCGCTGTTGCTTATTATGTCGTTATGGTCAACATAAACCGTATAACTTTTTTCTCTTGGGTCTATGTTAAATAGTGCGTGGTATTTTCCGTCCTGTCCCAAATAGTGAGTTCCACCATAAGCGCCTCTTTCGTCTTCTTGCCCCGTAGGTTCGTATTGATTTGTTAGCGAATTGTAGTTGTGTGTCCCGCCACGATAAACCCTTGTAACCACATATTTTCCGGGTTTTGTAGATACACTTCCAGTTGAATAGTCGGGATTAATAACGTCTACTATGTACGTTGTGCCACCATCATAGGTTTGTGGGGTAAGGGCAGTTTTTGTTTCCACCGCAGTACTAGAAAAAGGATACGAATTTAGCGAAAACCCTGCATCGTCTTGTGTTAGAGCAAAAGGATAGTAATCATAATACAATTCCATAACTTCGTAGTATTGTGAAAGATTTTCATCATTTAGCCTTGTGTATTCAAAACTTAAAGATGCTAAACTTGTACCACCATTTTTTCTTATGTAGTACCTATTATTAGAATCATTATAGGCATAAAAACTACTCCTAACGTTGTCAAAACTCATATGTATTTCCCTTGACAACTGTAAGCCATTTACATTTGTTAGGGTAAATAAATAGTCTGCTTCGCCAGAAAACTCAAATTGATTACTGCTGGAATATAATGCTACACTACTATTTGTGGTAGGGGACATAGTCCCGCTTGCTCCCTGAGCATTTGCATCAATAGGCTGATATTGATAGTCAATAGATGTGTTAGGTAATAGCAAAAAGTATTCCTTTCCATCGCTGTTTTCTACCCAAGATATATCAAATAGGTCGCCACCATCTGTCTTTTTTATGTAGTTGCCTAAGTTAAGTAAAACATCTTCGTAAAAGTTTATTGTGATATTGCTTGCTTCCTTTAAAGTTCCAGTTTCAATGTCGTAAGCATTGGTATAACTGTTGTCTTGAATTTGCAATACAAAATCGTTTTTTAAACCATTACTTGCGTAGTCATAATACAGTGGTAGAGCCAGTGCCTTGTGTGACCCAAAGTACAAAACAGTGTCCTCATTCATAAAGTTGCTAACATTGTTGATAGGGTCGTAAGAACTATTCCACGTGGAATCTTCTGCCACCCCAGACCATCTACCTTGTGCAATGTTAGGCAGGGTATTGTCTACCAAAACCATTATTGCGGAATAATTCCCCGCATTGTCATAAATAAAGAAATAATAAAGCCCCGGTCTAAAAAAGTAGTTGTTGGATTCTAGTTCGGTAAGATAATAACTGTTGGCATAACTAGAAACACTTTCGCCCTTTACAGCATCTAAATAGTAATTGTTTGTAAGCCAATATTCGCCATTACTTTGCTTAAACAAAGAAGTATTTGCTAAGTCATCTCTTTTTAAATCCATAACGTAAATTTTTACGTTTTGACCTATGTTACTATTTTTGTTTGCCCAACCCACAGTAAAAGAACTATCTGTTATATACAAATTTTTGTCTATGTAATCAAAGCCCGTAAGGTCTGTACTTGTTATCTCGTCGCCCTTTACGTATCCTGTGGTAGACTTATTGACCTTGTTTACCACTATGTCGTTTATTGGCTCTTTATCTATTACAAAACTATACCTTTTTGACGTGTTGCTAATGCCCCTAATAGTTACAATGTAACTGCCGTTGTCGGAAAAAGTTTTGTTTGCGCTACTAGTAATTGTGTAGTAATTGTATGTTTCACCATTTACTATAAAAGTTTCGTTTTGATTATTGCTGTCTTTTTTTAAAGATAATGTCCCGCTACTACCCTGTGAAGAATAATTGCTAGAATAGGTGTAACTTACGGTAAGCGGAGTAGAAAATAGGTTTTTCTGCTCCTTTATTGCAATTCTTACGTTTTTGTTTGTTGCATTGTTAAAGTTGTAAATGCTACTATCATCTATACCAAAAACATATAATTGTGGTAAACTAGATTCAATTTTAAACAAAACATATTGACAACCCGAAATTTCCTTCATTTTCGTGACATTTTGATCTTCTCCAATGATTGTAATTGGCAGGGAAATCGAATATTCCAATTTCATAAGGTAAATTCCCGGGGCAGTTATGTCCTGAAAACTTTGATTATAACTGGAAGGGTCTTCTTTAATGTAACTATCTAGTTCTGTTAAAGTTGTAAAACTCCTTAAAGTTTGTAAAATCGACTCATCGCTAGTGTTAAACGAGTTAAACATTCTATAAGTGGCTGAATAATCCGTTAACGTGCCATAGTTGTGAAATTTTAAAGGGGTTATGTTGGTTGTAGGTATTAGGTCTGGTATCTCATAAAAATTTCCCGTATTTGCTTCCTGCGAACCTGCTGTTATAGTGTTGTACGAAGCAATGGTATTAAACGAATACTCATTTTTTAAAGGCAAAACTCTGTTGTAGGTTGGGGAAGAAGGGTCTTTGTCTTCATACCTTAAATCATACCCAAACATAATGAGATTTTGGTATGTTAAACTTTCTCTTATTTCTTCGCTAAAAAGATTTTTATCCACTTGTGTATACGCAACACTGCTATCACCTTGTGTTAAAAGGTCTAAGCCAAAACTGTACGTGCCTTGATAAACGGAATTATAGAAGTACTCTCCGCTTGTTCCAATAAAGTTTTGTTCAAAGTCGCCCAAATCAAAACTTGCAATGTATTGAGTGCCGTCTACACTCGCGTCGTCATAGGTGTAAAAGGTATACGTTTTGTTTGGAATTTTGTCGCAGGTTAAAGTAACAATGCCGTTATAGTTGTTGCCCGCATTGCCTTGCGAAATTTCAAAAGAATTATGATAAAAGTTGTACGTGTTTGTTGTAGAGTCACTCCCCCCAACATTGTAGGTAAAGTTTAGTGCAAACTTTGACGCGTCATAGTGAACAATAGGGGATTTTTCGTAGTTGTAGTTGTAGATTTGATATTCTTTTGTAAAAGTTTCGTTTGCAACAACAAAGTTATTAGTATTTTCAAAGGTAAGTGGATAGGCATTATCTATGATGTATTGACTGTAATCCACTACATAAAAGGATAATTCAAATACACACCTGTTAGAAACATAACTTCCGTTTAAGGTGTAGTTGTAACTTATCCTAAAAGTATAAAGCCCAGTCCTTTTGCTAACGTCATTACTTGCACCATTCCCACCCAAGTATTCTTTTTTACCTTCTTCGCCAATGCCAACGTCATCGCCTGTTGTTACAACTTCTGGGCACTCGACATAAGGGTTGCTGGTGGAGCCATCTTCCAAAAGCAAACTTTGAAGGTTTAGTGCAAATGAGTACATATTGTCGTTTGTAGAAATTACATAATCAGGGCCTTCATTAAGTAAAATAGGTTCTTCTGTTGGGGAATTTAAAACACTAACTTCCATCTGTATTTGTCCCAAGTCACTTATGGTACCATAGTTTATGCTACTATCGGTTTTTGCATTTATATCGTTAAATTTAAAATGAACGGTAGAAGAATAAAGTGTGCTTAAAATATCGTCTGGGGTGTCACCCGCTTTGGACGAAAGTAATATGTACGGGGCAGAATCCTGTGTCATAGTGTAGTAGTAGGTGTTGTTTTCCACCCTCGTTTCAAATTCAGGATAATAGTCCGTTATGCTAAACCCAGCATTTTCGGCATACTCTACACTTGTAAAAAGCGAAAAGGGAATATTACCCTCGGGAATTAGGGTGCTTTTGCTACTGTTTTCGATTTCCGAAAAATAACTTTCTCCCGTAGAATATGAGGCATAGACTTTGTTTGTGTCATTGCTTGAAAAATTTTCCACCTTGTCTGTTATTAAAAAACAGCACCCAATGGCAAAAAACAACAAACTAAAAGCCAATGCTTTTATTCTTAATTTTTTCATTCCTTTTACCTCATTTTAATTTCTTAGTTTCTATTTATATTATCCCCTAAAATATATAATATATTAGGTAATAATACTAATAATAACATATTAGCATAGCATAAAAATTTTTCAAAATAAAATCGTCAATTTTTTTAAATTATCGCCTTTGTTTTTATATAAAAAAAAGAGCAATTTAATTCGCTCTTTTAAATCTTAGTATAAATAATAACCTTTTTAAAAAATGTTTCATTGTTTATTAAAATGAGTCCATATCAATCATAGGTCTTGGTTTTAATGCAATTTCGTTTCTTCTAACTATGCTGTAAGAAACTTTTTCTTCATTTAGCGACCTAGAAGGTACGTATTGATTAGACGCAACAATGTGGTCAAACATCGGGGTTGCAAAGTATGCAGTTGTTTTTATTCTCATAGGAAATTCGTTTAAAATCTTTATAATAATTTCCCCCGTTCCGCCATTGGTTGCTAAATGACCCAATTCGTCAGGGTAAATAAGCGGTCTAGATGTGGTTGATAAACTAGTTGTTTTATTTGGATTTTCTTTGCCTTTTTCGTCTTTTTGCTTGCTTTCAGATGTAGAAGACACTTCTAGTGTCATATCTCCACATAGTTTACTAAATTCTTCGCAAGTTACTCTGTCGTCAGTACCAATAAATATTTTAATAGGACAGTTTCCCTTAATTGTTTGGGCTACATCATCACCATACTTTGCGTTTAATTGGCTAAAAGATTGTACAACAAGCGAGAAAAATACATTTCTGCTTCTCGAAACAGTAATCATCGTGTCTATTTTTTCTATTTTTGGCAAGTTTGCAAACTCGTCTAGTAAAAAGTACACCGCACGTGGTAATTTCATATTAGGATACCCGTTGGCAAGTTCTACAAGTTTTTTGTATAACTGACTTATCATCATCGTTGCAATGCCCCACCTAGACTCTTTTTCGTCAGGTATTATAATAAACAGGGCAGTAGGTTTGTCGCCAAAGGAGTCAAAATTCATCTCGTTTTCACTTGTGGCAAAACACATACCGTTGTCATTAAAAACCCCAAGGCTAGCAGTTACTATACCCATATAACTCTTGGTCGTACTTGGAGCATTGTTTATTGCCGAACTAACTAGCGCCGGCACCTTGCTAAATTTATCTCTACCAACAAAGTATTGTTTTAAGGTTTTATATGGGTTATCTGGGTCAAGGTCTTTATAGGATACAATTTTACGTAAATTGTAAAAATTAAATTTATCCCTAGTCATATTGAGCCTTTCGTCTAGACTATCTTCTAACATTGCAAGCATTGTCCCAAAAATAAACTCTTGTGCACCCCGTTCCCAACTTGGGTCCTTTTCGTTTTTAATTGGGCACAAAATATTTGCAATTTCTCTTAAATCGTTTTCCGCTTGGTCTATTAGTTCTGCCTTTTTAGATTCTAAATCGCCATTTAAAACCTTTTTGTTAGGGTAGGCAACCCCGTCATATTCATACCATTCGTATTCGTACTCATTGCTAATTATTTTCAGCCCCATATCTGCCGGGTTTACTCCCGAATGAACTTTTACATACTCTTGTAAGTGATGTGCCTTGTGAAATAACTCATAGGCATTGTCTAGCGGGTTCCATTTTACAGAAGAAAATGGTTGCCTTAGGTTAAACACCTTTACTTCGTAGCCTTCTTCTCTTAATTTGTGGCTGTTATTTTCGTATAATTCGCCCTTTGGGTCGGCTATTACAAAACTTGGCTTTGTCTTTGTTGAAGACATTATCTGTATAGTCGGCGCGATGTACTTTTGAGTCTTACCAGTACCAGTCGTACCAATTATTAGCGCGTGTATCGGGCTATACATATTTATTTCTAGGTTGTTTTTGTTTAGTTCACTTCTAAGTAAAATTCCATCTTTGCTATTTCTAATGTTATTCCAAGTGCTGTACATAAATTTTTTATCGGTCTTTAATTCTTTTTCTGTAATCCATCTGGAATCAAAAAATTGGGCAATTTCTTTACCTTCTTTTGTTTTAGACCCTGGTTTAGATTTGTTATCCGAAGCAGAAATATCCATTAACTTGTTAAAAAAGTAAATCAAGTATATCCCGCCCCCTACTACCACAGGTAGTATGGTAAATGTTCCAGAAGATAGCCTTGCTATGTCAAATGCTCCCGTGCCACCGTAATCGATATAATAGGTTAGCACTAAACCTAATCCATAGCATACAGCAATCACAGGGATAAAAAGTAAAATACGTATTAAAAATTTTTTCATTGTTCCTCCGTAAAAAACTATTTGTTAACACATTATATAACAAGTATAAACAAATACTAAAAATAAAACAAATAAAATAATCATTTTCGTGACAAAAAAATAATATAGAATTTTTTTAAAAAAATTTTTGAAAAATTTTATAAAAATTGTTTGTTATTTTGTTTTTATTATGATAAACTTTCTTCGTAAAGTTATTTTGTGTTAGGAGTGTCTTATGTTTAATTTATTTGGCGGACCATTTCAAAATGCCATAAATAATCTTTCTAAGGACCCGGCATACGATTGGTTAGAGCCTATCGTTAGGGTGTTAGATGATTTAATAGTTCCTATTACAATAGTTGTTGCAGTAGCAGGTGCGATATGGATAATTATTCTAGGTGTTAGACTCGCTAGGGCGGAAACTTCTGATAAAGCCAAAGAAGCCAAAGGT
>CALWKG010000011.1 GCA_944381205.1 uncultured Clostridia bacterium
TCCCAAAAATCTAACGATTTTCGGGAGCCCTGTTGTTTTTGCAAGTCATTTTTGGGAGCCCTAGGGGATTCTTCGCTTCGCTCAGAATGACGTAATAATACTTAGAATGACGTAATAGTACTCAGAGTGGTGGGGGAAGGTATAAGGGGAGTGAAGGGTTGGCAAAGGGGCAAATTAAGAATAATGCGGGTGGGCATAAAAAAAAGGAATAATTTTATAGGATTATCGGGTATACAAGTTTATATTAGTGGCAATAATCGGGGTAGAAGGGGATAAAAATGGATAAAGTGATTGATTTTGAACGAGCAAAAGAAAATATGAAAAAGAGAATTAAAGAAGGTGACATTGACTCGCTATTTTTGGGGTTGGTTAAAATAGTAAAAAAGTGGGCGATAAGTGAAATTGAGCAAGACTTAAAAACAGAGTGTGAACATGCAAAGAAAAATTTTTATGACACATTAAAGGAATTACATTCTACCCAAATTTTACTTAAAGAAGAACGAGTTAGTAACTATAAAAATTTAGAAAAAATCGACGAACAGCAAAAGCAGATTTGTTATTTACTAAGTAAACTAGGCGAAAAGTCTATTAAAAACACAAATTAAATATTTGTTTGAATTTTGCTAAAAATTTGATATATTATAACAAGTATGAAAGGTATTGTTATTGGTAAAACAAACTATGATTGTTTGTTTACTTTGATTGATATGGTAAAAGATAAACCAGGCAGACATATTTTTGTTGTGCCAGATAGAATGTCGGTTGTTTGTGAAAAGGCGATTTTTGAAAGGCTAAATATAGAAAGTACTTGTAATATAGAAGTTATGACATTATCGCGAATTGCGTCTAGGGTTTTAAAAAACATTCAGGTGATAACAAAGACTGCTAGTGTTATGATTTTGCAAAAGATATTAAATCAAAATAAGCAAAATTTAAAGTGTTTTAATAAGACAATAACAAGTGATTTGGCTAGCAACATTTTTGGAACTATTTCGCAATTTAAAAGTTGTAAGGTTGGCTTTAATGATGTTAGTGTGAAGGTTGATAAGAGTTTACTTGGAGATAAAATAGACGATATTTCTCTATTATATAGATGTTATCAAGAAGAATTGTCTAAGCGGGGGCTAATGGACTCGCTAGACAAACTAAACTTTTTAGAACAGGAGATAAAAAATTCTAGTTACATAAGGGGGGCTTCGTTTTACGTTGCGTTCTTTGACGGATTTACATATCAAGGTTATGATATAATTAGTTCCATTTCAAACTTTGCTCAAAATTTTTATGTGGGGGTAACTTATTCTTACGGGCTTAACGAACACATTTACAACAAAAATTATTTAGACACTATGTCAAAAATTCTTAAAAATGCCATAGTTATACAAAGTAGTGGTGTAACATACTCAAAACAATTTGAGTTTGCACTAGATAATTTATTTACTTTTGCCCCAGCGCAACTAAAAATAGACAGCAGCAATATTGATTTTTATGTGGGTGATAATTTTGAAGAAGAACTTGAATTATCTTGTATGAAGATAAGGCAGGGAATTATAAAAAACGAGTGCAAGACTTGTGATTTTAACATTGCCGTACCAAATTTAAGTGATAGAAAGGACATTGTTGCAAACGTCTTTAAAAAATACGACATTAATTATTATTTAGATTTGCAAAACGATTTTAAAGACAGTGCTGTTATGGTTTATTTGGGATTTGCATTTGATATTGTTACGGAAAATTTTAGCAAAAACAGCATTTTAAATTTTGTAAAACATAATTTTTTTGATATGGACGTAAACGCACTTTGCGATTTTGAAGACTATATTATAAGGTACAACATTACCGATAAATACGATTTGCAAAACACAAAGGTGGAAACTTCGCCCCTATATGAAAACTTTTGTATGGTAAAGGGGGTGCTTTTTGATAAAATAAAGGATTTTTATCAGAGTGTAGAGAAGTCAAAGACTTACGGGGATTTTGTTGAAAATACAAAAAAACTTATAGAAAAATTGCATTTGAATGAGATTATAGACAAAAAAATCAGTGATTTTATTATTGACAACAACTTAGAGCAGGCGAGAATTTATGAGCAATTTATGGATTCTTTAAATGAAATTTTAGACACTTTACGTAAAATTTTGGGTGACGAAGAATGTGTTTTTAAAGATTACATTTCTGTTTTGCAGGGGGTGGAAAAAAGTATTTCCACGTCGCCACTTTCGATTGACGCGGTATTTATAGGTGACCCGAGTGTTAGTTTTTTTGAAAAAAGGAAGGTACTTTATATTGTAGGAATGTCCGAAAGCGATTACCCAAGACAAGTGCAGGATTGCGGGCTGATTTCTGACGAAGACATAAGAGATTTAAGCATAAAGTACAAGTTAGAGCCTAGTATTTATGAGATAAATCGAAAAGAGCGTTTTCGTGCTTACGAACTGCTTTTTGTGCCTATGCAAAAGTTGGTTTTAAGTTATAACTATAAGCAAGAAAAGAGTAAAATCTATGAAGATTTAAGAAATTTGTTTGTTTTAAGTAAAGATGACAAAATTGAAGAACTTGACATAAAGACCATAAAAGATGTGGAATTTTTGGTAAAAAACAACTATTTGTCGTGTGCTAGGTTAAATTTTTGCCGTGATTACAGGGAGGTTTTGGACGGGCAAAAAACTGCCACGAAAGACATAGATTTACTTTATTCTGCATTAGGTGTAGATGACGAGAAACTAAAAGTTTTTGATTTTGAAAACAAATTAGATTTAAAGTCCAGTTTGTTTTTTGCAAAAGGTAAGACAAGTATTAGCGAAATAGAAACATTTATGACTTGTCCATTTTTGCATTTTGCAAGGTACGGGTTAAGGCTTAAAGAAAAGGTTGACGGCGAGATGGACAGGCTTAGTATTGGGAATATTTTGCATTTAATTGCTAAAAAACTTCTTAGCGAGAACAAACTACCTGTTGACAACATAGAAGATAAGGCTAGGGAAATATTTGACGATATAATAAAAACTGATTTGTTTGCGGATTTAAAATATAACAAACAAAACAAAATTTTGTTAAAAAACCTTAAAGAAGAAAGCATTAGATTTGCAAGGGCGCTAAACATTCAGGCGACGTATTCTAAATTTGTGCCAAAGTTTTTTGAAATACGTTTTGACGACAACTCTAAGATAAAGTCAATCAAAATAAAGACAAAAAAGGGTTTTATATCTTTGGTAGGGCAAATAGACAGGGTGGATTTTTATGACAGTTTTTTTAGGGTTATAGACTACAAAACGGGGAAAACCGATAATAGTTTAAAGGAATTGTTTTTTGGTAAAAAGGTACAACTAGAAGCCTACATTAAGGTTGTGGGGCAATCGTACAAAAATTTAAAGTGTGCGGGGGCATATTATTTGCCGATAAAAGAGAAGTTTTATGACGCGTCAAAGGACGAATCAAAGTATGCCTTAACAGGTAGGACACTAGAAAACGACAACGTAGTTAGTGCCAGCGATACTAGGTTTGATTCCTTGACTAATAGCGACATAATAGACGTAAAGTTAAAGTCGAATATTGATGGGCAAAAGAGTTATAGCGCATATTCTCATACCGTGTCACAAAATGATTTAGACAATATTAGCAATTATGCTATTAACTTGATTACAAGGGCTGTAAATGATATTTTACAAAATAATATAACCCCAAGTCCGCTAGTGCTTGCGAGTTCCAATCCTTGTGAAAATTGTAGTTTTTATGGGTTGTGTAGATTTGACGAAGGTTTTAAAAATATTGCCAGAGTTCCTAAAAAAAGTGTTAAAATAAGTGATTTTGCAAAGGAGTGATTTTATGGAGTTTACCAGCGAGCAAAAAAAAGTGTTAGATTGTAGTAAGCAAAGGCTTTTGGTTTCCGCTTCTGCGGGGAGTGGCAAAACGGCGACTTTAATAGAAAAGATTTTTAGATTGATTGAAAGTGGCGAAGATATTTTGGACCAACTTGTTATAACTTTTACGGAACTTGCCAGCGGAGAGATGAAATCGAGATTAAAGGACAGGCTAAAACAGGGCGCCAAAGACGATGCTAGGTTTCGTGAACAATTAGACAAATTGCCATTATCTAACATTGGTACTTTACATAGTTTTTGCTCAAAAACCATACGAAAATATTACTATTATCTAGATTTAAAGCCTAATTTTGTCGTTTTGGACGATGTAAACAGCAATTTTTTAAGGTTGCAGGCGATTGATAATACCATAAGTCATTATGCTAAAAGCGAAGATGAACAATTTTTAAGATTATCCAATATTTTTGATGGGGGTAGGAGATTTGATAGTTTAAAAAATAACGTACTATCTTTTTATGAATTTTTGTGCGGGGTGGCGGACAAGGAAACTTACTTAAAAGACGTGGTTTTAAAGTGTTTTAATTTGGACTTTGATAAAAACGTTGCGGTACAGTATTTGGACCACTATTTATCAAGCAATTTGCAGTTTTTAGATAATTCGTTAAAGGAATATTTAGAAAAAGCAAGGGCTTTTAATGCAAACTATTATGTTGAATATATAAAAAATATAAAGGAAAACATAGAGTTTATCTTGCGCAAAAACAACTTTGATGAAAGGCGAATGGCACTAAACGAGTATATTTTGCCACAGCAGACAAGAAAAAAATTAGGGGAAGAAGATAGTAATTTTAAGGAAGAATTTAAAAATTTTTATGAGATTTTAAAGGGAAGGCTAAGTGACTTAAAAAACTTTACCTTGGCGGGTGAAAAAAAAGACAGCCTTATACAAGACCTAAAAATTACGCGTGATTTTTTAAAGAAGTTTGTCGAAGTAGAAGAGAATTTTGAGAATGAGTATACAAGGCTAAAAGGCAAAAAAAATGGGCTAGACTTTAACGACTTAGAAAGGTATTTTTTAAGGTTGATGGAGATAGGCGAAGTAAGAGATTCAATTAAATTTTCCAATGTTTTTGTAGACGAGTATCAGGATATAAATACCGTTCAGGAAAAAATTTTGATGGTTTTAGCACGCAGTTGCAAAATGGTTATGGTTGGGGATATAAAGCAAAGCATATACGGGTTTAGAAACAGTACCCCGCAAATTTTTGTTGAAAAGTCTAAAATTTACAGAGATGCAAATTTGGAGCACGAGATTATAGATTTAAACCAAAATTTTCGCAGTGATAATGCAATTTTAAATTTTGTAAACCAGATATTTAAAAGGTGTATGAGTGAAGACTTTGGTGGAGTGGATTATGAAAAGCAGAGTATTTTAGTGGGCGGAGATGATTATCCAAAAGTAGATAACGTGCCAAAGGTAGAGTTAAATATCATAGCCAAACAAGAAAAGGAAGAAATTGAAGAAGATTATGACGATGTTTACAGTGTGCTTTTAGATAAAAATGATTACAAGACCAAGTTGAATAATTCTAGGCGGGAAGGAATTTTAATTGCTAAAAAAATAGCCGACTTAGTAGAAAATGGCTACTATTACGACAATAAAAGTAAGAGCAGAAAAAAGATTAAATTTTCTGACATCGCAGTGATTTCTAGAAAAAACGAGTATTTATCTGAAATTGCTCAGGTTTTGAGTATGTATAAATTGCCAATTTCGACAAATATAATAGGCAATATTTACAAAAATCAAGACGTCAATGTTTTGGTGTGTTTGCTTAAAGTTTTAAATAATTTTCACGACGACGTATCCCTTAGTGTGTTACTTACTAGTCATTTTTTTAAGTTCAGTTTTGACGACCTATCTATTATTAGAAGGGCTTATGACGAAGAAGAATATTTTTATCAATCAATTTTGCGATATTCAAATGAAAAAATGGATACTTTGGCAAGTAAGTTAAAGCAGACCTTTGAAGTTTTAGATAGACTTAGAAAAGCCCCTAAAAACTTGTATAATTTGCTTATGGATTTTTGCAAAGATTATGAATATTTTGCCTATTTATATAGTTTGCCTCGCGGACAAAATAGAGTTAAAAATGTTACCGATTTTATAAATTCGTTTATTTCTAGCGAGTACAACAATAACCTTTATGCCTTTATAGAATATTTAAAAAACTACGGGGAAAATAGTCGTTTTAAATCCAATGTGACAAGCCTGGACGATAATGTAACTCTTTGCACAATTCACGCGAGCAAGGGGTTAGAATATCCAATAGTGTTTTTGGTTGGAGTGGGTGAAAGTTTTTCTGGAAGAAGTTTTTCGGAAATTATTTTAAAGGATAAGGATTTTGGAATTTGTTCTCGCACATATGATATAGAAAACTTTGAAAAGCGAGAAAACTTAGCAAAGAATACTATTACTTTATACAAAAGAAAACTTGAACGTGCAGAAGAATTGCGTTTGCTTTATGTGGCTTTAACTAGGGCAAAAAATCATTTGTTTATTAGTGGGTGTAGTTCGCTTAAATATGTGCCACAGGTAAAGTCGCCGCTTGACGCGCAAGGGGTACATAATTATTTGGGGTGGATATTGTCTTTTTTGAGCGACATTAATTATAAAAACTTGTTTATAAATTCAAAAAATTTCACGCAAAAAATAGGTAACTATGACGTATTTGTAAATGTTTATGATGATGGTGACCTTGTGGCTGATTTTGGAAAAACAAACAATTATAAGTTGTCAAAAATTAATGCGAATGATTTAAAAGAAAGTTTAAATTTTTCACAGAAAAAACAACCAAAAATTGCGTTAAAAAACAGTGTGTCTAGTTTGCTTTTTGAAGCCGAAAATCAGATAGAAAATCAAGTTGAAACTCCAAAAAATCTTAGTATATACGAGTCTAAACGTTTTGATGTTGATTACGGCAAGATAGGTACTATTTATCATACTATTATGGAAAAGATTAATTTTGATGACGAGTTTAGTGCCGAGTGCTTTGACAAAATTTTAAGTGAATTAAATATTGAAAAAGAGTATTTAAAATTTGTTAGTTTTAGTAAAATAGATAAAGCAGTTAACTGCATAAAAAAGCAATTTAAAATGGGTTTTAAAACCACAAGAGAATTGCCGTTTATAAGTTATATCCCGCACAATCAAATCTTTGAAAATGGAAGGGAAGAAAAGGTTATTGTTCAGGGAATAGCCGACCTTATTATAAAAGACGACAGTGGCTATTATTTGGTAGACTATAAGACTACGAAAACGGATAATCCCGACCAGTTGGTCGAAAAATATTTTATTCAATTAAAATTGTATAAGATTTGCTTGGAAAAGGCTTTAAATATGCGCTTTAAAGGGGTTTTTATTTATTCGTTTTATTTGGATAAATTAGTTAAAGTTTTTTAAATTTTAAACTTAAAGATTAAAATTTGAAAAAAGTATTTAATTTTGTTTTGCGTTGTAAAAAAAAATGTGTATACTACTGGTAGTTTTAAGATAATAAGGAGTGTGTCTTATGGTTGAAATTATGGACCAAATAAGGAATTTCTTTTCTCAGGTTTCTATTGCGTTTGCGGAACTTTGGTTTTGGCCTGTTGTGCTATTGGGGCTAATGATTTTGGCGGTTATATTTTTGGCTTTCCTTACAAAGTTTTCGTACGAAAATAGAATTTTAAAAAGTGTTAACAAACTTAACAAATATTTCCTTTCTAAGCCTTTTATTACCGAAGAAAATTTGGTGGAGTTTAACCTTAAAATGAAAAAGGTTCCAAAGGTGCTTAGAACTAATTGGCAAATATATATGTTAAATAGGGAAGACACTCCTACAAAATACATTAACGTAAACACTTGTATAGATAAGCCTTTAAGGACAAGTTCAATAGAAAAAAATATGAGCAACTTTTCTGTGTTTACAGTTTTGTTGGCTTTTCTTTCGTTTGTTATCGGATTAGAGTATTCTATTGTGCTTGAAAGGTACGAACTAGCAGACGTTTTGTTTACGTCTTGTCTTGTACCGTTTTTAATTGTGTTTATTTATACCATTGTTATACTGGCTGTAAGAGCCTCAAAAAATGACATTTATGCTTGTTTGTATGAAAACTTTCCGTTATATGAAAGAAATTTAACAAAGGCGGTTACAACTTTGCCTAGTTATGTTGATTACGAAATTTTGTTTACTAAGCAAGAGATTAAGGAAGGTATTCCTATTTTGCAACAGTATTTGGAGAAAAGAGCCCTTGTTGAACAGCAAGAGTTGGAGAAGGCAAGAGAAAATTCAGTTGCGACCGAAGAATATGATTTTAGTGACCTTGGAATTGATGGTTCGCTAATTCTTGAAAGGTCAATGAAGGAAAGCGAGATTTTTATTAAGATTAAAAAACGTCTAGAAGACGAGATTGGTAGTATTGAAGGCGAGCAGGAGAATTACAGGAAAAATTACGAAGAAACAATTAAGGATATGCAAAGAAAATTGCAGGCTTCCCGTGAAAACTTAGAGAGTTTGAAAACGCAAATGGAAGCATCTACAAATCGTATTGAAAGTAACTATATCCGTAAACAGCAAGCGGACGAAATTAAAAAGCAACAACAACTTGAAAAGGACATTGAAGAAGCCAACGCAAAATTTAACGACGAGCAAACCTCCTTGCAACAAGAAATTGACAAAAGAAATAAAGAAATTGAAGAAAAAAGAGAATTTGTTGAGCACGCAATGTTGTTGGAGTTCAAGCATTATGCCAATACCCTTTACAAGGCTTTAACCCAGAAGGCTACCGAGGTTGGAAATCAAAAACTCCTTACTTTGGCGCAAGAAAATAGCGACCTTAAAGCATTGCTTAACGACATTCAGGGGATTAGTTCAGAAGTAGACGACAGCAAAAATCTTATTCAAAATGATGACCTTACTGCCGAAAATTTGTACGATTTGACAAATTCAGATATGGAAGATTTGCAAGACAGCAGAGAGAGTTCCAAGCAGAGTGAAATAGAAGAAAATAAGAAAACAGAAGAGAAGAAAGAAACCGAGAGTAATTTAGAAAAATCAGAAGAACAAAATTCTTCCGAAGAAGAGATCGGAGAAGAAGTGTCGCAGGAGCAAGAGATAGAAGGTCAGAAAGAAGATGTTTCGGAAGAAAAGCAAGAAGAAGACGAAAGTTCCGATGCTGAAAAGGTAGAAGATGTAGAGTCCGAGAAGGGCGAACAAGAAGAAATCAAGGAGAAAGAGTCGGAAGACAATCAAGAAGAACGGGACGAAGAAGAAAAGGAAGAAGAACCAAAAGAGAAAAAGAGTAAAAAATCAGACGAAGACGACAAGAAAAATACTCGTAACGAAGATGACGAGCAAAAACGAGATGATGATAAAAAATCAAGTCGCTATGATGATGAAGAAGAAGACAGAAGGTCTAGTCGTTACGATGATGACGAAGACGATGGTAGGAGAAGAAGGGCTAGGTATGAAGATGATTATTATGACGATGACCGCAGGGGTAGGGGACGTGATAGGAGAGATGACAACGTAGATAACTACAACTATGGTGGTGGTTATGATAATTATAACAACTATCAAGGCTATGACCCTAACTATCAAGGTGGATATCCTACCTATGATGCTAATGGTTATTATGACCCTAATTATCAGGCGGGCTACCAAGGGTATGACCCTAACTATCAGGGTGGGTATCAAGACCCTTATGGCAATGGGTACTACTACAATGACGGATACGTAAATTATGGCAATGGATATGATTATAATCAATATCAACAGCCAAATAATCCTAATGTTTCACAGGTTATGCCAGGACAACAAATGCAACAACAAGTTCTGCAAAATACAGAGCAAGCGCCTACGGTTCAGCAAGCAGGGGGTGCTAGTGATGTTTCTCAGCAGGCAACAAGTGATGCAGTTCAGCAGGCAAAGAATGATGATTTAGATGCTATTCAAAAACAAATTGAAGAAGAAAACAATAAACTTCAAAAGGAAAAACAAGAGTTTGAAACAAATATAAATGATACTTTGTCTAAAATTGATTCGCAAGACAAGGAGCCGGCTAAAAAGACAAGCGTTAAAAAGACGGTTAAAAGTTCCAGCAAGAAATCTAGTGAACAAAAACAAGACGAAGATGCCATTAAGGAAATATCAACTCTTGCAAAACCAAGGAAGGAAAGGGCAACTTCTAGACGTACTACTAGGGGTAGAAAACCACAAAGTAGGGCAACTTCAAAGAAAAATATTTCTGAAATAGACGAATTAAATCAGGAAATGCAAAAGTTATTAGATAGTACGAAAAATAGTTAAGGATTGATTGATTTAAGAAAATTATGACAACATAATGGTTTTACTATTTTTTGTAGTCGTATTTTAAAAATCCTTTCATTAAAAAAACTTTTAATATCGTGGTGAGAAAATACCGAAAGAAAATCTCCATAATTAGCGGTACAGAGTAATATGTTGTTGTGTGTCGCTGATATAGGAGATTTTTTGTTATTGCTCATAACAGGTTGTACATTTACGAGATGGGGGATTCTTCGAGTCGCTCAGCCACGACCTTTTAGGTGCAGGCTCCCTTTTTAACAAAAGTGAGAAATGCACCACTTTCGGTCGGGCATTCGCTATGCTCGCACACGGTCTTATGTCACCGCTCCCATTTTATCAAATGTGAGTATGGTGACTTTATCGACCGCTACTCGCTTTATCCCACAAATTTTCAATTTGCGGGAGCCCCAAACGAAAATTTTGTTTGACTTTGTCAAAAAAATTTTGCGGTGACTTTTCTAAGCGGTTGTTTTAAGTTAAGCAGTGTGGTTGTGGTATGAGTTATTTGTCTTTGAGATAGGGGATTCTTCGCTTCGCTACGTCACAACTTGCGGTGCTTAGCAATTTGCTACCGCAAACTTGCCACTTGCACGCAACTTGTTCCTTATTCCCAAAAATCTAACGATTTTCGGGAGCCCTGTGTAATTTGACGATTTTCGGGAGCCCTGTGCGTCTTCGAGATGGAGGATTCTTCGAAAGCCGAACCTGATAGCCCATCTCAGAATGACGGAGTAATAAGGGGTTCTCGGGTCGCTCAGAATGACGGGTAGATAGGGGATTCTTCGCTGTCGCTCAGAATGACGGGTAGATAGGGGATTCTTCGCTGTCGCTCAGAATGACGGGTAGATAGGGGATTCTTTGCTGTCGCTCAGAATGACGGGTAGATAGGGGATTCTTCGCTTTGCTCAGAATGACGGGTATACAGGGGGTGATAGTAGGGGTTGTACGTCGTTGAGATAGGGGATTCTTCGAGAGCCCTTCGTTGCGGGTCGACACTCAGAATGACGAAAAAAACAGAATGACGAAATAATACTCAGAATGAAAATAATACTTAGAATGAAAATAATACTTAGAATGACGGAATAATACTTAGAATGACGTAATAGTGTTCAGAATGATGGGAAAGGATATTAGGGTAGGATTGTATTATGGTAGGATTGTGTTAGGGTGGTGGGGATTGTATTAGGGGTGGACATATATGTTTTAGTTAAATTTACGGAAAGCAATAGATTTTTATTTATAGAAAGATTTGTTCATTTAGATTTATAGTGGTGATTTTTGGGTAAATAAAAAAATAACACCTAAACAAATTTGATGTAATGTTTAGGTGTTCTTTTATTTTTTAATTTGCTGTGGAAAAAATTGTGAGTTCTGCCAGTTTTCCGTGTTTTTGGGCAAGTTCTATATGTTTTTTTGAAACGATGGAATCTTTTTTTACAATCAACTCGTTATTTATTGAGTATATTGTTTTTGATGCTTTGCGTCCAATTAAAAATTCGGTATCACCTGTCATAGTTGTTTGGTTTTCAATTTGCGGGGCAAGAATATTGACTTTTTGGGAAGAAGTCTTAGAAATGTTAATTTTTCTTGGCTTAAAATTGTGCAGTAAAACTTTCTTATCAGATTTATTTATTAACACATTTGTGCCGATATTTACAATTTGCTTGGGTGTGAATGACGAAGTGGGGGTGTTAAATTTTTCAACTTTAAGGCTGGAAGAAAGTTCGATATTTGTTATTTGTCCCAAATAATTTCCGTTTAAAGTATAGATTGGTTTTAGTATTGGGTTTTCAAAGTTATCTATTTGGGAAAGGTTTAGGGTAATGTTTTGGTCATTCCTTATAACTATTACGTCGCTAATATCGTAGATGCTTGTACAGTCTATTTGGTATTCTTCTTCGTTTGAGTCGATTAGTATTAGGTTTTTTATCTTTGTATATTGTTTATCAAAATTTACATTTATTACGACACCTTCTATTTTATTAGAATATAAATTTAAAACTTTTTTTGAAATTAAATCGCTTAACAGTATCATATTTTCCCCTTTTTTTGCTGGATATGTTTTAAATATATGTTTTTGGGGTTAGATGTATTCGACGTATGGATATAAATTTGCTATGTGATACTATAATTAGATTTATAAGTTAAGGTTACAAGGGGGAGATAGATAACTTTACCATTTTGTGTAGGCATAGCAGGGGATATAATTGTCTAAGGCATATCGCATTTATAATGTATAGACTTTAATTGGACTAGATTGTGTGTATGCAATTAAAAGCAGATAAGCATTGGAAATGCACTAAATATAGTTATAATTAATTGTTTGGCGGACGTTACTATTATTAGCGCGATTTTTATGTGCTTTTTTGTGTGATAACTGGGCAAAAATATAGATGTTTATTTGTGCAAAATGCACAAACTTTTAAAAAATTGAAAAGATGGCAAAAAATATGCTAAAAAGGTCTTGACGGAGTAGTTTTTATATTGTAAAATGACCTCACCGTTTAAAATAGGGTTGATGTGTAAAGTTACTATTTTTTACCCACAAAAATAGAGAATTTACACGGACTAGTTTGAATTAAATTCAAGCGGGCTGATAAAAAATCTTTAAATTAAAATTCAAAGATTTTTTTTAAAGAGTGCTTACACGGAACACACGGAAAAGTGTAGGCAAGATTATCAGTAAGGGAAAGGAGAGTATATGGCAACACAAAAAATTAGAATTAAACTTAAAAGTTACGACCACAACTTAATAGACCTTGCAACTAGTCGCATTATGGACGCGGCAAGCAAGTCAGGCAGTAAGGTTGCTGGTCCAATACCACTACCAACAGAAAAGGAAGTGGTAACAATCATTAGAGCACCTCATAAAGATAAGGATAGTCGTGAGCAGTTTGAGATGCGTACACACAAAAGGATTATTGATATCTATACCCCAAGTTCAAAGGCGGTAGATGCACTTATGAAGTTGGACCTTCCTGCTGGTGTTGATATTAATATCAAATTATAATATAAAGGTCGAAAAGGAGAGTAAAAATGAGCAAAGCAATTCTTGGTAAAAAATTAGGTATGACGCAAGTTTTCGACCTAGATGGTAAGGTTACACCGGTAACAGTTATAGAAGCGGGTCCTTGCGTGGTAGTACAAAAAAAGACCATAGATAAAGATGGTTATGAGGCAGTTGTAGTTGCTTTCGGGCAAGCGAAAGAAAAGAGCAAAAACAAGCCAGAGATGGGTGTTTTTAAGAAGGCAAAAGTTGACGCGAAAAAATATCTAAGGGAAATTAAGGTAGATAATTACAACGAACTTGAAGTGGGTAGCGAGATTAAGTGTAATGTTTTTAGCGAAGGCGAGTTGGTTGATGTTACAGGGACAACCAAAGGGCACGGATTTAGCGGGACTATAAAGAGATGGAATGCTAGAAGACTTAAAATGTCACACGGTACGGGTCCTGTTCATAGGTCAGTAGGTGGTTTGAGTGCAAACTCCACTCCAAGTAGAGTTTTTAAAAACCACAAGATGCCGGGACAATTTGGTGGCGACAGGGTAACAAAGCAAAACTTAAAAGTCGTAAAGATTGATGAAGAGAGAAATTTGATTATGGTAAAGGGCAGTGTGCCGGGTCATAAAGATGGGCTCTTGTCAATTTGCAGTGCAAAGAAAGTTTTAAGATAAGGAGTTTAAAATGCCTAGAATAAAAGTTTATAACACAAAAGCAGAAATTGTAGGGCAGGTAACTCTTGACGATAAGGTTTTTGGTTGTGAATACAACGAGGCTCTTATTCATCAGGTTATTGTGGCTTACAATAATAATCAAAGGCAAGGCACAAAGTCGGCTCTCCTTCGTAGCGAGGTAAGGGGACACGCAAAAAAGCCTTGGAGGCAAAAGGGTACTGGTAGGGCTCGTCAAGGTTCTACAAAATCTGCTCAATGGAAAGGTGGCGGTATAATATTTGCACCAAAGCCAAGAGATTTTTCTCAAAAAATCAACAAAAAAATGAGAGTGAATGCTTTTAGGAGCGCGATTAGTGCCAAATTAGCAGATAGCGAGATTATAATTCTTGACAACGTAGCATTGGAACAACCTAAGACAAAGTTATTTAAGCAAGTTATGGATAACTTTAAAATTGGCGATAAAAAGGTGATGTTTGTTTTGGATAGTAAAAATGAAGACGTAATGCGTGCTTCAAATAACATACCTAATGTAGACCTAACCTACGCAGATGTAATAAATACTTATGATGTTGTTGCTCACACGAAACTTTACATTACCAAGGACGCAATAAAGAAAATAGAGGAGGCTTATAAATAATGGACGCCTACGATATTATAATTAAACCGCTTTTATCAGAAAAAAGTTATGCAACAATTCCAGACAAAAAGTACACTTTTGTTGTTAATATTAATGCTAACAAAATTCAAATAAAACAAGCGGTAGAACAAATTTTTAAAGTAAAAGTAAAAAGTGTAAATACCTTGATTGTTAAGGGTAAAGAAAAGACTCAAAATACAAAGAATGGTAGGAGTGTTGGTAGAACAAGCGATTACAAAAAGGCGATTGTTCAATTATCCAAGGAAAGTAAGCCTATTGAGTTCTTTGAAAGTTTAAACTAAGGTAGGAGAAAGAAAAAATGGCAATAAAAAGACATAATCCAACCACACCTGCACAAAGATTTTTATCCACAGCAGATTTTTCAGAACTAAACAAGAAAAAGCCTGAAAAATCACTTCTTTCTGTAAAAAACAAAAACGGGGGAAGAAATAATCAGGGTAGAATTACTGTGCGTCATAAAGGTGGCGGAAACAGACAAAAGTATAGAATTATAGAATTTAGACGTTTACACGACAACGTCCCTGCAAAGGTGGTTGCTATTGAGTATGACCCAAACAGGACTGCAAACATTGCTTTACTACAATATGCAGACGGGGCAAAGTCATATATCTTGGCTCCTGTGGGGTTAAACGTTGGCGATAAAGTTATGAGTGGTGAAGAAGTAGAAGTAAAAGTCGGTAATTGTATGCCTCTAAAAAACATTCCAGTAGGTAGTGTTGTACACAATATAGAACTTAGACCAAAGCAAGGTGCTGTAATTGCAAGGTCTGCCGGAATTTCAGCAAGACTTATGGCAAAAGAGGGAAAGTATGCGACAATAAAAATGCCTAGCGGTGAAATGAGATTGATTTTACTAGAATGTAGGGCAACTTTGGGTCAAGTGGGAAACGTTGACCACGAAATTATCTCTATTGGTAAGGCTGGTAGGAAAAGGCATATGGGTGTTAGACCTACTGTGCGTGGTTCCGTTATGAACCCTAATGACCACCCACACGGTGGTGGTGAAGGCAAGTCGCCTATTGGTAAGGCAGGTCCTGTTACTCCTTGGGGTAAACCAGCACTGGGATATAAGACAAGAGATAAGAAAAAGTCTACTAATAAATTTATTGTTAGTAAGAGGACTAAGTAATTGTAAGAGGAGATTAAGATGAGTAGATCATTAAAGAAAAAGCCTTATGTAGAGCAAAAACTACTAAATCGTGTTAAGGCAATGAATGAGTCAAATACGAAAAAGCCTATTAAGACTTGGTCAAGAGCATCAGTTATTTATCCAGATTTTGTTGGGCATACAATAGCAGTTCACAATGGTAAAAAACACATACCTGTATATTGCACAGCAGAAATGGTAGGACATAAACTTGGGGAGTTTGCTCCAACTAGGACTTTTAGGGGTCACGGTGCAGATAAGGTCAAAGGTAAATAAGGAGAGTATGACAAATGGCAAAAAGAGTAAAAGAAAAAACTGAAAAAATAAGACAAACTCGTGATACAAGACCTTATGCAAAAGCAGAATACGTAAGAATTAGTTCTTCAAAAATTGACATAGTAATGGATTTAATTAGGAACAAACCTTATTTTGATGCTGTGGCAATTTTGAAGAATATGCCTAACAAATCTGCGGGGCTAATATTAAAGGTTTTGGAGTCAGCAGGTGCTAATGCAGAGAATAACAAAGGTTTGAGCAAGCAAGATTTGTATGTAGCCGAGGTGTATTCCGGACAGGGACCAACATACAAAAGGCAAAACATTCGTGGCAGAGGTAGAGTTGACCAAATTTTAAAGAGAACTAGCAATATTACAGTAATACTAGATATGGTTAAGTAAGGAGAGAGTGAGAATGGGACAAAAAGTTAGTCCAAATGGACTTAGAGTTGGAATTAATAAAGGTTGGGATTCTTTGTGGTATGTAGGCAAGGGCGACTTTGCTAAATATATAAAAGAAGACAACGATATAAGAAAATTTATAAAGAAAAAATACTATGCGTGCGCTATTTCAAAGGTTGTTATTGAAAGGACTGCCCGCAGAGTTATTGTAAACATTTTTACTGCTCGCCCAGGTATTTTAATTGGTCAAAAAGGCGCGGGGGTTGAGGCTTTAAAGAAAGAACTAATAAAAATGACCAACGCAGAGTCTGTATCAATTAACATTAAGGAAGTAAAAAATCCTGATATAGATGCTACCTTAATTGCCGAAAGCATTGCCAGCCAACTTGAAAAGCGTGTTCATTTTAGACGTGCTATGAAAATGGCTATGCAAAAGGCTATGAGGGCTGGTGTTCAAGGTATTAAGACAATGGTTGGCGGTAGGCTAGATGGTGCTGATATTGCCAGAAGCGAACATTATCACCAAGGTAGTTTGCCACTACAAACTTTAAGGGCAGATATTGACTATGGATTTGCAGAAGCAAAGACAACTTTTGGTATATTGGGTATTAAAGTTTGGGTTTATAAAGGCGAGATTTTAGACAAAAAGACTCCTAACAAAAAGGAGGGGAAAGAATAATATGTTAATGCCAAAAAAAGTTAAAAGAAGAAAGGTTCATCGTGGTAGAATGAAAGGTGTTGCAACTCGTGGTAATAAGTTAGCCTATGGAGATTTTGGTATAGTTACCACAGAGCCGGGCTGGATTACTTCTAACCAAATAGAAGCAGCGCGTATTGCTATGACAAGGTATACAAAAAGGGGTGGTAAGGTTTGGATTGATATTTTTCCAGACAAGCCAATTACTAAAAAACCAGCCGAAACTAGAATGGGTAGTGGTAAAGGTAATCCAGAGTATTGGGTAGCAGTTGTAAAGCCAGGCAGAGTGCTTTTTGAAATTTCTGGTGTTAGTGAAGAGGTTGCTCGTGAAGCGCTAAGGCTAGCATCACACAAGTTGCCTGTTGTTACAAAGATAATTTCAAGAAGTCAAACCACTGAAAAGAAAAATCTTGTAGAAGGTGGTGAAGGTTAATGAAGATAAAGGATATTAGAAGTTTGACCAATGACGAACTTAACAAAAAATTGGTCGAAACAAAGACAGAACTATTTAATTTAAGGTTTCAGCACGCAACGGGAAACCTTGCAAATCCAATGCTTTTAAACTCTTTAAAGAAAGATATTGCAAAAATCAAAACAGTCTTGACCGAAAGAGAAATTAGCGAAAAGCAACAAAAAAAGGCTAAGGCGTAGGAGAGTAGAACATGGAAGAAAAGAGAAATAATAGAAGAACAAAAATAGGTGTGGTTGTTAGTGACAAAATGGACAAAACTTGTGTAGTTGCGGTTGTATCCAACGTTAAACACCCACTTTATAAAAAAGTCGTAAAGGTCACTAAGAAATTTAAGGCTCATGACGAAAATAATGATTGCAAAATTGGCGACACTGTTGAAATTATGGAAACAAGGCCTATTAGCAAGACAACGCATTTTAGAGTTCTTAGGATTGTAGAGAGAGCAAAATAACGGAGGTATTTAGGTTATGATTCAACCACAAACAAGACTAAAAGTTGCAGATAATACGGGTGCAAAAATTATTATGTGTATTAGAGTTCTTGGCGGGTCTTTTAGAAGAAGCGGAAACATTGGTGATGTTATCATTGCTTCGGTTAAAAAGGCAACTCCGGGTGGCGTTGTGAAAAAAGGCGACGTTGTTAAGGCTGTTATTGTTAGGACTTGCAAAGGTGTTCAAAGAGTAGACGGCTCTTCAATTAAGTTTGATGACAACGCGGCAGTTATTATTGATAATCAAAAGCAACCTCGTGGAACACGTATTTTTGGACCTGTTGCTAGGGAATTAAGAGAAGATGGTTATATGAAAATCGTTTCTCTTGCCCCAGAGGTATTATAAGGAGGACGCACACAGAATGTTGAAGATTAAAAAAGGTGATTTAGTAGTCATTTTAGCAGGTAAAGAAAACGGTAAAACGGGGGAAGTCTTGGAGTGCTTTCCAAAAGAAAATAAGGTTACTGTAAAAGGTCTTAATATGATTGTAAAGCACAACAAGCCAAAGTCTGCACAGGACAAGGGTGGCATTGTTAAAAAAGAAGGCAAAATCGACATAAGTAACGTTATGCTTGTTTGCCCAAATTGTAACAAGGCAACCAGAGTAAAAATAGATTTGTCGGGCGAGAAAAAGGCTAGAATGTGTAGCAAATGTGGGGCTATTTTGGACGGAAAGAAGGTCAGCAAGCCAAAGGCAGAAAGTAAAAAAACTGAGGCAAAAAAAGCGGACGATAAGGAAACAAAAAGCACAGCAAAAAAGACAGTAGCAAAAAAGAGTGAAGCACAATCTGCTAAACCTAAAAAGACAACAACAAAAGCAAAGTCGGCACAGAAAGTGGAAAAGGCTAAATAGGAGGAAATATGGCAACAAGTAAGAAAAAATATGCAAGACTACACGAAATGTATTTAAAATCGGTAGTTCCAGCCTTAAAAAAGGAATATTCGTATAAAAACGTTATGGAAATTCCAAAGATAGACAAAATTGTTCTTAGTATGGGGCTTGGGCAAATAAAGGATAACTCCAAAAGTTTTAATATGGCACTAGATGAGTTGACTTTAATAACAGGACAGAAGGCAGTTGCTACTACTGCTCGCAAGTCAATTTCTAACTTTAAGGTTAGAGAAGGACAAAAAATTGGTGCAAAGGTTACTTTAAGGGGCGACAAAATGTATGAGTTTTTAGATAGGCTTATATCTATTGCGCTTCCTAGGGTTAGAGATTTTAAAGGAATAAATAGAAAGTCTTTTGATGGAAGGGGTAATTACTCCTTTGGGATAAAAGAACAACTTATATTCCCAGAAATTTCATATGAAAAAGTCGAAAAAGTCAGAGGAATGGATATTATCATTGTTACTACTGCTAAGACTGACAAAGAGGCATTATCACTATTAGAAATGATGGGTATGCCTTTTGCAAAGAGATAATTTTAATTAGAGAGGAAAGTAAAAAATGGCAAGAAAAGCGATGATAAATAAGCAACAAAGAAAGCAAAAATATTCCACAAGAGAATACACTAGGTGTTCTATTTGTGGCAGACCACACGCGGTTTTAAAAAAGTATGGTATTTGCAGAATTTGTTTTAGAAACCTAGCCTATAAAGGAGAAATCCCTGGCGTTAAAAAGTCTAGTTGGTAATAAAGGAGAGATAGAGAAAAATGGTAGTTACAGATCCTATTGCAGATATGCTAACAAGAGTTAGAAATGCATTAACTATTAAAAGACAAGAAGTTACAGTTCCAGCATCAAAAACAAAGCAAGCGATTGCTGAAATACTTTTTAACGAAGGGTATATTGAAAAGTATGAACTTGTTAGTGATGGAAACTACAAGTCTATAAAAATTTCTTTAAAGTATGGTCCTAATGGCGAAAAGGTTATCCAAGGTTTAAAGAGAATTTCTAAACCGGGGCTAAGAGTTTACGCAGAATGTCAGGACATTCCAAAGGTTTTAAATGGACTTGGTATTGCGATTGTATCAACAAATAAAGGAATTATGACGGATAAAGAGGCTAGACGTCAAAATGTTGGCGGTGAAGTCTTGGCTTTCGTTTGGTAAAAGGGGAGGTAAAAGATTATGTCAAGAATTGGAAGAATGCCCGTTGTTATACCAGACGGAGTAAATGTAAATATAGATAATGATAATGTGGTAACAGTTTCAGGAAAACTAGGCACTTTAACTAGACCTATTGATAAACTTATTAAGTTAGAGATTAAAGGTAACGAAATTATCTTAACTAGACCTAATGATTTAAGTGACACAAAGGCAAAGCACGGTTTATACAGAATGCTTGTTCACAATATGGTGGAAGGTGTTAGTAATGGTTTTAAGAAAACCCTTGTGATAAACGGTGTTGGTTACAGGGCTGTAAAGCAGGGCAATAAAGTTGTTTTGAGTTTGGGATTTTCTCACAATATAGACGTTGAGGAAGAGGAAGGCATAAAATTAGATTGTCCAGACGCAAACACTGTGGTTGTTAGCGGAATTTCAAAAGAAAAGGTTGGTCAGTTCGCTGCAAAAGTTAGAGGACTAAGACCTGTTGAACCTTATCACGCATACGGTATAAGGTATGACAATGAGGTTGTTATAAGAAAAGTCGGAAAAGTTTCGGGTAAGAAATAAATGATAATCGGAGATAAAAGATGATTAATAAGATTAACAAAAATGAACAAAGAAAAAATCGTCATTTAAGAGTGAGAAAAAAAGTTTTTGGGACAAAGCAAACTCCAAGGCTTAATGTGTATAGAAGCACGTCAAACATCTATGCTCAGATTATTGATGATGACAAGCAAATAACTTTGTGCGCGGCATCTACCTTGTCTAAGGAACTTGAAAAAGATTTGGCAAACAAGACTAAAAGCGAACAGGCTTTTATGGTTGGCGAACTTATTGGAAAGTTAGCCATTAAGAAAAACATTAAGTCTGTTGTTTTTGATAGGGGTGGTTATCTATATACCGGTAGGGTAAAAAGTTTGGCAGAAGGTGCTAGAAAGGCAGGTTTGAAATTTTAATGGAGGAAAGTATGGAAGAAGAAGTAGTACAACAAAATGAAGCAGTTGTTGAAAATAATGAAAATGTAAAAGAAGAAAAAAAGACCGAAAAAAGAGAAAAATCTAACATTAAAACAGCACCTGCGAAGCCACAAGGTAAGAAATTTGACAAAAAAAAGGCGCCTGAAACAAGACGTGAAGACAGTGAATTTGACAAAAAGTTGGTAGAAGTAAGACGTGTTGCCAAGGTTGTTAAGGGTGGTAGGACAATGAGATTTAGCGCCCTTGTAGTTTGTGGTAATAGAAATGGGCTTGTTGGTATTGGGGTAGGCAAGGCTAATGAAGTTCCAGAAGCGGTAGAAAAGGCAAGTGCTGCGGCAAAGAAAAATTTAATTTCTGTACCTATTGTTGGAACGACAATTCCACACGATGTTATAGGTAAGTTTGGGTCTTCTAGTGTTCATATGTTTTCCGCTCCACAAGGTACGGGTGTTATTGCCGGTGGTAGTGCTAGGGCGGTAATAGAACTTGCGGGCATTAAAGATATTGTTACAAAATCCCACGGCTCTAACAATAAGATTAACGGTGTAAGAGCGACTGTTGAAGGATTAAAAATGCTTAGGACAAGGGAAGAAATTGCTTCTTTGCGTGGAAAGAGTGTTGAAGAAATCTAATTTTTAGGGAGAAACTGAAAAATGGAAAATAAGACGGTAAAAAAACAAAAGGGTAATGGCAAACTTAAAGTTACCTATGTAAAAAGTGTTATTGGCTTTGACAAAAGACAGGCAAAAGTTTTAGAAGCCTTAGGGTTTAAAAAACTTAACACTACAAGGGTTTTCCCTAATAATGAGTCAATTAAGGGAAGTTTGTTTAAGATAAAACATTTAGTAAAGGTTGAGGAAATCGACTAATTTTTATAAGGAGAAATCAAAAAAATGAACATTCAATCATTGAAGCCTGCACAAAATTCTAAGTTTAAAAGCAAAAGATTAGGCAGAGGTATTGGAAGCGGTGTCGGTAAGACTAGTGGTAAAGGTCACAAGGGGCAAAATGCCAGAAGTGGCGGTGGAGTAAGGTTAGGCTTTGAAGGCGGACAAATGCCACTTATTCGTAAACTTCCAAGAAGGGGCTTTAACAACGCAATTTTCAAAAAGGAATATTCAATCATAAATGTGTCAGACCTTAATAAGTTTGAAGATGGTGCCGTAGTAGATGCAAAGGCTCTTTTAGAAAATGGGGTTTTGTCAAAAATAGAAAATTATGGAGTGAAAGTTCTTGGAAATGGCGAAATAACAAAGGCTTTGACTGTTAAGGCTAGCAAATTTTCTGCTAATGCAAAAAAGAAGATTGAAAAAGCCAAAGGCAAAGTTGAGGAGGTATAATGTTTAAAACCCTTAAAGAAGCATTTAAAATTAAAGACGTAAGGAAGAAAATTCTTATTACTTTATTGTTATTGCTTATTTATAGAATTGGTTGTTGGTTGCCTACTCCGGGCATTGCTTTAAACACTTATAGTACCGCTGTAAGTGAGGGGGGCGACTTTTTATCAGTAATTAGCGCTATTAGTGGTGGGGCTTTGGCAAATGGTGCCGTATTGGCATTGGGGGTTGTTCCGTACATTAACGCGTCAATTATTATTCAACTATTAACGGTGGCTATCCCAAGGCTAGAAATGTTATCTAAGCAGGGAGAAGAAGGTAAAAAGAAAATTTCGTTTTACACCAAAATCGCAGCATTAATTTTGGCTATAATCCAAAGTATAGGTATTGTAGTTGGTTTTGGGGTAGAAAATCTTGATACGGGGGTTTTCTTTGGTTCTACTTGGGCAACGGGGGCTTTGGTTGTGGCAATACTTGTGGCTGGGGCTATGTTCACTGTTTGGCTTGGAGAAAAGATTACTGCTCTTGGCATAGGGAATGGTTTGTCGCTTTTAATTTTCGTAGGTTTGTTGTCTAGTGCAGGCACTGCTATATTTAACACTATTGCTGGGATTTCTAGCGCAAATCTTGAAAATATCTGGACTTTGTTAATATTCCTTTTGATGTTGATATTGATTTTTGGGTTTATTGTATTTATTGATAATGCAGAAAGACGTGTTCCCGTACAATATGCAAAACAAATAAAGGGTAGAAAGATGTATGGCGGACAAAATACAAATATTCCTATTAAAATTAACGCATCTGGGGTTATGCCGATAATTTTTGCGAGTGCAATTATTAGTGCTCCGCAATTAATAATGAGTATCTTTTGGTATAGTACCGACCCTAACAGTGCGTATATGTGGTATTCAAATAATCTTGGTGCTGGTACTTGGCCTTATGCAATAATTCTTTCGGTATTGATACTTGCCTTGTCTTATTTTTGGTCATATATCAGTTTCAATCCAGAAGATATTTCTAGACAAATACAGCAAAATGGTGGATTTATTCCAGGGTACAGGGCTGGTAAACCTACTGCCGATTATTTAAGGAGAGTTTCCAACAGGCTGACAATGTGGGGCGCGATTTTCTTAGCGGTTGTTTCGCTTGTTCCTAGTTTTATATTCAGTTTAGTAGGAACATCAGGTTCGCTTATTAATGCTTTTAGTTCAACTGGACTGCTTATCGTTGTTTCTGTTGCGCTGGAAATTGACAAACAATTAGAAGCACAATTACTTATGAGAAACTATAAAGGATTTTTAAAGTAAAGGGAGTTTTTAGATGAGAATTGTTTTACTTGGTCCACCGGGAAGCGGTAAGGGAACGCAAGCAAATATCATTTGCGAAAAGTATAATTTGCCACACATTTCCACAGGAGATATTTTTAGATACAATATTGCCAATCAAACAGAACTTGGTAAAAAGGTAAAGTCTTATATAGATTCGGGTAGCCTTGTTCCAGATGAAGTTACAATCGAGATTGTTAAGGATAGGCTTATGCAAGACGATTGCAAGGTTGGGTTTGTTTTGGACGGTTTTCCAAGAAATTTAGAGCAGTCTAAGGCACTTGACTTATTTGCAAACATTGATAAGGCAATTATGATTGACCTTGACGATGACGAAATTGTAAGAAGGTTATCTGGCAGAAGAATGTGTAGAAAATGTGGGAACCCAACACATTTAGATTGGTTGGTGAATAATAAATGCGAAAAGTGTGGCGGGGACGTGTATGTAAGAGATGACGACAAAGAAGACGTTGTTCGTGCAAGACTAGAAAAACAAAAATTACCGCAAAATGTTATAGACTTTTATAGGGATAAAGGCATCTTTGAAAGAGTTGAAGCCGATGAAACAAAAGATAAGACATTTGTGAAAGTCGATAGAATTTTGAGCAAACTTGCATAAGGTAAAAAAAATGATAAAGATAAAGACCGATAAAGAAATTGAGATTATGCGTAAGGCAGGGGAAATTACCCGCAATACATTGCTTGAAATTGAAAAACATATCAAAGTTGGGGTTACGACAAGGCAACTAGATAAAATTGCACATGATTACATTGTATCCCAAGGGGCAAGACCTTCGTTCCTTCACTATGGCGGATTTCCGGGGTCGATATGTGCTTCCCGAAACGACGTTGTTGTTCACGGATTTCCAGATGACCAACCTTTAAAAGACGGCGACATAATCAGCATTGATGTGGGGGCTTGTTATAGGGGGTATCACGGCGACAGTGCTAGAACCTTTCCGGTGGGAAATATATCTCAGGAAGCCCAAAAGTTAATTGACGTTACAAGGCAAAGTTTTTTTGAAGGAATTAAAGGTATTAAGGCCGGTAGTCATTTGGGAGATATTTCTAGTCAGGTTCAAAACTATGTAGAAAAACACGGATTTGGAGTTGTGAGAGATATGGTAGGTCACGGGGTAGGCAAAAGTTTGCACGAAGACCCAGAAGTTCCAAATTATGGCTATGCGGGGCTAGGTGTTGTACTAAAAAAAAATATGGTGATTGCAATAGAGCCTATGGTAACACAGGGAGATTATCATATATCAATCAACGGTTGGGACGTTAGGACATTAGATGGTAGTCTTTCCGCCCACTACGAAAATACTATTGTAATCACGGACGATGGGGTTGAAATTTTAACTTAATAAAGGAGCGATTTTTATGCTAGAAGTTGGGTCTTTGGTGCGTTCGATAAGGGGACACGATACAGATAGAATTTATGTGGTTGTGGGCATCTCGGGAGAATTTGTTACACTAGTTGATGGCAAGTACAGAAAGCACAGCAACCCCAAAAAAAAACGTTTAAAACATATTAAAGACACTTTTGTTAAGTGTAATCAGGATATAAGCAAGATGTATGACTATGAAATTGCAACTTTTATAAAAAATAGTGGTGTTAAGTAGTAGTAATAGTTTGGAAATTTAATAATATGTGAAAAAGTTTAAAATTTATAAAACATTTTGCACAAATTTATAAAATTTCTATTGAAAAAAAGGAGAAAATATGCCAAAATCAGATTGTTTGGAAACCGAAGGTGTTGTAACAGATGTTTTGCCAAATGCAACATTTAAGGTAAAATTACAAAATGGACACATTATTACCTGTTATATTTCCGGGAAACTTAGAATGAATTTTATTAAAATTTTGGAAGGTGACACGGTTAAGGTTGAGATGAGCCCATACGATTTGACAAAGGGTAGAATTACTTGGCGAAGTAAAGCAAATTAATTAGTCAAAAGTCTTAATTTTAATAAGGAGAAGAAAAATGAAAGTTAGACCATCAGTAAAACCTATTTGCGATAAATGCAAGGTTATAAAAAGGGAAGGCAAAGTTATGGTTATATGTCCAAACAAAAAACATAAACAAACTCAGGGTTAGAAAACAACACACCATAGGCGGCTGTTTTGTTTTTTTGTGTAAAGATTGCCTAAAAATTAAAGGCTAAATTGTACAAACTTTAAGATTTTAACAATTTGAGTCTTGTGTAATGTTCTGATTTAAGGGATATTGCGCAAACTGGCAAAATTACCAAATAAACAAAATCTATGGGGTGAAGATATATTTTTTTTAATTTTTTAAACAAATAAAATGGAGGATAAAATATGGCTCGTATTGCTGGTGTAGATTTACCAAACGAGAAAAGACTTGAAATTGGGCTTACCTATATTAAAGGTATTGGTAGGGTTACAAGTAATAAAATTTTAAAGGAAACTAAAATTAGTCCTGATAAACGTGTAAAAGATTTGAGCGAAGAAGAGGTTGCTACCCTTCGTAGTTATATTGAAAAAAATCTCACTGTTGAAGGTGATTTAACTAGGGAAGTATCTCTTAACATAAAGGGTTTATCAGAAATTGGTTGTTATAGAGGAATAAGGCACAGAAAGGGCTTGCCTGTTAGAGGACAAAGCACAAAGCAGAATGCAAGGACTCGCAAAGGTCCAAAAAGAACTGTTGCCAAAAAGAAAAAGTAAAGGGGGATTAGGCAAAAAAAATGGCAAATAAAAAAGTTGTAAAAAGAAAAAAACAAACTAAAAATGTAGACAAAGGTCAAGTGCATATTCAAGCATCTTTTAACAATACACTTGTAACCTTTACAGACCTTGCGGGCAATACATTGTCTTGGTCTAGTGCCGGTTCTTTGGGGTTTAGGGGCGCAAGGAAAAGCACTCCTTTTGCCGCTCAGCAAGCAGTAGAAACCGCAGCAAAACTTGCAAAAGAGCAAGGCTTAAAGTCGGTAGAAGTTTATGTTAAAGGCCCAGGCAATGGTAGAGAGGCTGCTATAAGGGCTCTTGGGACAGCAGAATTGAGTGTTACAAAGATAAGCGATGTTTCGCCTATTCCACACAATGGGTGCCGTCCTCCTAAAAAGAGAAGGATATAAGAGGAGATAGAAAATTATGGCAAAATATACAGATGCAGATTGCAGACTTTGCAGGAGAGAAGGTTGCAAACTTTTCTTAAAGGGCGATAGGTGTATCTCTCCAAAGTGTGCTATGGAAAAAAGACCTGTTGTGCCTGGTCAACACGGGCTTGGTCGTAAAAAGGTTACTGAATATGGATTGCAACTTAGAGAAAAGCAAAAAGTAAAAAGAGCATACGGACTTCTTGAAAAACAATTTAGGGGTTACTATGAAAAGGCAACCAGAATGAAAGGTGTTGTTGGTGAGAATATGCTTAGTTTACTAGAAAGAAGATTAGATAACGTTGTTTATAGGCTTGGTATTGGTGATAGTAGGAGCGAAAGCCGACAAATTGTTAACCACGGGCATATTTTGGTAAATGGGAAGACTGTTAACATTCCATCATATTTAGTAAAAGTTGGGGACGAAATTGAAATTAAAGATTCAAGCAAATCTTTATCAAAGTTTGCTCAACTTAGGGAAATGAAAATAGTTGTTCCTAAATGGTTAGACTTTAACGCAAGTAAAATGATTGGCAAAATCACTGCATTGCCAAAACGTGACGATATTGACTTGAACATTCAAGAGCATATGATTGTCGAGTTGTATTCAAGATAGTAAAAAGGAGAGTTTATCTATGATTCAAATAGAAAGACCTAAGGTAAGTATTGAAGAAAAAGAAAATGGAGCCTTTGCAACTTTTGTTGTAGAGCCACTAGAAAAAGGTTTTGGTATTACTCTTGGCAATGCTCTTAGAAGGACTTTGCTTGGTTCAATGCCTGGCGCTGGTGTAATTGCAATTAAAATTGATGGTGTTCAACACGAGTTTTCTAGTATAGAAGGTATTAAAGAAGATGTTACTGACATTATCTTAAACCTAAAAAATTTGGCTGTTTCAACTACCGATACTGACGAAGATTTTAGGACTACATTACACCTAAACAAAGTTGGGGCTTGCGAAGTTTATGGCCGTGATATAGAAACAAATGACCAAGTAGAAATTTTAAACCCAGATTTGAAGATTTGTACATTAGATACAGGTGCTAAAATCAATATGGAACTTATTATTGGTAGGGGTAGAGGATACAATGTAGCCCAAAAGAATAAAAGAGAAGACGACCCAATTGGTTACATTGCGATAGATACTATTTTTACTCCTGTAAAGGCTGTTAATTATAGTGTAGAGGCTACTCGTGTAGGGCAATCATTAGATTACGATAAACTAACTTTGGAAGTAAAAACTAACGGGACTATGAGCGCCAAAGAGATTGTAAGTCTTGCTTCTAAAATAGTAAAAGACCATATGGATTTGTTTGTTGACCTAGTAGAAAATATGAACGAAGTAAATGTTCTTGTTTCTCACGAAGAATCCAAGCCAGAAAAGGTTATGGAAATGTCTATTGAAGATATGGACTTGTCCGTTAGAAGTTACAACTGCTTAAAGAGAGCAAACATCAATACTATTGAAGATTTGACAAGAAAGTCAAAAGAAGATATGTTAAAAGTAAGAAATTTGGGCTTAAAGTCTTTGGAAGAGGTTATTAATAAACTTCACGCAATGGGGCTTAGCCTTAGAAATGATGAAGAATAATTTATATAATTAAAGGAGAAAATTATGGCTACTAATGCGAAATTAAATAGGCCAACAAAAGAAAGAATAAGTTTGCTTCGCAACCAAGCAAGTTCGTTGCTTTGGGACGGCAAGGTAACTACTACAACTGCTAGGGCTAAGGCTTTGCAAAGTTATACCGAGAAAATTTTAACCCTTGCAATAAAGACTTACGAAGACACTGTAAAAGTAGAAAAGACCCAAGTTGATAGTAAGGGTGTTAAGGTTAAAAGAGAAGTTTTAAATGACGGGCCTAGCAAACTTAAAGCAAGAAGAATGATTATGGCCAAATTGTTTGATAGGCAAGAACAAAGGTTGCCAAAAGAGTCTAAAATGAGTTTTGTTGAAAGAACCAAAGATATAAATCACCCACTTATAGAAAAAATATTCAATGTGTATGCTCCTAAGTACGCACAAAGAATTAAAGAAAAGGGTCAAGGTGGTGGATATACTAGGGTTTTAAAAACTACTGTTAGACGTGGTGATGCTGCTCAAATGTGCCTAGTAGAATTAATTTAATAAAATTTTTGTTTATGAAAATCCGCGGGAGTTGTATCTCGTGGTTTTTTTATTGTTAAAAAAGTTTTTGAAATAAAAAAAAGGCTATAAATGGCAGTTCTAAAAGTAGTCTACATTTTTGTAACTTTTTTATAATCATATTTTTTTAATCCTTTTTATTGACCTTGCATATTAAAATTTTTACTAAATTTAATGGTTTTTGTAGGTTGTAAGTTACACATCGGTGAGAGAGTGGAGATTCTTCGAAAGCCGGTCAAGATTGCCTATCTCAGAATGACGTAAAAAACGGGGTGGTTGTAAGGATTGTACGTATTCGGGATATGGGATTCTTCGAAAGCAGGTCAAGTGGGTCCATCTCAGAATGACGG
>CALWKG010000012.1 GCA_944381205.1 uncultured Clostridia bacterium
GGGAATAAGGAACAAGTTGCGTGCAAGTGGCAAGTTTGCGACAGCAAAATGCTAAGCATCGCAAGTTGTGACGTAGCGAAGCGAAGAATCCCCTAGGGCTCCCGAAAATCGTTAGATTTTTGGGATAAAGCGAATAGTGATTGATAAAGTCACCATACTCACATTTGATAAAATGGGAGTAGTGACATAAAATCACGTATGAGCGCCGTCATTCTGAGATGGGCAAACAGGCTCGGCTTTCGAAGAATCCCCTATCTCAAAGATATACAACCCTTACTATCACCCCTATATACCCGTCATTCTGAGCCCGACCCGCAACGATGGACTCCCGAAGAATCCCCCATCTCGAAGACGAATAATTCATATCATAACCACACTACTTTACTTAAAACAACCACTTAAAAGGTCACGACAGGCTTAAAAGGTTGAGTATGAGCGTAATCCCCCATCTCGAAGACGCACACTCCCTGTTGCTAATCAATTTACCACTATTTAAGTTTAAAAATTCTTTTTATAAATTCTTTAAATCCGTTTTCTTTTAAATATGTATAAGCCGATTTTAACCTATATTTTTTAAATTTTTGGTTATTTGTGGCATAAGCAAAAGAAGAATACCAGCCTTTAATATCTCCGCCCTTTTCAGTGTCTGTGTCTTTTGCAAACTCTTTTATAGCATACAAATATACAAATTTATTGTCTTTAAAGGCTTCAAAATAATCTTGTTGAATTTCTTTTTGAAAAACAAATAATATCTTAAACTTCTTGCTTTTGTAGTTTGTTTCAAAAAAATCAATTATCTTCTTGTAGTCGTCTAAATTTCCATTTTTGTTATGTTTTAAAACAAATAAAGTATAAAAGTTAGCATTTAGCAACTTTTTAAATTTATCAACTAGGTGTTTAAACCTTGATTTTAGTTCTTTAATTTGTGCCTTGTACTCTTCTTCTTTTGAGTCATAACATTTTGTAGGCTTTTTTAAATGAAAAGAAATTTCATAAGTAGTGTCCTTAACCATACCGCTTGGAAGAAGTACTATCTCATTGGATAAAATACTATCTAAATTATTTAAAGCACCGACAAATTTAGAAACGGAACCAATGTAAACCCAAGAAAACGGATAAGAATCAAAGTTCCCTTTCATATATTCTTTTATCCTTGTTGATACTTCGCAGTTATACCCAAGCGAAACAATTTTTTTAAATTTTATTTTCTTCATATTTACAGATATAATAGTTTTTTTTACTTTTTTTGTCTAGACTTTTTAATAAGATATGTCTATTTAATTAACTTATAAACTCAATGTAAATTATCATAAAATATCAATCCAAATAACAAAACTTTTTAATTCTTCAATATTTCTGTAATATCTTTCATTCGCAAACTACTAATAAAAAGTCTAGCATAGTGTCTTAGCAAAGCACAAACCTGCTAGATGGGCTTTCGTTAGCCGCGAGCCGACTGCGGAGATGTCCCGCAGGTTCGATTTTCGCAGAAAAAAAACAAGCACATTATTGCTTGTTTATCCTGTGGCGGAGGACACAGGATTCGAACCTGCGGAGGCTTTCACCTCAACGGTTTTCAAGACCGCCGCTTTAAACCACTCAGCCAATCCTCCAAACAAAGAGAATTATACTATACATTATTTGTTTTTGCAACAAAATTTTGTTGTTTAATATCCAACTTTTTGCTAAAATATCAGTGTAAAATAATAAAATTTGATAAAAAAATAAAACTTATTTAAAAGAAGGCTAAAATATGGTAGGAAAATATAAAGTTATAACCCTTTGTGGCAGTACAAAATTTAAAGACGATTTTATCCGGGAGCAAAAAAGGCTGAGCCTTGAAGGTAATATTGTAATATCGGTAGGGCTTTTTGGGCATAGTGGAGATAACGAAGTTTGGAATGAAAACGTTAAAGAAATGTTAGACGATATGCACAAACGCAAGATTGATATGGCAGATGAAATTTTCGTAATAAACAAAAACGGTTATATTGGTCAAAGTACAAAAAGTGAAATTGACTATGCAAAATCGCACAACAAAATTGTAAAATATATGGAGCCGTTACATCAATGAATTGAAAGGTACAATAAATTTATAGTTTGACAATATCAAAGAGTGGTTGTAAAATACTCTTGTTAAAAAGTATAAGTACACATAACTACAATATTGTTTTAGATTTCTAATTAAGGGCAAAAAATAGTTGAATTTTTTTTATTTTTTATGCCAATAAGTAGATATGGCGGAATTGGCAGACGCGCTAGATTCAGGTTCTAGTGGGGCGACCCGTGCAGGTTCAAGTCCTGTTATCTACACCAAAAATAAATTAGTAAAGAATCTTTAAAATTAAATGACACGTCATTAAGAACAAAACAATCCTAATTGTGTCATTTTTTTTGTCCATTTTTTTAAATTAAAATTAATTTTTACACCATAATATTGAATTAAAGTAGCAAAAAAGTGTAAATTATATTAATTTTTAAACCCTTGCTAGCATTTGATTTTTGTATTTTATGTCGTCTGTAATTTCCCTACCCAAAAAACTTTGCGGTACAAAACTTTTTGCCTGCGACTCGCTCTTAAATTCTATCTCGCATACACAAAGCCCCTGCAAACTTTCCTTGTAAAAGTCAATTTCAAAAACCAAATCTGAAAAAACCACCTCATACCTTGTTTTTCTAACAAATTGTCCTATCCTATCTATCAAATTAGTTTCATATTCTTCTTTTGTAATCTCACTTTCTATTTCTTCTCGTTTTAAACCTTTATCAATTTTTCTTTTTATTGTGTGAAAAAACTTAGAGTCACGTTTCCTAAATCTTTCTTCTTCATCACCAAATTTCACGTAAAACTGTTCAATTTCACTCTTATTTTGTGCCTTTTTAATAATCTCGTTGGCCTTATTTTTATCTATTAAAAACTTTCTTTCTATTTCCAAAAAACATTTTCCCCCTTACTCTAATTTTTTGTTCCCTTTTTTACTACAAATTTAGAGAAATCAACCACTTTATCGGCACGTTTTATTATTCTTTCGTCGTGTGATACAACAATAACTATGGCATCATTTTTTAAATTTTCTATTGATTTTATAACTACTTCTGTATTTTGTTTATCTAAGTCATTAGTAGGTTCGTCAAAAATATAAACTTGTGATGGTTTTAAAATTCCACGAGCCAAATTTATACGTCTTTTTTCTCCACCCGAAAGCATATTTTCAAAATTCTGCTGAATTTTATCTTTTGCAAAATTGCGAAAAAAAAGTTTTTCCATATTAAAATCTCTTATTATTTGTGACGTCTTTTTGTTGTTCTTTCTGTCAGGATACAAAACATTTAACCTAACACTTCTATTAAATATGTATGGATTTTGCAAGGTTACAGACATTTTATCTGTGTATTGATACATTGAAGAAACAGCAACGTCGTTCACAAAGATTTCCCCGTCTTGTTTTTCACATAACCCACAAAGCACATTTACAATGGTGGATTTTCCACAACCACTCTCGCCAGCAATCACCGTAAGTTCTCCCCTGTTAAAATCCAAATTTATGTTGCTTAACTTAAAGTTTTCTCCATTTTGCACATTCACATTTCTTAAACTTAAACTAGTAATTAAGTCTACTTTTGCGTCTTCTTGCGGTAAAATATCTGTTTTTTTAGGTTTTAACTCACATAGTCGCCTTAACTTTACGCTACCTTGGACTATTCTAGTCGAAAAATACCCCACGACCTGAATAGGAACAAAAATTTGAGAAACGTAATTTACAACTACCACAACTATGCCCGCGTCCATATTTCCATCAAAAATTCGCTTAGCACAAACAAATATGACCCCAAAAGTACAGGCAATTTCAACAAATCGTGCAATAATCCAATAGACAAATCTCATTTTTATCTGCTTTTTTTGCATAGAATAATATTCTTCTACCTTTTGGTTAAACAAATTTTGCTCAAAAAACATAGATTTATAAAGCGCTATAACGGGAATATTGGCAATAGAATTGGAAATTCCGCTTGATACCTGCGACTTACAAATTTCCATAGAAACAGACAATCCGTGCTCTAATTTTGTCCTTATAAAGACACTAATAAAAACCAGTAGTAACCCACACAAGATTATTGGCATAGAGTAAATATCTAAAATGCAAATGTAAACAAATGCTATAACAGCCGATAAAATTTTAGGCAAAACTTCGGTAAAGAAAAAGTCGATGACATTTACTAAATATTCAGGCGCTTCATTCATACGATAGACAGCATCACCATCTGTCATCTTTATATCTAAATTTTTTCTTGGAGTAATAAGCCAAGCATAAGTGTGTGACCTAAGATTACATATAACTCTTTTGGTTAAAGCCTCTATCCCAAGAAGATAAGACAAATGCAAAACATACATAACATAAGTCACTACTCCGCCCACTATAATTATGGTAATGTAACTTATACTACTAGGTATTTCTACCCCCAAAAAACTCACTTGTTGGTTAGTTAATTTGGAAATAATTAACCCCACTATCTGTGTCGGAACAAGCACCGCAATAGATGATATCACACTTAAAAACATAAGAAAGATAAATTTAACTTTATCTTTCTTTGTCATTACCTGCTTTAAAAATGATAATGTCCTCATACTATTCCCTTATCTTTTTTATAAACTCAAAATTCACCTTTCGCTCTAATTTGTCTACACTTTCTACTTTTATTTGCACTCTTTCCCCTATTCTAAAAAAGTGATTTTTACTAACGAGCATTAACCTTTCTTCATCATAGTTATAGAACTCCTTTAAACTAGACATCGGCACCAACCCTTCGCAAGTGTTGTCAAGTTCTACAAAGAATCCCCTATTTGTCACTCCACTTATTATACCCAGAAATTCCTTACCTATATAATTTTCAAGGTATTCACACTTTTTGTAATCAGTAATAGCCCTTTCGGTATCTTCTGCAACTCTCTCCTGAATACTAGACTTTTCGCTAGATTTTACTACAAAATCCTGCATTTCTTTTGACTTAACAAAGGATAAATTTCCGTGTAAATGCTCTTTAATAATTCTATGGATTGTCAAATCTGGGTACCTTCTAATAGGAGAAGTAAAATGGCAATAGAATTTAAGCGCCATACCAAAATGCCCTAAACACTTTTCGAAATACTTTGCCTTTTTAAGACTCCTAAGCATCACCATATTTACAACACCTTTTTTATCGTCTTGCTTAACCTCTTCCAAAATCTTTTGTAAATATTTTGGGCTAATGTCTTTGCTATCCCCAGTTTCGCTAGGCAACTTTAAACCAAGGCTATCCACAAAATTAAAAAATGACTTTATCTTTTCTCCGTCTGGTTTTTCGTGAACGCGATAAACAAAAGGAATTTTTAATTGATTGTATGTTAATGCCACCGTTTCGTTTGCAACAACCATAAAGGTTTCAATCAACTTAGTGGATTTGGTGGCTTCACTTTTAACAACGTCTATTGCTTTGCCATTTTCGTCCAAAACAACTTCTCCTTCTGGAATTTCAAAATTTAAAGCCCCAAAATCAGTCCTCCGTTTGTCCAAAATTTGTGATAATTCGTACATTTGAAGCAAAACATCTTTAATGTCTGACAACCTATTTTGAGTGTCTACATTTCCCTCTATTACCTCTAAAACCTCGTCATAGTTAAGCCTGTGTTTGCTTTTGATATAACTTTCAAAAATTTTACTGTCAATGACTTCGCCTTTGTCATTTATTTTCATTTCTACACTAAGTGTTAACCTAATAACCCCCGGATTAAGTGAGCAAATTCCGTTACTAAGTTCTTTGGGTAACATCGGTATCACATAGTTTAAAAAATAAATGCTCGTACCACGTTCGTATGCTTCCTTGTCTATAATTCCATTTAGTTTAACATATTCTCCAACGTCAGCAATGTGCACACCTAAGACATAGTTTCCCATATTGTCCTTTTTTAAACTTATGGCATCGTCTAGGTCTTTCGCCCCAACTCCGTCTATTGTGAAGATAACTTCGTTTGTCAAATCAACCCTGTTTTTTAATTTTGATTTGTCAACTTCTTGCGGAATTTTTCCCGCCACATCAAGCACTTCTTGCGGAAACGTTTCCCTAACTTTATTTTGCCTTAAAAAATATTTTATATCGTTTCCCTTTTTATCAAGGCTACCTATAACCTCTATAACCTTACCACAAATAACACGTCCCGGAACTATGTCTATAACTACCTTATCACCTTCTTGCGCATTAAGAGAGTCTTGTTTTAAAATTTTAACCTGTATGTTTTTTCTGTCAAGTTCGGCAATCCCATAACTGCCAAAATCCCGATATGTCGCAAGCAGGTTGTCATTGTCGCGAGAGATTATTTTAAGAACTTTACCTTCTCTCTTTTTATCTTTGTAAGCCCTGCCCACAACCTTTACCAAAACCTCATCACCATCAAAAGCGCCTAAACTATTTTTTTTACTAACAAAAATATCCCCACCATCACACAATACAAATCCAAAGTTTTGACTAGATAACACAAACTTACCCTTAATAAACCCAAGCACTCTTGCCCCGGCAAACTTGTTTTTTGCAAACTCGTAAACCTCACCTTCGTCTATTAACTGTATCAAAATTTCCTTAACACTTGCAACGTCTTGCCTTAGCATCTGAGCCAAAACCTTAGATAAATTATCTATCCCACGAGAAGCCACATACCTTGTATTTAAAATCTCTTGTATTTTAACCTTTAAATCTTCCATTAAAATCCCTAACCTTTACCTTATGATATAGTTTTTTTAGTAAAGTGTCAATTTTATTACGTAAACCGTTATTTTATTATTGTAAACAAAAAGTAGAATCCATTAAAAAAGAGATAATACAATCACGTGTATTATCTCTTAACAAAAAACTAAAAATCTTAACCCCAAATGTTACCGCCATAAATACGAGCAAGAATAACAAAAGCCACAATAAGTACCGCCACTATAATTGAAAGGGCGATTGTTGCTCTTTTTAACCTAATCTCCCTATTAAGCCCCATATTTTTAGAATAATAGGTGTCCTTAATCCCCGTAATTGCGTTGGTTGTACTGTCGTTACCTTCACTTTGTTGCATCAAAATTACAACAATTAAAGCCAAACAGCAAATTGCAATTAAAATCAAAATAATAAATTTTATTATTGGAAAGGAATTCGCTACCCAAGGTGCTACCGCAGTCACATCACTACTTGTACTGCTCGTACTATCAACAAGATTTACCATAGCATTTAAAAACATAAATTTATCTCCTTACAAAACTAGATTGCAGTTTATCATACTTTATAAAAAAAATCAAATGAGTTTACTAACTTTAACACATTAGCAAAAAAACTCCAAAAGATGTGATAGTCCCTGCAAGATATTTTAAACTTTTTATTGGCGAGTCTTCCTTATCTTTTAACATTTTGTTCATAAAATAAATAAGAAAAATAACACTAATTGAAATAATACTAGACCTAGCATCATAAAAGAAATTACTTCGTATAAAGGAAAAAATACTATTTAATGTACTCATAATTTTTGCTCCTTCACTGCAAAGTAATTATAATACAAGTCCTAGCAATTTTCAAGCCCCAAAAATTTACTTAGCCTTTTTAGTTTTCTTTTCTTTGGTATTAAATTCCATAACTATTTTACTAAAACTCGTTGGGTCTAGCGATGCTCCACCTACCAAAACCCCATCTATGCCCTTAATTTTAGCAATTTCTTTTATATTTTTTTCGTTAATACTGCCACCATAAACAATGTTTACCGCTTGGGCAATCTTTTCGTCATACAAATTTACTAGCATTGTACGAATGGTTGTTATTGCCTTTTCTATCTCATCGCAACTTGCGGTTATCCCCGTACCAATGGCCCAAACAGGCTCATAAGCAATAACGATATGACTTAGTTCATTGGCATAGATAGAATTTAAACATTCAGTTATTTGTTTTTGCAAGACATTTTGAGTAAGATTATTTTTTTTGTCAAAAAGAGTTTCCCCAATGCACAAAATACTTACTAGCCCGCTCCTTAAACTCTTCATAATTTTTTTGTTGACTTCCTTGTCCGTTTCTTTAAAATGGCTACGTCTTTCGCTGTGCCCCACAAGCACCGCACTTGCCCCCACAGAACAGAGCATCTCGGCATTGACTTCCCCCGTATACGCCCCAAAGTCGTTTTCGTTAAGGGTTTGTCCTGCAATTAAAATATTGCTGTTTTGAGCACTTTCTACTGCTGTTTTTATCGAAACAAAAGGAACACTTAAAATAACCTCGCTTGTGGCATCTTTAACCAAAGGTTTAAGTGAATTTACGTAATCTACGATTTCACTATCCAATTTGTTCATTTTAAAATTAGCAATAACATACTTTTTTGACATAAAAATTCTCTCCTTATTTTTTAATTTTCAATCAAATTTTGCCCCGTCATATCGCTTGGAACAGTTATCCCCATCATATTTAAAATCGTTGGGGCTATGTCCGCTAGTGTACCACCACTACGCAAAGTCTTAGCCTCTGTCCCAAAAACTATTAATGGCACCAAAGCCGTGGTATGAGAAGTATTAGCCGTTCCGTCTTTATAGGTCATAATATCAGCATTTCCGTGGTCGGCGGTAATAATACCCTGCCCGCCACGACTCAGCAAACTATCAACCACCCTAGCCACACACTCGTCCACCACTTTTACAGCCTTTTTAGTGGCTTCCTTGTCGCCCGAATGACCCACCATATCACAGTTAGCAAAGTTAATTGCAATAAAATCATACTTGTCCATAACTTCTATCGCCTTATCGGCAATTTTGCTTGCCGACATTTGCGGAAAGGGAGCATAACTAGCCATTTTTTCTGAACTTATTAAAATCCTATCTTCACCCTTATAAGTATCCTGCTTACCCGCATTAAAGAAAAATGTCAAATGAGCATACTTTTCCGTTTCTGCAATTTTTACCTGACAAACACCGTTATCGCTTAAAACTTCGGACAAAATATTTTTCATTTCTTCGTTTTTGTATACCACGTGAACTTTTTTAAAGTTTTCGTCATACTCGGTCATAGTTACAAAGTACAAATTAAGATTTTCTACAAAATCTAGGTCATTATCTTCTGCCATAACGTATGCTAGTTGCCTTTCTCTATCCGCCCTAAAATTATATGATATAACAACGTCACCTTGTTTTATTAAGCCTTCTCCTTGTAAACTAATAGGCTTTATAAACTCGTCCGTTTGCCCTAAATTGTAAGCATTTTCAATGGCCTTATGATAGTCGTCAAACTTTTCGCCTTCCCCGTGTACCCAAAGTTTATATGCCAGTTTGTTTCTATCCCAATTTTTATCCCTATCCAAAGCATAAAAACGACCAATTATACTTACAATCTTGCCAACCCCTATGTCAGTAGTTGCCTTTTGCACTTCGTCCAAATATTTTACAATGCTCTTAGGATTTGTGTCCCTACCATCACCTATAAAATGAATATAAACATCATAAAACTCCCGACTTTTGCAAAGTTTTAACAATGCAAATAAATGATTTATGTGCGAGTGTATCCCGCCATCGCTTGGCAAACCAATTAAGTGTACTTTTTTGTGGTTATTTTGAGCATAAGATATGGCATCGTTTAGTTCTTTGTTTTCAAAAAACTTTCCCGACTCTATCTCCATATTAATTTTAACTAACGGCTGATAACTCACCCTACCACTGCCTATTGTCATATGTCCCACTTCACTAGTTCCCGCCTGTCCCTTTGGCAAACCAACATATTCTTCGCTAGCCCTAATTTCAGTATGTGGAAATTCCTTTATATATCTTCTTAAATTTTGTGTATTTTCTTCCAAAACCGCACTGCGAGTAAGGTCTTGCGGAATACCAAATCCGTCCATAATAATAAGTGCTGTCTTTTTCATTATATCCCTATATTTAACCCCTTTGTTACTTTTGCTCCTCAATATCCTCTATTATATCTACCCCCGGCAAAGATTTGCCTTCTAGTAGCATCAAACTAGCCCCGCCACCAGTGGATAAATGGTCTATCTTCTTGCTGTACCCAGACTTAACAACAGCCGAAGCACTATCCCCACCACCTACAAAACTAAACCCTTTGCTTTTTGCTACATATTTCGCAATTTTATTGGTACCTTTTGCATAAAGTGGATTTTCAAAAACTCCCATTGGACCATTCCAAACAACAGTGCCCGCTCTTTTTATATAAGATTTAAACAACTTTACAGTCTTTGGACCAATATCTAGCCCCATATAATTTGGGTCTATCTTGGTAGAAACAAATTTTTTAGGCTTTTCGCTACTATCAATGTCTAAATTACAAATGTTGTCTATTGGAAGGACAATTTCCGCCCTTGAATTTTTAGACTTTTCTATATACTCCTTGGCTAAACTCAATTTTTCTTCGTCAACAAGGGAATTCCCCACTTCTCCGCCAAGAGCCTTTATAAAGGTGTATGCCATACCCCCACCTATTAAAATGGTGTCTGCCTTATCTAACAAATTTTCTATAACAGGTATTTTGTCCTTAATCTTCGCCCCGCCTAGCACTGCCACCAGCGGTCTATCTGGATTAGACAAAATTCTACTAATGACTTTTAATTCTTTGTTAATCAAAAAACCTATCGCATTAGGCAAAAGTTTTGCCACTCCATAGGTAGACGCGTGCTTCCTGTGACAAGTACCAAAGGCATCGTTAACATAAATATCCGCAAGACTTGCCAAACTCTTTGCAAACTCTGGGTCGTTTTGTTCTTCCCTACTATCAAATCTAAGGTTTTCAATAACAACCACTTCGCCATCTTCCATCGCACTAATTTTTGCCTTGGCATCTTCACCTATTGTGTCATTGGCAAAACTAACCTTGCACTTAATCAACTTTGCAAGCGCTTGTGCTACCGGCGCCAAAGAATACCTTTCGTCCCTAATTCCATTAGGTCTACCCAAATGCGAACAGATAATAATTTTTGCCTTATGTTCACTAAGGTATGTTATTGTCGGCAAACTCTCCAAAACTCTTGTCAAATCTGTTATATTTCCCGTTTTAGTATTCATTGGAACGTTAAAATCTAGCCTAAGCAAAATCTTTTTGCCCGCGACATCAATATCTTTAATAGTTCTTTTCATATCAAAACCCTCTTTTCTTATTTTACTACTAAATAGTTTACCAATTTTAAAAACTTTTGTACACAAAAAAAGAGTATTTTTTATGCCTAGACATGAATTTTACATACAAAATATTTTAATCTCCTAATTTTTATGTGTAAAATCTTCTAATTACTTATAATAACCCCTTTTTAAATTTCAATATTTTGCAAAATTTATGATAAAAATGTTTAAAACTATTTGATTAAAATTAAACAATGACTTTAAAACGGCTAAATTTTAACTTTTATTAATAATACAAAAACCTTTTTTAAATTTCTTTCTTTGGTAATCCAAAATCAGCGGTTTGCTTTCGCTCGACAAATAAGTCACAAAGCAATCAAATTTTCGTCTATAAAAATCGAAATCAAAAACAAACTTTACCTTTTTATAAATTTTTATCTCAAATGATTTATTTGTAAAGTTTTCACCAAAAAAGCATACGACCTTACCATTATGAACAACTAGCGCGTTTTGAGTTTTCCTATAACCATTACTAGAATAAAAGCAAAGAATAAAAAAATTGCGCTTTGACTCTCGACGTAAAAAATTTAAAACACAAAAAAACTTTTTACTACAAAACATCGGCGATTTTTCACAAAAAGGTAAAACAATAATCATTAAATCATAATATGAAAAATTTTAAATCTAGTGATAATATTCTTTGCCTGAATTTTTATCCAAATTATATCCCTAAAATTTGCTCTATCTCTTTTAAACTTTGAGCCAATGCAACCCCTTTTTTATCCAAACTAACGTATTTCATCGCGTGTCTTTTAAATAAATTTAAAATAACTCGTTCTTCCGAATAATATTTTTTTAGCATATCTAGGTGTTTTTTTGCTATTATTTTTTTGTCTAAATCTACATTTTGCCCTTGCAATTCCGCAAAAATATTCGGGTGACCAACCGTTGCCCTACCAATCATAACTCCATCGACCCCAGTTGACAAAACCCCATCAAGAGTTTGTTTATCTACAACGTCCCCACTAGCAATAACGGGAATTTTTACTGCATTTTTTACCGCTTTTAGTGCCATTAAATCAATTTTCCCACTATAACCGGCTTGTCTAGTGCGTGGGTGTAAGGTTATTGCACTCGCCCCCGCTTCTTCACACATTTTAGCAAATTCCACACTTATATCTTCGCCCGCCTTTACACCCATTCTAAACTTTACTGTTACCGGCTTTTTACTAACACTAACGCAAGTTTTTATTATCTCTTTTGCAAGTGACAAATTACTAAGCAAAGCACTGCCATCACCATTTTTTACTATTTTTGGGGCTGGACAACCCATATTTATGTCTATTATGTCAAACTTGTCTAAAACTCCGCTTTGTATAACACTTTTAAAAATCTCTGGTTCGTGTCCAAAAAGTTGCACGGCACACAATTTTTCTTCTTCTCCCCGCTGTAACATTTTTATGGTATTTTTACTGTTATAATAAAGCCCCTTTACACTTATCATCTCAGTATAAGTAAGCCCAGCACCATATTGCGAACATAATGACCTAAAAGCCACTTCACTCACTCCTGCCATTGGGGCTAAAAAAATATTGTTTTTTGTTACTACGTTACCTATTTTCATATAGCATATTTTATCACAAAACAACTGCTTATGTCACACATTTATCTAATTATTTATCACTTCTAGGTTGTATTTGGGGCGAGAATTAAATCACTCACTATACTATTTATTATTATCAAACATCAATCTACTTGCCACAAAACAACCAACATATATGGTATTGTAAAGTTAAATATTGTTAATACGAAAATTTTTATTTTATAACTTTATTTATTACCTAACTCTATCGTTACCCCTTTTGCGCGTTTTTTTGCGAAAAAGGCTTTAATCTAAATAAAACTTCTCTTTCTTCCTTTGTAAAAGTTCTAAATAAAAACAAACAAATTATATACGCAATTCCCCCTAAACATAAAGATAAAATTGTACAAAACGCGTAAGAAATTAAGTTTTGTACCAAACTTTTAGTTAAATAAATCATAAAAATCGCGACAATGCTAGATAAAAAAGGACTTAAAAAAGAGCGGAAAAACTTGGGCTTAATCTCAATGGTCTTTCTAAAATAAATTATATTAATCGCACCCGATACAGCATAGCAAATGCTACTAGAAATCACCGCACCAGCAATGTTTAACATAGGGGTACTAATGAGAAGGATTTCCAAAACCACCTTTAATACAAGCGCACACAAAAGGCTAATAACGGGTACAAAAGACCTATTTATAGACTGTAAAAGCGCAGTAGTGATATTTAAGATTGAAAGGTAAAAAACGTTAATGCTAGATAAAATGCAAAGTGTCACTGCAACATTTTTTTCATAAGCGCTAGAAAACACATACAAAAGCCCAATAATATCGCTAGAAAATAACAAAAAAACAAGGAAACACGGCAAAGCAACTATTAATATTAGTTTTAAAGCCATAACACTTTTGTTAGACACCCCGCTATAATCCTTATTAATTACACTTTTTGTAATGTACGGCACAATGGTAACGCACAAAGCCATCGCAAACGTAGACGGCAAATTAATCAGTGTGCTTACCACCCCGGAATTCAACCCCAAAAGAGATGTCGCAAATAAATTGTCAAACCCCATAGACTTTAAGATATTGACAATTAAAAAACTATCTACTAATGTTGCCATAGGCAAAATTATACTAGTCAGTAAAAACGGTAATGCAGACTTAAAGACTTTTGAAAAATCTCTTTTTGTAAGTTTTTTTTGTTCCAAAAAGATTTCCTTATGCCTTTTTTTAAAAATAAAATAATATATAACAAAGTACAAAAAACATATAAATTCTGATAAACTTAACCCTATAAACCCACCCAAAGCACCCCAAAACACACCCAATGGGCTAAAAAACTTAGACAATGCAAGCGCAAAAATTAGTTTGAAGATTTGAGCCAAAACTTGTGAAACAGCACTGGGTGACATATCCTGTAACCCTTGAAAAAATCCCTTATATACACTGCTTTGCCCTACAAAAATAATCGCAGGTGCGACGGCAATGTAGCAAATGTAAGCCCCTTGTACCCCTTGCAGAGTCGCTATTACCTTTGAAAAGCAAAAAAGTAATATCGACAAAAATATCCCCAGTCCCCACATCGAAATACAGGACTCTCTAAAAATTTTATATGCTCCTACGTAATTGTCTTGACTTATTTTTCCAGACACCCTTTTTGAGATAGAAAGAGTAAAACTATTAGATACAAAAGTACTTAAAAAAGCATATACGGGAAAGATTAAATAATACACTCCCATACCTTCCGCCCCAAGAATACGTGCAAGTGGGATTTTATAAAAAACACTTATTAACTTACAAATAATACTACTAATACAAATTAGCATCGCTCCATAAACAAAAGACCTTTTCTTTAACATTGTAGAACTCCTAGACTTATTATTTGTCTTTTATTTTTTGATATGCTATAAATATAAAAGTTTTTATTAAATATATCTTTAATTTACCAAAAATCGAGATAAAATATATTAATTTTGCTAGTTAAAATCCCCTATGATTTTTTCTTTATGTTTCTCATATATTTAAGCAATTTTTTACCAATACGTTTTTTATTGTCGCATATTTATCAAATTTTTTATCAATACCTTTTTAAATTATTAATTGTTACAGTAAAAATTAATAAGTATGATACTTGAATTATTAATTATTCTAGTAAAAAACTAATATTTTTAAAGCAATTTATACCAGTCAAAATTAACAAATAATATTTTTATAATTATTTAAGGTTAAAAATTTATAATTTAATGTATAGAATAAAATACTCCATAAACAAAAAAAAAGCCCATAACATTTGTTATAGGCAAAAGTTTATAAATAATATTAAATTTTACACCGCACCAGCAAAACTACAAAGTGCTTCTATCCCGTTTTGAGTAGAAACATCAATATCATCACAAGACTCAACTACTAAATAAGAGCCCTTTTTATCTCCCAAACTAATAACATAGAAATTAGAATTGCCTTTTGTTAAAGTATTCACCTTTAAATCATTAAAATTAAATTTATTCAAATCAATAGTTTTTTCATCAATACCCCTTGAAGCCATAATTTGTCGACCATTGGTTACAAAGCAAGAAAAATTAAAATGCTTATAAACATCTTCGGCTAATCTACTACTCAAATAATTTTCTTCCCCGCCAATAACTTTTTTGATTGTTACTTCGTTTCTGTCGTTCATATAAAATTCCAACAACGAGCCAACTTCAATATCAAGGGTTTTTCTGATTTCGACAGGTATAACAACCCTGCCTAACTCGTCTAATTTTCTTATTACTCCACTTTTCATATTTTATTCTCCTTAGTTATATTTTGACCTTTATCTAAAAAATTAACAAAAAATTAGCATAACATTTCAGTAATTTAGTTTGTCATTTTTTTAAATAATTTGTCAAATAAAGTAAATATATAAAGGTTATATTCCCATAATTATGGAAAGTCAACAATTTTTTTTAAATTTGTGCTTTAATAATTTTGATGAAAGGTTTTGGACAAAGATTAAGAGATTTACGTCACGAAAAAAATATTGGACAAGTTCAACTAGCAAAAGAAATAGATGTGGGAAAATCAATCGTAAGCCTGTGGGAAAATGACTCTTGCGAACCTACACTTTCAAAGTTGGTTTCCCTTGCCGAATTTTTTGATGTAACCATAGATTATTTGGCTGGACTAGAAGATTAAAACAAACTCAAAGATAATAAAGTTTTGGGTTTGTTTTTTTTATCCAAGGTTTGTCCCAAAACCCAAAATGATTAATTTTATAAATTATAAAATCCTTCAATCACCCACACTAATATTATCATTACCTTTTATTTTGTTAAAAATTAATCTATATCTATATTAGTATTCTTGCACTTTAATTTGTTTAAATCAACTAATCATATTGGTATTTTAATATTAAACCCACTATGTGCTTAGTATTTTAAATAGGATTTATCTATATAAAAAATTAATACTGCTTTTAGAACAAGCAAATTTTTTATTTATCATCTGTGTCAATATCTTCAATATTAAGTTCTACAAATTCGCTACTTTGCTTTTTTCTTTCTTTCTTTTCTTCTTCGCTGACAAGTTCTTCCCCGATTTCGTCTTCGTCAACATCTTCCGGCAAAGTTTTTACAAGGTTATCAATAGCCCCCTGCACACACCTATCCCTAAATCTGTCAAAGAAAATCCTTGCCCCCTTTTCGTTAGTATCTTCTTCTATAAGTTCTTTTTTTGACATTTCCGCAGGGTCTAAATTCAAATCTACATACAACAGTTCGCAAACGTATTGGCTTAAAAACCAAAAATAATTAGACAAATTTAGGTCGTTATACTTAACAATTTGCCCCCACCTAGGGCTTAACATAATCATATCAATGGCGGGGTTCATAAAAGCCTTCATTTTTTGCGGAGCCAACTTACTGCCGTTACGAGCGGCTATGATATTCCACTCGATAGACCTTTTATAGTTTATAGGAAAAATATCCCCAAATCCGCGTTTATAAATGTACCCCATATAGTCTTGCGAAGGTATGTGCCCCGCACAAGCATAGGCACAAATTTGTTCTATTCTATTAATAATAATACTGCGATATTTTTCGCTGTTATACCTGTCGCGTTCGTTAACCCGTGGCATCCAAGCCCTAATACGCAAAAAGATTTCTTGCTGGTCTTCATAACTTATTTTGTCAAAATCTTCCTTGTTATAATATTTTTGATTTTCAAATAAATTCATACCCTACTTCCTTTTTTTCATTAATTTGCAGAAACCAAAATCAAGACCGTTAGTTGAACACTAAACACCAAACTATAACCAAAATCCGTTTGATAAGTAAAATTAATGGTTGGCGTAATCTCCAAACTACTACCTTCCTTAATAATATCTCTATTGCTATCATAGCCAATTATAAGGCGCATACTATCTTCACCAGATTCTATGTACAAAATATCCGTTGGTTGCCCGTCTAACTCAAAACTAAAATTATCTTCTAACAAATCATCATCGTCTAGCGGGAGTAAACTAGTAGAATTTTTTCTAATTACAATAGTTTCTGAATTTATCCCCATTTGGTCACCAGAACGAGTCAATCCTTCGTGGTTAAAGGTAAAGTCTAAGTTAGACAAAATCTCAACGTCAAAACTCTTTATAATATTCCCGCCATCAGAGAAACTAAGTTTTACAATAAGTTGAATTTGTTTATTATAGTTTATATCATTGGCAAAAAATGTCGCAGTCTTGGTAGAAGACACAAAATTACTTTCCATCAAATCGTTTACATTAATCTGGCTATCTTCTTCCTTGTCTAAATATTCAAATGAAATATTGGAAATCTGTGCTTGATTTTCTAGCAATTTATTTGCAAACTCAACTTGTTTTGTAACTCCGGCTTGAATTTGCAATCCATTTTTCCCACTAGGAGCATTAATTATAATGTCGTCGGTACTATAAATTGACTTTATAGTGATTTGTTTATCTATGCTAGAACTAACATTTGTATTTGTTTTTGTAATTGTAAGCCTAATAGTAATTGTGTATTCACCGACAAAAGTCACAACATTTAGGTTTTGACTATCTATTTTGACAAACTCAGCGCCTTCTTGGTCGTGTTTTGTTATATTTAAACTAACCAACCCTTGCGCTAAGGCATCGCTACTATCACTAAGATAGGTAACAGTTACAAAATCTGAAATCGGTGTAGAACTTGGGGCATCAAACTGCGTTTTAGTAACTTCTATACTATATGCCCCCTTCATTTTTACCGTATAGCCATCTACCAAATTGTCTTCTAAATTATAAATCTTTAAAACATTAGACCTAGACCCATAATAGAAATTAAATGTTATCCCATCATCTATCAAGAAATCATTAAGCACTGTTATACTAGAATAATCACTTGATATCTGAACATTCTCACTATTTACATCAACATTAAACAGTACACTATAATCAACATTGGCGCTAACCCCTTCTATCTCAAAAAGACCACCATTGCCTATAAATGTTGACGAATTACCCTGTGCCCCGTTAAGTTCAACATCTTGGGCAGAAAGTTTAATATCAAATCCTTCTAGCCTAAAATACATCTTTGCGCTATTTGACTCCTGCAAACCTTCGTTTACTACCCTTTCAAACATAGAACCGTTCCAGTAGTAATACATATTGCTGTCGTTTGCAGTTTCAGCAAAAATACTAAGTTCTAGTAAAATCCCCCCTTCTTTGTAAGGAACATTGCTAAATGACAACCCGCCACCTTCTGCACTAGGAGTAAAGGAATAAAACCTGCTAACATCATACAAGGTAAAATCAGGGTCAATTTCTCTCATATTAAACCTTATACCATTTATGGAATAATTATTATCTTCGCTGGAAACTTTAAAACCATATTTTAAACTATCTAGTGAAGTTATAACCGTGCCAGACGCATTTAGCACACTCCAAGCAATACTCCCGTCCCTAACAGTCGCCCTTAAAGACAAAGCCGTATCTTCGGTTGTTCCAAATGTTGTATCCCCATATTTTATTTCTGCCACGTTATAGGTTATATCTTTTATCTTAATGTCGTAAGTATTTGCAGTCGTCTCGTCATCAAACAAAAATTGCCCGTAAAACAACTCTCCCGATTGGTTGTCAACGTATATTCTTATAATAAATCTATTTTCTATGTCAACATCTCCAATCTTTATAGAATAAATCTCATTAATGATATAAGAAATCTGATAGCCTTGCAGTGTTTCCCCAGTTTCGTCATACACTTCTTCAAACTCTCCAAAGGTTATGGCATTTGCATTAATTCCACTTAGGCTTTGCTCAATATCAATATAGTCATCTGGGTTAAAGTTCCCAAAATCCTGAACGAAATCTATTTTTAATTGTCCCGAATCTTTAAGCCTTCTCAAAGTTTCTAGTTGAGATGATGTAATAAACAAATACCTAGTTAGCCCGTCATTTTCACTAATTTCACTATTTTTGTTTAAAAGAACCGTTTTGCCATTATCATAACCCTGCACGTTTAAATTGGTTATGTTTTCATATACATAAACAGGAACTTGACAGGAAACCCCTAGCAAATATATCTGTGATTGAGAAGAATACACTAATTGAGCAGTAATATTAAACGACCCAATGCCAACCACACGGCTTTCAGCATCTAAAATTAACCTGATGTACCTAGATGAATTAATTTCATCAAATTCAAATTCAGACTCTATTGTTACATTATTAACACTAAGCAGTGGATATATGCTAGTCGACCCGCTGGAAATGGTATAAAATTTTACCACTCCCGCATTAATAGAAAACATTTGCGAACCAATATAGAAATCGAATAAAATTGTTTCTTCATTAATGTTTAAACTTGTTTTTGAAATTGGTGTTATCTCTATTTTTATAGGAATATTTGCTTCAAATTCTATGCCTTCGTTATTGCTTGTTAAATTCCCTGACGCGTCAAAGTTGTAATCTACCACCATATCTAGTTGCGTTAAAGTCATAATACAGTTAGCCAAAGACCCCCATCTATTTTGCAACTCAAACTCTCCCAAAGCACCGCTAGTGGTAGGAGTAATCGTAAATTCTAGTTTATACCTGCCATTTTCTTCTGGAATAGTTACTATTTGATTAGATGTTATAAATGGAATGTAATAACTTAAATCCTTAAAGTCTGCGTCACTAAACCCATTTGCATAGGTAAAAATAAAATTACTTTGACTTAACACAAAATTATTACCACTTTCAAACGTCAACTGTTGCCTATCTCCTTCAAAGTTAACGTCTATTTTTTCAACTTCTCTTGCACGTGGTATTAGATAAAAACTCTTTGTATACTCATTTTCAAAATCTCTATATGTAACACTAACTTTTATCTTATTTTCGTCTTTCTGCGAGTTTTTGTATTTATAATAAACATTAAAATCATTATAAAAATACTCTAAACCCCAACTAGCAACATTTGACGCATCTATGGCTTCAAAGTTGACATTTGTTTCGCCTTCTGCCACAGTCCCATCTAATTTCGATAACCTATCGTTAACATTACTTTCTATGTTTATAAAAATGTTATTTCTCAAATAATAATCGTCTATCACTCTACCGCTATTATTATACAGTTCCACCCCTAAATTAATGCCATTTGTTGCCTTTTCATTATTTAGATACATAATTATAGGTGAATCAAAATACACTTCTTTATCGCTCTCATCAATATTTAAGCCGTCAACCGTGTAATCCCTTATCACAAAACTTTCATCGCAACTTACGACATTGCTAGAATTCATAACATTGTCTATCGTAATCAAACTCTGTTCGTTATATGTAGGGCAAACAAACACCCGCAAAATTATTTCACCTAATTTGCTTCCCTTTGGCACAATATCAATGTCACTATCAAAAATAAGTTTGTTAGACGCATCATCATAACTATAATCAACTTCAATTATAGGGCTTTTCCCCGCACTTGTTCTAAAATTAACAACACTTGTATCAGGTGTCCCCGTTTCTCTACTAATCAAAGCCATAAATATTTTTTTATCCTGCAAAGAAGCCAACGAACTATCTGCCCCCTGACCTAGTTGGTTCTTGCTCTTATACGGCAAAAGAGAATTTGTTGGATTTACTTTAATTACCTGTGTCAACTCCTGCCCCGCAGTTGCCAAATGCAAAGTATCCGTGACCTTAATTTCGTTAGTAGATAATGATATGTCAATATCTTTTACCGGAACATCTATTAAAATTTTGCAACTCGCGACCAAACTTTGCGAAGAAGATGCAGACGAGTATCTTGCATATAAAGTTACAACCCCACCATTAATTTCACCTGTTGTAGCATCGGTTTGTGGTAATATAGAAAAAGGCTTGCCAATGGTTACTTGCCTAGGATAATCTATTATCCTATCCCCACCGGGAGAAGTCTCCAAAATTAAAGTATTCATATTAACATCTGGTGTACTAGTGTCAACTTGCAAAGCAAAAGTACGAGAACTTATAACTTCATTTACATTAAAACTCAAATCTTGGGCATAAATTTGCTTTATGTCAAATCCACCAAAAAGCCACATTCCGCCAATAAATAAGGCAACTACACCAATAGTTACAAGTAGCGAAACTAATATGACTTTAAGAATACTTTTCATACCCCTTTTCCTTTTCTTATGAATTTAGTGTTTTGTATAAGTAGTTTGCAAATTGTTGCAAATATTTATTCTTTTGCTAATTAATAGATAATTTCTTTATAAGTAAAAAGTTGTTTTTTATTATAATCTACACAAAATAATGCTTCTTTCTTTATTATTCTCTTTTTCTTTGATATACAAAAAAAATAAAGGTCGCCAAAAGAGTCTAAAATGAACTTTGCAGAAAGAATCATTAAAAAAACAAGATTTTAAATCTCATTAAACATTATATATTTTAAATTTACCAAAAGTCAAATGTTTTAACTATGCAAAAAAGTTTGAACCAACTAAACCTTTATCTTGCATTTTTATCCCCTAAGACGTTATCCCCTTTATTCTAATCCACACCTTATTTAAACTCATAATCATTCTAGTCCACAAGTTATTATGCGTTTTTTTATTTATAATTCTAAGTCTATCGCAATCTTCTAAATTTTTGCCTATACTTCTAGGTCTATTGCAAATCTTCTAAGTTTTTATTTATATTTCTAAATATACTACAATCTTCTAAATTTTTATTTGTCATTATACTTTTTATTTGTTATCTTTAACTTTCGCTCGCCACCCTGATGCCAAACTTACAAAGACGCAAAATCAAATAACCCCTATATCACTCCGCCATTCTAAGCATTAGCGAAGAGTCCCATTATTAGTGGTATATAACAGTAATAATACCAATTATCCATCTACAATATATGAAACCCTTCGTAAGCCCATCAAAAAAAGCAGTACTCAGGGTAACACTCCGTCATTCTGAGATGGACCCACTTGACCTGCTTTCGAAGAATCCCATATCCCGAATACGTACAATCCTTACAACCA
>CALWKG010000013.1 GCA_944381205.1 uncultured Clostridia bacterium
CAACTTGCGATGCTTAGCATTTTGATGTCGCAAACTTGCCACTTGCACGCAACTATTCGCTTTATCCCAAAAATCTAACGATTTTCGGGAGCCCTAGGGGATTCTTCGAAAGCCGGTCAAGTCTGCCCATCTCAGAATGACGAAGAAGGACAGAATGACAAAGAAGAACAGAATGACGTAATATAATTAGAATGACGGAATATAATTAGAATGATGGAATGAAATAGTATTTTGCTATTAGTTATTGTACTAAGTCGTTTAGTGGGGAGTTTTTGTGTTGGGTTAGGATTTTTAAATTTAGTTCTTGTGCTTTTGACTTTGCTTCGTTATGTGAGTTATAAATTTGGCTTACAGTTGCCGTATTGTCGTAATCGTTGACTAAATCAAGGTATTTTACTACATACATATTTTTAGTAGGTGTATTATTTTGATATTCGGTTATTTTTTGTAAGATTTCTATTTCACTAGCACGATATTTTATAATTGGTTCGTTATTCCAATTTCCGTTAATTCCACGTTGTATTGCATAATATTTTTGCATATTTTAACTCCTTTTTTGCTTGTTTTTAGCAATAAAATCTTTGTTTTATACTAAAACCAAACTTAAATTATTATATGAATTTTTTTTAATTGCGGTATAGTTTATTTTGTAAAAAATATTTGCTAAAACCAAATTTAAAGTTTAGAATATTATCGTTTAAAGGAGAAAAATATGAAAAGCGATGTTTTTTTTATTAAAAATGTTAGTAAGGAAAGTATTTTAAAAGCATTTAAGGCATTAAATAAAGAACTTACTGGTAATGTTGCTTTAAAAATTCACACGGGCGAAAAGGGAAATCAAAACTTTTTAAGACCTGAATATTACGAAGATATACTAGATTATACAAATGCAAAAATAGTTGAGTGCAACACTGCTTATAGTGGGGAAAGGAATACAACGGAAAAGCACAGAAATTTGTTAAAAGAGCACGGTTGGGTGGGGAAATACAACGTTGACATTATGGACGCAGATGGTGATGAGATAATTCCTATAAAAAATGGTAATTTGCTTAATGAAAACTATGTGGGAACGCATTTGAAAAATTATGACTCTATGCTAATTGTATCACATTTTAAAGGGCACCCTATGGGTGGTTTTGGCGGGGCATTAAAGCAATTATCTATTGGTTGTGCGTCTAGCAGGGGGAAGGCAAATATTCATAGCGCAAAAAGGACACTAGACCAATACGAGTTATGGGATAAACACATTGCTCCGCAAGAAGATTTTTTAAGGGCAATGGCGGAAAGTGCGGGTAGTATTGTCGATTATTTTAAGGGGAATATGGCTTTTGTAAATGTTATGGCAAATATGAGTGTGGATTGCGATTGCTGTGCCGTTGCGGAAGACCCTTGTATGAAGGATATTGGGGTTTTGGCTTCACTAGACCCAGTGGCGCTTGATAAGGCTTGTCTAGACCTTGTATATAACTCAAAAGATGCGGGAAGAAATCATTTGGTGGAAAGGATTGAGTCTAGGAATGGTACTCATATCATAGATTATGCTGTGGCGCTGGGGTATGGAAGCAAAGAGTATAATTTGATAGAAGTAGACTAGTAAAAACATACTTTTTATTAGAAGTGTTTTTGCAGGAGAGAAAGTTTCTATAAAAAAGAGTTTTGTATTATAGCAGAATTTGGATATATGATTTGATGGTTTTATTGCTTAATTTTAAAAACCTTTTTACCAAAAAGAATGTAAAAAAATATTTTGAATATCAAAGTAATTTTTAGTAGAGTTGATTTTTAAAAAGTAGAATTTACAATTTTAATCGTAAAAACCGATAAAAAAGGTTGCCAAAAAAGTAGATACAAGATATACTCCTATTGTATGGGATAGAGTATCCATATAAGGTATAAGAAAAAAATGATTTTGTATTTAAGTATAATTATAGCGAGTGGAGTGATAATTTCGTTGCTTAATTGTCTTGTTGGCAACTATGGTTTTCCCGCATGGCAGATAATATTGTGGGTTGTTATAGCCATTGTTATTTCCTTTGGGATAGATGCGATTATTGCTTTGATTTGCAGAAAAATTTCTTATAAGCACTATAACGAAAATTCTGCCTTTTTTAGAGAAAAAAAGGGGGAACGTAATTTTTATGAGAAATTAAATATTAAGGCTTGGAAAGATAAAATACCGGAATTGGGCGGAAAGTTAAAATACTTTGATAAATCAAAACTTGTCGAAAAGCCAAACAGCGATTATTTTATGACGTTTATAAAAGAGTCTTGTATGGGTGAAATGATGCACTTTGTAATTGTGGTTTGCGCGCCACTAATTCTTTTGTGTGTGCCACCTATGTTTATTTTGGGGATTGGGTTGCCGGTAATGCTTGTTAATATGTTGCTACAAATTCCATCAATTTTTATACTGAGATACACTAGACCTAAACTATTGGTTGCATATAAACGTACAAAAATGGTTGAAGAAAGAGAAAAAAATAGAGAAAACTTATCTACTGATAATTTGGAACAGGAAAACCCGCAAAATAATGAAAATGGTCAGTGAATGTAGGATTTTTGCAGGTTTATGTTGCCTAGGTTTTTGTCGGTGTTTTTAGTAAAGGGGAAAAAATATGAGATCATTTGAAATAACAGCAGATAGTACTTGTGATTTGAGCAAGGAAGAAGCAAAAAACTTAGAAGTAGGTATCGCCAGATTAGAATACACTATGAGCGAAGGCGACAATATTGAGGTAAAACTGGACGACTTTAATGACGAGGCGGATTACAAAGAGTTTTACGATAGTTTAAGGCGGGGTGTGATTGCCAAAACCTCTATACTGTCCGTAGATGCTCACGAGAGATTGTTTAGAGAGAAGGCTCAGAGCGGAGTAAAAAATCTTTTGCATTTTTCGCAGGCATATAAGTTAAGCCCAACAGTTGACAATGCAAGGCGTGCCATTGAAAATGTAAAACAAGATTATCCCGATATAAATTATCTTGCGATTGATTGTGATACTACCACCGTTGGGGAAGGAATGATTGTTAAAGCGGGCGCTCAATTAAGAGATAGTGGCAAAACTGTTGAAGAAGCATACAAAATAATAGATAGTATTAAACGCAAAACACAACATTTGCTTATTGTAAATGATTTGAAATTTTTGGCTCGTGGTGGAAGGATTAGTAAAACTTCGGCAAATTTGGGTTCGCTTTTTCAGGTAAAACCAATTATAGAATTTGGCAAAGACGGAGTTTTAAAGGTTTGTAGAAAGGAAATTGGTTTAAACAAGGCTATGCGCTCTATAACAAAAGAGTTTGGTACTTTTACTCTCAATAAAGATTTTCCTTTTTTGTGTATAGCCCATAGCGATAACCTGCCACTTGCAAAGGAATTGCAACAAATGTTTTACCATAGTTATGGATATAAGCCAGAAATCAAGCAAGTAGGACCTATTATAGGGGCTCATATTGGTCCCGGTGCGGTTGCCTATGTTTTTATTAGTAACGAAGATAGGCCGTATGATTAATTGGATATGTTTTTTGAGGTGCGAAGGCATCTCTTTTTTTTATAAATAAATTTTTAAGTTTAAATAATATATTAAGAAGAGAAGGTCAAGTAAAAAAAAGAATTTGTGTCTTTTTAGAATGAGCCTTTTTTAATTAATTATGAACCGCTTATTTAAAAGAAATTTTTTTATTAAAAAACTTTGTATTATAGAAAAAAGTTTTTGCGTTATTAATAAAATAAATTGTTTTTTTATTTTTATTTGATATAATTGAACAAATTTTAAAGGGGTAAAGTTTATGCCAAATTGTACTAACTGCCCGCGTAATTGTAAAAATAATTCTTACTGTGGTAAAGATTTTGAAAAAATTCGTGTGGCAAAAGTTATGAGACATATATATGAAGAACCAATCATTTGTCCTAAAAATCAAGGTAGTGGGGCAATATTTTTTAGCAACTGCTCTTTAAAATGTGTTTTTTGTCAAAACTATCAATTATCGCATTTTGGGGTTGGTAGGGATATAAGTGTTAACGAGTTGGCGGAGATATTTAAACTTTTAGAAATTTCAGGTGTCGCAAACATAAATTTAGTAACTCCAACTCATTATTTGGATAAAATTTTACAGGCGCTAAACCTTTACAAGCCAAAAATTCCTATTGTTTGGAATACAAGCGGGTATGAAAGCCCAGAAAATATAAAAAAGTTAAAGGGGTTTGTGGACGTATTTTTGTTTGATGGCAAGTATTTTAGTAAAGATTTGGCGGGAAGATATTCAAAGGCGACTAATTATTTTGAAAATTTTTTGGCTAGTATAATTGAAGCAAAAAGAATTGTTCCCGAAAATGTTATCATAGATGGGGTTTTAAAAAAGGGTATCATCGTGCGTCACCTAGTGCTTCCGGGCTGTTATATGGATAGCATAGAAATATTTAAACACATAAAAAAGGCTGTTGGTTGCGACGTTTTTGTTAGCATTATGAGTCAATATGTCCCAATGTTTAAAGCAAAAGATTATCCGGAAATTAACAGAAGGCTTAGCCCACTAGAATATAAAAAAGTTACAAGAGAAGTAATCAGGTTGGGGTTTGATAAGGGGTATATTCAGGATTTTGATAGCCAAAGTGAAAGTTATACTCCTGTTTTTAGCGATAAAAAGTTTTTTGAGATTTAGTTGTTTTTAAATGAAAGCCTTTTTGCGAGCATATAATATTGTAATAGGTGTGGACTTTGTGGTGGCGATAACTTTTTTGTGTGGTTGACGTGTTATACATAAAAGATAGAAAATGATATTAATTTTTATAATAGCAAGGGGAAACTTTTATAACAACGAGAATTAATTTTTAAAACAACACAAAAAACTTTAATAAGAACAAAGAAATAACTTTTGTAAGAATAAAATTAAAGGTCAAAGAAAGTAAAAATTAATATTTTAATAAAGATGCAGGGTTTTTTTATCGTAAAACGTGCGTTTTTGCCGATGTTTTTTGCTTTTTTGTGTATAAAATGACCAAATTTATTTTAGATATTGACATAGCGCCATTGGTATGCTAAAATTAGGTCGTAAAAGAAAATTTAAGGGGTGAATAATATGTTTTGGGATACGTTTTTAAGTGTTTTAGGGGTGATTGGGATAATTGCAGTAGCCGCGTTTGTTATTGTATTTTTGTCTGATTTGTTTATTTCTATTATAGATGGTACTAATGGTATTTTCTTTAAGAGAAATAAAAACAAGGTTGATAATTCTAGTGAAGAACAACTAAAAAGACCAAAAATGTTAGACAAAAATGTAAAACAACTAGAAGAACCAGAAGAAGAATTGCAGGAACAACCTGTGAATGAAGTTGAAGAACCAGAAGAAGTAAAGCAGGAACCAATTATTTTGGCAGAAGAACCTACTGGGATTGACGAAGAACAGGCTAAATTGGAAGAAGCCGAAGCAAGAAAAAATGCGGTGGCTGTTGAAGAGCCAGAAAATGAGGCTGTTAATGTAGAAGAAGTAAAAGAAGAACCTGCCGACGATAGTGCAGAAATTGAAAGTTTGATTGACGAAGTTACAAATGATACTAGGGTTCAAGAAGAACAATTAGAGCAAGAAAGGTTAGAGCAGGAAAGATTGGAACAAGAAAGGCTAGAACAAGAAAAGTTGGAAGAAAGCCAACAGAGAGAAGCCGAACTACAAAGTCAAATCGAAGAATTAAAAAGACAAATAGAAGAAAGCAAAGAAACAATTAAGAACCTAGAAGAAAAGAACGTTGGAACCATTCAAATGGTAAAAATGCCGACAGAAAGCAAGGAAGAACTAGAAAACAGGCTAGAAATTTTGAAGCAAAGGTTAAAAGATAATGAAAAAGAATTATCTGCCAATAGAAAAGAGTTTGCTCCACTTAGACGTGTAAATATGACACTTGATAGTGATAAGAGAAAACTTAGAAGAAAAGAAGCGATTGTTGCAAAGCAAAAAGTTGTATTATATGGTGTAAATAATTACGTCGATATTGACGAAGAAAAGGCTAAAAAATTGTCCGAAGAACTAGATTTACTTGAAGGGCTTAGACTTTCGGTACAACACTGCGAAGAAGTAATGCAGAAAAATAAAGATAGGTATCCAATTTTGGAAAGAGCAAATGCGTTCTTAGTAAAAAATCAGGCTCAACTTAAAGAAGATATCGCAGAAATAGAAAGAAAACTTGCTTTGCTCGAAGAAGAAGAAAAGGAAAATAGCAGTGTGACAGATGTTGCAACAGGCGATGAAGATTCTTCAACCGACACAAATTCTACTGCAAGTGAAAACTAAGATTGATTTTATAAAAAGTCAGGGTAACCCCCTGATTTTTTTGTGCTAATTTAGGTTTTTAATTTACGTGGTTGTGATAGGGGTGTATGTCTTTTTTGTAGGGGTTACGAAACTCGTTAGGTTTTAAGGAGGACTGTGCGTCTATGAGATGTGGGATTCTTCGAAAGTGGGGGCTTTGCGGGTAGACTCTCAGAATGACGTAATAATACTCAGAATGACGTAATAATACTCAGAATGGCGGGATATGATTAGAATGGTGGGGAAAAATGGAATGGTGAAATATCCCACAAAATACAATAATTAATAAAAAAGATTAATTTTGGGTATTGAAAGTACGGTATCTTAATGATATAATATTTTTGGAGAAAGTAAGATGATTGAAAATGAAGTTATTACGAAATACAAGAAATATTTTGACGAAAATGGTTGCCTTGATTTTCTTAAACTTATAGAAATAATAAATGTTGATGATAGTCTTTACCCTTTGGGAGTAGGCAACAAGGATATGGTGGATATGAATATGTTGTATTCACAAATTTGTAGAAAACTTGGGATAGAAGCCCCAATTTGTTTCCCTGTATCTACACCGGTAGACGATTTATTAAAGCAGATGGGGTATGATTTTCACAGTGATACATTTATTTATGCGATGATGGCTAGTTTTCCTAAGCGAGATAATGAAGAAGAATTTAAAATTTTTATGGGTGATTTGATTGAAAAGCGACCAAGAACCTTGCTTACGAGTTATCTTACAGGTAGAAAGTATTTTAATAAGGAAATAGTAAAGCAGTATAAAGAATTATATGATAGCCTTGATAAAGGCACTTATATTTCGCCTGTTGCCTTTAACAAAATGTATACAATAAACTTTGCAATTTTTTAAAGGAAAGTCCAATAAATTCCAATGAGATAGGGAAATTTGGTACAAATTTGATTGTTCGTTTGATTTATGGTGCTGAAAAAACTTTGCTTCCGCATGGCAGAAGTTTTTTTGAATGTATTTTTGATAAGGGAATTATATCCGTTTATGATTTTTATAATGCAAAGAGAATACAAGACTACTTCACTCAAAAGGCGATAAAGGATAAGGTGACGATTGCTTTACTAGACACTGCGTTTTTAAACACTAATAGAAGGCAAGATACCTGCATTTACAGGTTAAACGATAACAAGGAAGTTGAGAGAGTTATTCCTATATTTTTTGCAGAAGGGACAAAAAATGCAAGAAATATGGCTAGAAAAGATTATGACAAGGTTGACAATGCTTACACAAATGACTTTACATCTAAAAGTTCTACCGCAGAACAGGTTATAGAAATGTATAGAAAATTTAGTAACGTAAGCCAAGATTTTACTTTGAAAGACCGCATTGATTTGGGCAATAAGATGAGAGAAGTGGCAAACAGTGACGTTGCGGGTGACATAAGGGATAGCATTGGATACCAAATAGATAAGGACTTAAACGATGTGGTTGTTCACCACCTAGACAAAGTGGGGGAAGAATTGTTAAAATAGAAAAGGTTTTTACTATTTAGAACGAAGGCTTTTGTTGAGCAGGATAAAACATTTATTGAGTAGTATAAAATTCTTGTTAGACAATAAATAGTATAGGGGATATTTAGCAGTATAAGAACTTTTGTTAAGTAGAATAATGACCTTTGTTAGATTGTATAGGGATTTTTACTAGATATAATTATTTGTTAAGGGGAATAAAAGGTTTATTAAATATCATAAAAAATTATTTTTAAAAAATATGGCTAAATAGAACAAAAACATTTTATTTTTGCGTAGTTGTTTTGTATAATAACTTATGGCAAAGATAAGATGTTTTTTTATTTAGAGCGCTAGGGTATTAGATTAAAGATTTGTAAATGTTGCGTTTAATTGAGCATAGTGTTATTTTTATAGGTTTTATAGTAAAAAAGCATAGTTTAATAGCAAATACATCTAAATATAATTTTGTCGTAGGCACATTTAATTTTAAGAAATGTTAAATTATGCAGAGAGATTTTACAAGGAGAACGTATGGGTTTTTTAATAGGGAAGACAAAAGAGTTTAAGAAGAACAAAAAAGTAAAAGTGGGGTTAAGTCTTGGTGGCGGGGCTACTAGGGGTATTGCTCATATTGGGGCGATAAGGGCATTTGAAGAAAACGGACTGACCTTTGACTTTATAGCGGGTACGAGTGTTGGTTCCCTAATTGGCTGTATGTATGCTGGGGGCAAGACGTCTAGCGAAATTATGGAAGTAGCGCGGGGGTTAAAGGTTAAGGACATAAGGACAAGTAAGTTTTTTATGCCGTCTAAAACCGAAGGAATACAAAAACTCGTTATTGACAATTTGGGCGATATTGACATAAAGCAATTAAAAACCCCCTTTGGTGCGGTGGCGGTTGATTTGATTACATCTAACGAAATTGTCTTTACTCAGGGAAATTTGGCTAAAATTGTGGCGGGTAGTTGCGCTGTCCCGGGAGTTTTTGTTCCCGTCGAATATCAAGATATGCACCTAAGCGATGGGGGATTGCAAAACAACATTCCAAGTGACGTGCCAAGGTTTTTTGGGTGCGACTATGTTATTGCCATTGACGTAAACTCTACCCGTGGTGAAGGAACCGACTCTTTAAAACTAATAGATGTTTTAAGCGCGACTATTAGGATTATGAGCAAAAGTAATTCCATAAAAGGCTACATTAATGCCGACTATGTCATAAAGCCTAGTATGAAAAAGTATAAATCCACAAAAGTAGACGAAGCCGAGGCAATGTTTCAGGAAGGGTACACCGCCACCATTGACGCGTTGCCAAAAATTATGGAGATTATATCCAAAAAGCCTAACCGCGCTCAAAGGACAAGGTTTAGACTTATGAGTGAGAATAAGCCAAAGATTGTATAATTTATAAAAAACTATTATTTTACAATTATTATAAGTCCAATTAAAGAGTTAGAAGGAAAAAATAGTTACAAAAAGGCATAAGACCTATTTATAATGGCATTTTACGACGGAGTGTCTTACTAAACTTATAATGTGATTTGTTAAAATGATATAGTAAAGTTTGATAATTTAAAGGGGGTTTTTATGGCAAGGAAAAAGGGAACGTTATCCAAATTACTTGGTACAAAAAGCGAATACAAAGGCGAAAAGGGTAGAAAGCGACTGATTGTAAAATTAGTTATATATTTTATAGTTTGGGCGGGGCTTTTGTGCTCGCTTGTGTTTTCCAAAGACATTGACCGCGGAATGAACAAAAAGGACTTTAACTTTAATGAAAGCATTTCCGCAGGAGAATACAAAGTTCATTTTATAGATGTCGGGCAAGGGGATAGTTCGTTAATTGAATTTCCCGACGGGAAGAAAATGCTAATTGATACCGGCGAAGATAGTGCCGAAAACAATCTTTTGAGATATTTGGATTCGGTAAATATAACGACCATCGACTACCTTGTTTTGACGCATACGGATAGCGACCACATTGGAAATGCCGAGGCGGTATTAGAAAATTACGATGTTTTAACTGTCTATATGCCGACAGTTTATTCTACATACGACGAAGAAAACGGATTTGACACCGACCCAGACTATACCACCAAAGAAACAAAGGTTTATAGTAGGGTCACCGAAGCGGTGTATAAAGAAGGGGCTACGGTTATTAGGACTTTTGTAGGGGAAGATGAAGATACTCCGAAGACTCAGCCAATCGTAAACGAAGAATATAATTATAGGGTCGATTTTTATGCTCCGTATAGCGAAACTTTTAGTGATTCTAATGATTATTCGCCTGTAATTATGGTAAGATTTGGCGATTTAGACGGAAAGGGCGAAAATGGGGCGAATTTGACTGTTGACTTTATGTTTGTAGGCGATTTGGAAGAAAAGGGCGAAGAAGAATTTTTAGAGGAAAACAGTTCCATTTTAACTACGGGAGAACTCGATTGTGAGATTTTAAAGGTGGGACATCACGGCAGTAGTACATCTAGCAGTGAAGAGTTTTTGAAAGTTACTTGCCCAGAATACGCGATAATTAGTTGTGGTAAGGACAATAAATACGGGCACCCGCACGACGAAACGATTGCTAAATTAGAGCAGGCCTTTTGTAGCGATGGCACCAGCCACCCACAAATTATGCGTACAGACGAACTAGGTAGCATAGTCTTTGGCGAAGGCGGAACCGAACCTATTGCAGTGCAATACAACTATAACTACGTGTCGGATACCTATTTGCAGTGGAAATATTTTGTTATCTTGGGCGGGGTAATACTTATATTAATGCTTGTATTTATAGTTAAAACCAAAAAGAAAGAAGATTAGTTTAATAAAAAAGGACTCTACTTTATAAAATAACAAGGGAAGGGTCCTTTTTTACGCAATCTGCTTATACAAATTTTTGTTATTGTCAAATGTTTTTTATATGTTTTTTTGCTTTTTGTATACCTTGCACAAATCTCAAATTTGTGCAGAATATACAAAGTTTACTACAATATCTAGTATTTTTAAAAAATCCGTTGACACAATATATAGTGCGGTGTTAAAGTTGAGCCATAACCAATAAAAAAAGGAGAGCAAATAAAAAAAATGGTTACACAAGTTAGAAAAAGAGATGGCAAAATTGAAAACTTTGACAAGCACAAAATAGCAAATGCGATATACAAAGCCGCTATTGCTTGTGACGGGCACGACAGGGCTAGGGCTGATTTTTTGGCAGATGAGGTAGAAAAATATCTTAATGCTAATTATGGTTCTAAGACTCCTACGGTGGAAGAAATTCAGGACGTGGTGGAAAAGACTTTAATAGAAAACAGGCACGCAAAGGTAGCAAAGGCATTTATTTTGTATAGAGAAAAGAGAACCGCGGCGAGAGAGTTAAATGCTCTTACTGGGGCGACGATAGATTTGTTTACAAAATACTTAGATAGTGCCGATTGGGCTGTAAAAGAAAACGCAAATATGCAACACAGTGTTGCGGGGCTTAACAATTACGTTAGGGAAACTTTTACCAAAAACTACTGGCTTAACGAAATTTATCCGCAAGAAGTAAAGGAAGCCCACGAGAGCGGGGCTATTCACTTGCATGATTTGGGATTTTTTGGGGCTTATTGTGTCGGTTGGGATTTAAGGCAAATTTTGACCGATGGGTTTACTGGGGTGGAAAAGAAAATTTCTAGCACTCCGCCAAAGCACCTTAGGTCTTTTTTGGGGCAAGTGGTTAACGCGACTTTTACCACTCAGGGTGAAACCGCTGGGGCTCAGGCTTGGAGCAGTTTTGACACGTATTGCGCGCCGTTTGTAAGGCACGATAATTTGTCGTATACTCAGGTAAAACAGGCATTGCAGGAATTTATTTTTAATATGAACGTTCCTACTCGTGTTGGTTTTCAATGCCCATTTTCTAATATAACTTTGGATATTAAGTGTCCAAAAACCTTGCGTGACCAGCCAGTTGTAATAGGCGGGCAGTTGCAAGACACTACCTATGGCGACTATCAAAAGGAAATGGATATTATAAACAAGGCTTTTTGCGAAGTTATGCTTGAAGGGGACTCTAAGGGCAGGGTGTTTACCTTCCCAATCCCAACTATTAATATCACCAAAGACTTTGATTGGAACAGTGACGTTGTTGATTCTATTATGGAAATTACTTGCAAATATGGTATTCCTTATTTTGCAAATTATGTCAATTCTGACTTGTCGCCAGAAGATGCCGTTTCTATGTGTTGCAGGCTAAGGCTTAATGTAAAGGAACTCAGAAAACGTGGCGGTGGGTTGTTTGGGTCTAATCCTTTGACAGGCTCTATTGGGGTTGTGACGATTAACCTGCCAAGAATAGGATATTTGGCAGAAGACGAAAGCGCATACTTTGCGATGCTATCCAAATATGCCGATATTGCAAAAAATTCGCTAGAAATTAAAAGAAAGGTTGTCGAAAGCCAAACTGATAAGGGACTTTATCCTTACTGCAAGTTCTATTTGAGAGATGTAAAAAAGAGAACAGGCGGTTACTGGTCTAACCACTTTAACACAATCGGTATTGTGGGTATGAACGAGAGTTTGCAGAATTTCCTTGGCAAAGACCACGATATTACTACCCCAGAAGGTCAGGCTTTTGCCCTTAAAGTAATGAACTATTTAAGGCAAAAGATGGTAGAATATCAAGAAGAAACCGGCAACCAATATAATTTGGAAGCCACACCAGCCGAAGGTGTTAGTTCTAGGCTTGCAAAACTAGACAAAAAGAGATTTCCAGACATTATAACCGCTGGCAAAAATGCGGTTAGTTATACCAATTCCACGCAAATACCAGTTGGCTATACCGATGACATATTTAAGGTTGTGTCTTTGCAAGACGAGTTGCAATCACTTTATACAGGCGGAACGGTTTTGCACTTGTATTTGGGCGAAAGGATTGAAGACAAGCAAGTTTGCAAGGCTTTAATTAAAAAGATTTTTGAAACTTCAAAAATGCCGTACATCTCTATCACCCCTACATTTAGTGTGTGTGAAGACCACGGATATATCGCAGGTGAGCATTTTGAGTGCCCAGAATGTGGTAAAAAGGCGGAAGTTTGGTCAAGGGTGGTTGGCTATCTTAGACCTGTGCAAGATTACAACGACAGCAAGTATGACGAGTATATGAATAGAAAGAAATTTGTAATTGACGAAGAAGAAATAGAAGATTGTTTGAGTGATTTTGAAGGTTAATTTATGTGATGGTTGAACCTAGTTTTGTGACTAGGTTCTTCTAATCATAAATTAAGTGTGTTGGCACGGAATTTGCTTATTTTGCAACTAAAAAAGGTACTTATACAAAAAATATTATTTGGGAATAGATTTTGTTTAAAAATTAAAACCTAATTTTAAAGAAGTGGATTTACAAAAAAAAAGTTGTTTTAAAGGTTTTATTTTTAAAAAATTAACCTTGTATAATTGGAACTTATTAAAAATCTTTAAAGTGTAAAAAAGGGGTCAAAATGGAAATAGCGGGAATAGTTAGAAATTCTTTTGTAGATTATCCGGGGGTGCTTGCTTGTGCAGTTTTTGCTCCGCACTGCAATTACAACTGCTGGTACTGTCACAACTCGCATTTGTTGCACAAAGACGGCTCTATACGGGAAGAAGATTTTTTTAAGTTTTTGGCAGAAAGAAAAGATTTTTTGGACGGGGTGGTTGTTTCCGGCGGAGAACCGACTTTGCAAAAGGATTTGGTGGAGTTTATAAAAAAGATTAAAAATATGGGCTTTTTGGTTAAACTGGATACAAATGGTAGCAATTTTGACGTTTTAAATGCCCTTATTAGTCAAAATTTAGTGGATTACGTCGCTATGGATATTAAGGCGCCGTTTGAAAAATACGATATGATTATTGGGTATAAAAAAGATTTGACTGAAGAGAAAAAAAGTATAAATCTTTTGTTGCAAAACAAGGTGGATTATGAGTTTAGAACCACCTTTTCGCCGGACTTGCAAACAGACGACATTGAACAAATTTGCAAGCAGATAAAAGGGGCAAAACGTTACAGCATACAAAAGTACAGGCGGGTGGAATATAACCCTAAAAATATGCAGGAAAAATCTAGGGAAGAAATGAACCTTGCAGGCGAAGTTGCAAAAAAATACGTAGAAGAAGTAAAAGTTTTGGGAACGTAGCGGGGGTAGGAGTAGTTTTTTTGTTGTTTTGTGTATTTGAATGACGCTCATACGTGATTGTAAGTTGCAACGCAAATATTAGCATATTTTCGTACGCAACACGGACAATCACTATTCGCTTTTTCCCGAAAATCGTCAGATTTTCGGGAGCCCTGTATGTCACCCTGATTCTGCTTTCTTGACGGGCAATCGAAGGGTCCCCTAAGCGAAGGTATGCAATAGTATGAGTTGTACGTCTTCGAGATATGGGGATTCTTCGCTGTCGCTCAGAATGACGGGAAAAGGCAGAATGAAGTATTTAAAATTAGAATGACGGAGTGTGGTTATAAAGTAAAAACAAACAAAGGGGCTTCACGGGGGTAGTGGGGGTCTTTTTTTTATGTTGTTTGTAAAAATATTAGTTATAGGCTTTTTGTATGAAGATATTTTTTTGTAGTGATTTTTATGTGCAGGGTGATTTTTGGTGCTAAGGTTGGGATTTATAAGTTTTTTAGTAGTGATTTTATAATAATTTTAACAATGTTAGTATAAGATTGATTTCTGCAAGTGGACGTAGTGGCGAGTTTTTGGGATAAGGGTATTATAGGTTAAATTTTGCAGGGAGTGATATTTTTTGTAGTAATTTTTATATGCAGGGTGATTTTTTTGTGCTAAGGTTGGGTTTTATAAGTTTTTTAGTGGTGATTTTATAATATTTTAACAATGTTAGTATAAGATTGATTTCTGCAAGTGGACGTAGTGGCGAGTTTTTGGGATAAGGATATTAGTAATAGGTTAAATTTTGCAGGGAGTGATATTTTTTGTAATAATTTTTATATGCAGGGTGATTTTTAATTTGGGGTGGTTTAAGGTTTAAAATAAAGTTTACTTTTGGTTGTATATTATTTGACTTTTTAGCAAAATAAATATACTATGTATTTAGAGTTTATTTATGTTATTAATGCGTTTTTTGTTTAGTTTTAAGTGAGTTTTTAGTGTGGAGGTATTATGGGGTTTTATAGAAAAAATATTAGCGACAGGCAAGCGGACGTTTTGGCTCATTATGTGGATATTTTAGGGCTTGATGCCGACGCGATGGAGTATTTTAAGGCGGAAGAATTTATTGACGACAAAGGGGGTCCTATTGACATTGCTATTTTTGAGCCGACGGAAAGTTTTGGCTACTATTTGGCGACCACTGCTGGTTTAAGTGCTTATAGAACTAGCAAAAATTTTGCGCCTGTTGAACTTTTTATGATTTTGCCACCCAGTTGGAAGACCGATTTTAACAGGGACGAATACTACTGGCCGGTAGAATTTTTAAAGGATATTGCCTATAACTTGATTAAGACTGGCAAGGGGATATTTCCGCCACAGGTGTATGTTTGCAGTGACAAAAAATATTTGAAGGGAACAGACACAATAGGCGCCGTGCTTGTATTTCCGGAAATGACTCCGCTGGATTTGATAGAAGACAAATACGACGGAATTTACACTAGGTTTTTCCAACTAGTGCCTATTAACAAGGCTGAAAAGGCAAAAATAGACGACGTGGGGGTAGAAAACTACATCAAATTTGACCTGCACGATGCAGAAGGTCCGCAGTTTGTTGTAAAGGAGCCTGCCATTAAAAAGGGTGTAACCGCACTAGACAAGGTGATAGAGCACAACGAAAAGAATTTAAAGGGTAAGTAAGTTTATGCGTATTCTTGGTATAGACCCGGGGTTTGCTTTGATGGGGTTTGGGATTGTAGACAAACTAGATAATGGCAACTGCGTTGCGGTGGATTATGGCGTGATTGAAACTAAAAAAGGGGAAAAATTTGCCACTCGTCTTAGCACGATTTACAACGGGGTTTTAAGTTTGATTGACAACTACAAACCCGATGCCATCGCGATAGAAGAATTGTTTTATTTTAAAAACCAAAAAACTATTATCCCCGTAGCAGAAAGTCGCGGGGTGGTGATTTTGGCTGGAATAGAAAGGGGGGTAAAGATGTTTGAGTATACTCCACTTCAAATAAAACAAGCCCTAACGGGAAATGGCAGGGCAGAAAAAAAACAAATTCAGTTTATGGTAAAGAATATTTTAGGGCTAAACAGCGCCCCAAAACCAGATGACGCGGCAGACGCGGTGGCTGTTGCCTTAACTCATTTGCAAACCAACAATGATTTAGTGGATAACAGCATAATTTAGTTTTTGCGGGGCTTATTTAGTTAAGCGCGAAAATTGTAAAAATGTTTGAGAAACTTATCATAAAATTGCGGGTAAAAATAACTAGAAATTACTAGTTAAAGCAATCGATTTGCATACATTTTGCAATTAAAATAGATATTTTATACAAAAATAAAACCACAGTTGAAGCAAAACATTAATAATTAAATATAAGTAAAAAATTTACAACTGAGATACTTATTAAAAAAAATAGAAAATCAAAAAAACTACAAAAAAATCTAATTAAGACTTTAAGGGGATAAATATGTTTAATTATATCAAAGGCGAACTGGTCGAGATTAAGGATAATTTGGTCGTGCTGGAAACTAATAAAATAGGGTATGAAATTTATGTTTCCGGCACTACGATAAGCAGTTTGGAAAATTTAGTAGGGGAAGAAATTAAACTGCACACATATTTTCAGGTTAGGGAAGACGGGATTAGCCTTTTTGGGTTCTACAACTTAGACGAAAAGGAAATGTTTTTAAATTTAATCGCCGTGTCGGGAATTGGACCCAAGGGGGCAATACAAATTTTGTCTAATGTTACATACACCGATTTGTCAATAGTGATTGCGCAGGCAGACGTTTTAACCTTATCTAAAATAAAGGGTATTGGCAAAAAAACTGCCGAAAGATTGGTGACGGAGTTAAAAGATAAGGTAAATGTCCTAGGCGATACTCACGTTGTAAGCCAAGTAAAGTCCGCACCAGAAATAGACGACGCGGTGGAAGTTTTAATCTCGCTGGGGCTTAGCAAACAAGAGGCTTTAAGTCGAGCGAGAGAAGTTTACTCTCCTGACGACTCGGCAGAAGACGTCATACGCAAGGCTCTTGTTAATACTTAATGGGGATTATTGGCACAAAATTTTTATAATTTTGGGTTAAAACTTTGATAAATCAGCACAAGGGGATTATATGAAGATTTGATAAATTAGCGCAAAAATTTTAGATTAAAGTTTTAATAAATGAGCATAAAAATTTAGTCAAAATTAGTAAAAAAGTTTAAATTTTTTAACAAAAATATGCAAAAATTAATGAGTTTTTAATAAAAATTACAATTAAGATATTTTAACAAAAAGCAAGCAAAAATTATGAATTTTTAGTAAAAACCACAAATTTTCGAATTGTTTTTGTGAGAAAGGGATAGATTTAATTTACAAAAAAATTAAGATTTTAATTAAAAGGTTTGAAATTCAAAGTAAAAAACTAAGGTTTCATAAAAGGCAAAATGAGTTTAAGAAAAGCGATAGAAAAAAGGCAAAAAGTTTAAAAAAACAGGGGTTTTATTATGAATGAGTACATAAAAAGCACAAAAAATATGAGCGACAACGAAATAGAAAATTCGCTAAGACCTATAAAGTTAAGCGAATATATAGGGCAGGACAAGATAAAAGAGAGTTTGAAAATTTACATCGATGCAAGTCGCAAGCGGGGGGAAGCCCTAGACCACGTTTTGTTGTACGGTCCACCGGGGCTAGGCAAGACCACGTTGTCGCACATTATCGCCAGCGAACTGGGGGTTCAGTTAAAAGTAACTAGCGGACCTGCTATTGAGCACGCAGCCGACCTTGCTTCAATTTTGACCAATCTTCAAAAAAATGACGTTTTGTTTATTGACGAAATTCATAGGTTGTCGCGCTCGGTTGAAGAAGTTTTGTACCCTGCGATGGAAGATTATGCCTTAGATTTTATAGTGGGCAAGGGTCCAAGTGCTAGAAATATGCGGTTAAAACTGCAACCTTTTACGCTTGTGGGGGCAACTACCAAGGCGGGAAATATCGCCGGTCCGTTAAGGGATAGGTTTGGGATAATACTAAGGTTGGAGTTGTACGAAGATGGGGAACTAGCCAGTATTGTATCTCGCAGTAGTAAAATTTTGAACATTAATATAGAAAATGATGCCATTATGGAAATCGCAAAACGTAGCCGTGGCACCCCAAGAATTGCAAACAGATTGCTTAAACGGGTTAGAGATTATGCCGAAGTGAAAAGTGAAAGCGGAGTGGTGACTCTCGCACTTGCCAAAGAAGCCTTAAAACTAATGGATATAGACGAAAAGGGTTTGGATTATGTAGATAGAAAATTTTTGTTAACCTTAATAGAAAAATTTCACGGCGGACCCGTTGGGGTGGAAACAATAGCCACGTCTATTGGCGAAGAAGTTGCTACCATTGAAGACGTTTACGAGCCATATTTGATAAGATTGGGATTTATTGCGCGCACTCCACGTGGGAGAGTTGCCTTAGACAAGGCTTATGAACATTTGGGGTTGAAATCTCCAAATATGCTAATGCAAATGAAATTTGACAATATTGATGAAAACTAATTGAAAAGATGTCTAAAAAATTATTAAATCCTATTTTTACAAAAAAATAAACGGAAAATTGGGTAAAAAAACTTGGGTGGGCAAGAGAATGAGAGATAAAAAGTGTTGAAAGTTATATGTTTTTTTATACACAAGATGCTTTCTCAAAAAATAAAATTTAAAAAAGTATTGAGTTTACATATATAGGGGCAAGGTTTTAGGGCATAAAATTAAAATGACCGAAAAGGAATAACAAAAAATTTATACAAATATTGACTAAAAGCCGTAATTTTTGTATAGTTTTTGATGGGAATAGATTTAAAATGATAGATTATACTAAAAGGGAAACATATTATTACGACCTTCCGCACGAACTGATTGCGCAAACTCCACTATCGCAAAGGGATAGTTCGCGAATGATAGCCTTTGATATAGATAGCGGGGAGTTAAAACAAGAAATTTTTCACAACATTAAAAATTATTTAAAGCCCGGCGACGTTTTGGTTTTAAACAACACTCGGGTTGTTCCGTGCAGGCTTATAGGTCACAAGGTCGACACCGGGGCTAAGGTTGAAATTTTTTTACTTAAAAGGCTTAACTCTACCGATTACGAAGCCTTAGCCCGACCGGGCAAAAGGTTAAAGCCCGGCACAAAGGTGACTTTTGGGGACGAACTGAGTTGTGAGATTTTGGGTGACAAGGAAGACATTCACGGAAAAATTGTCAGGTTTTATTATGTTGGCATTTTTGAAGAAATTTTAAACAGGGTGGGTATTGTGCCACTTCCGCCATACATTAAGCAAAAGTTGAGTGACGGCGAAAGGTATCAAACAGTTTACTCAAAGGTTTCCGGGTCTAGCGCCGCGCCGACTGCGGGGTTGCATTTTACAAAAGAACTACTTAATGAAATAACGAGTATGGGGGTGCAGGTTTGCTATGTTTTGTTGCACGTGGGGCTGGGAACTTTTAAACCCGTAGACGAAGACGATATTCGCGCTCACGATATGCACAGCGAATACTACGAGATTGACAAAGCCACTGCGGACATAATAAATACGGCTTTAAACGAAAACAGGCGAGTTATTGCGGTGGGGACTACTAGCCTTAGGACACTAGAAAGTGCGGGAAAGTCAGGCAGAGTGGTCGCCGGGCACGATAATACTAATTTGTTTTGCTACCCGCCATATCAATTTAAAATTGTTGACGGTTTAATAACTAATTTTCATTTGCCTGAAAGCACTCTTATTATGCTGGTGATGGCTTTTGCGGGTTACCATAACACAAAAAAGGTTTATCAGACCGCTATTGAAAATAAGTATAGATTTTTTAGTTTTGGCGACTGCACGTTTTTTTATCATAAAAAGCCGAACAAACAGTTGATTTTTGATAAAGAGTAAAAATATTTACTTATGACTTTTATGTATTGACACAAAAATTGTAATTGATTATAAACAAATTTGAGTATTGGCACAAAAAATGCAGTTTTTAGGGCTAAATTTTGGATATAGGCAAAAAAAGGAAAGATTATGGACGAAAATTTTAAGTTTGAGATAACTCACATAGATAAAAATTCAGGGGCGAGAACGGGCAAGTTTTACACACCGCACGGGGTGATAGAAACTCCTATATATATGCCGGTAGGCACTCAGGCGACGGTAAAGAGTTTGAGTTCACGCGATTTAAAGGAAATAGAAGCCCAAATTATTTTATCTAACACTTATCACCTTTATTTGCGACCAACTAGCGAACTTATAAAACGCGCGGGTGGGTTGCATAAGTTTATGAATTGGGATAGACCTATTTTGACTGACTCGGGGGGATTTCAGGTTTTTTCTTTGTCAAAGATGCGCAAAATCACAAATGACGGGGTGGAATTCCGCTCTCATTTAAACGGGGACAAGCACCTTATGAGTCCCGAAAAGTGCATTGAAGTGCAGAACAACCTTGGCAGTGACATTGTAATGCAACTAGACGTGTGTACCGAGTACGGAACGAGTTATAAGGATAGCAAGCGGGCTATGGAGATTACTAGCGACTGGTTAAAAAGGTGCTATGATGCACAAAAAAACCCAAAACAGATGTTGTTCCCGATTGTGCAGGGCAATGTGTTTTGCGATTTAAGGGAAGAAAGTTTAAACAGGGCAAAGTCTTATGTTAAATGCGGTATTGCCATAGGTGGACTTTCGGTAGGGGAACCAAAGGAAAAGATGTACGAGGTTTTGGACTTTTTAAAGCCAAAGTGGGAAAATATATCCCCGCGTTATCTTATGGGGGTTGGTAGTCCAGATTGTTTAATCGAAGGAGTTCTTCGCGGGGTGGATATGTTTGACTGCGTGCTTGCAACCCGTATCGCGAGAAACGGCACCGCTTTTACTCATAAGGGTAAAGTCGTTATAAAAAATGCAAAGTATAAGGAAGACTTTTCTCCCCTAGACGACGAATGTGACTGTGAGTGTTGCAAACATTACACTAGGGCTTACCTAAGGCACCTATTTAACACGGGTGAAATTTTGGGGGCAAGGCTTGTGAGTTTGCACAATTTAAGATTTTTAATTTCGCTTATGAAAGACATTAGACAGAGCATTAACGAAGATAGATTTTTGGAATTTCGTGAAGAATTTTATAAAAAATATAAAGATTAGACCTAAAAACCGCCAAAAAACCTATAATTTAGTCAAGCAAGTTTGAAACTAGCGGTATTTTTGAAAAAGAAAAGAGTATAAATTAAGTTTTATCTTAAAATATACTCTTTTTATATTTTATGCTAGTTTTAAAAAGGTTTAGCATTGATGGTTTTTTAGTTGAAATCTACTTGGTTATGTAATATCTGACCATTGTTTCCACGTTGTCTTTTATTGCTTTTAAGCAAATAAATGTCCTTGGAAATGTTGGCTTGTAAGACAAAAAGGAAATGCTGACGTTTACGTCGTCGCTAGTCACGAGTTCTAAACGGTCTATCTCCTTGGCGCACCTTACAAAGTTACTAATGTTTACTGTGCCGACTTTGGTGTTGTCCGTCGTTTTGGTAAGTTTTACCTTATAGTAAAACCTACATATGTAGACGATTAATTTTTTTAGGCTTATATTTTTTTTCGCTAGTATTCCAGCCTTAAAAATACTAATTGGTAATTGCTTTGCAACCATTTTAAGTTTCCTCCTAAGTTTGATTTTAGTGTAAGTAAATGTACGATTTAATGTGCAAGGTAGATGAATAACTAAGTGGAATTTGTGAAATTAAGCACAAAGTAGATGAGTAAACAAGTGAGCAATTAAACGTACAATTTAACCTACAACTAAATGATAACCGTATTGCCAACAAATGTAAACAAATATTCCGTGACTAGTTTTGTAAAAAAATTGCTAGTTTTGTCAAAATTTGTCAAAAAATTATAAAAT
>CALWKG010000014.1 GCA_944381205.1 uncultured Clostridia bacterium
TATTATTTTACACAACTTTACAACTTTATCATTAACCTTCATAAAAACCCCTAACTTCTAATAATTTTATGTTATACCAAATCCAAAAAAAAAACAACCAAAAACAAGTTTTAAAATTTAATTTTTAAAGTAGAGTTTCATTAATTTTTTTAAAGAATACAATCATTTTGTGCGTTTTGCCAATTAAATTCTTTTAAAATTTATTTTTACCATTTTTTTAAAAAATACGTTTATAGATAACCAATTAAAATCTAGACAAAAACATTTTAAAAATATTTGAATATGTAAATAATAAATTCTATGAAAAACCTTATAAAGAAATTTAGCCTTTCAAAAACATTAGATTTTTTGTTTTTTAACTTTACTTTATTTTTAATATTTTTTAATTGGACTCGCTTTGTCATAAAATCAAATCTATTGGCTTTAATTTTATCTATTGCAGTTATAATTGGCTTTAACTTAGTAAAACAAATTTTTGACTACATTAAAAATACTAAAAAGAACAAGTCTAACCATAATTTAATTGATATGGAAAATCAATTATTAATTTTAATTGCAAACTCAAATGAAGAAAATCTAAACTACTTTTTAACCTTTTATACCCCTATAAATATAAAAAATACCCTTAAAAACTCAATTATTTTTAAGGATAATTCGGCAATTTGTATTGAATTTGAAAAAAGACAAGCCCAGTTTGAAAGTATTTTAAAAGTTGTTTATAAATTGCAAAAACTAAACATAAATAAAATAACTATATTATGTTATTCAATAGATAAAAACGATAAAATTTTTTTTGAAAATTTAGAAAATATTAATATAAAAATTAAAGAAAAATCAGAAGTTTACCAAGATTATCTTTGTAAAAATCGTGAAAAATCAGAAATCTTTAAACTAAAAAAACAGTCAAAAATTAAGTTAAAACAACTATGGGCAATAATAATTAACGAACAAAAATCTAGGGGATACTTTTTATCCGGGCTTGTAATTTTTTTCTGCTCGCTGTTTATGAGATATAACATATATTATGTAATTATGAGTTCAATTTTGTTTACCTTATCTCTAATTAGCAAATTTAACAATTATCATAAAAAAGCATAGGATTTTTTGTCTTTTATATTTTATATTAAAAAATGGGCATTTAGAAATATAAAATTTTTGATTATATCTGCAAAAAAATAAGTTTATAAATTTTTAGTAAACAAAATAATTTGTTTTTAACTTTTCCCAAAAAAAGATATGCCCTATACCTTTTCCTAAATAATATGATTCTTATTATCTTTATTAAATTTATACAGCAATATTTTTCTTCCCAAAATGTCAACAGTTTCGCAACTTAAAGCAATTTCAATTTTATTTGCAATATTCCTTAAATCATCATCGCAATTATTAAGCACCGAAATTTTTACACATTCTCGTGCAATTAAGGCATTGTTTATGGACTGCAAAACATTTTGAGTTATTCCATCTTTGCCGATATGGCATATTGCAGGCTCCTTAGACATTATGGCTTTTAGTTTTGACCTAAGTTTTGATGTAAGCATTTTTAATTTCCTTTACTTTATTTACTTAAAATTTGATTTGTTATTTGTTTTATGTTCTTTAAACTTAATTTACTATTTATATAGCACAAATTAAAGTGTTTTTATCTATAAGCGCGAAAATTGGTTTGATATTTACACTATTCTATGTATTCAAAGTCTATTTTTCCTATTTTTATGGTGTCACCATCTTTAACACCTTGTTTTTTTAGTTCGTCTATAATTCCGTCGTTTTTTAATCGTTTCCAAAAATAAGACAAAGACTCATAATCATTTACAACTATTCCGCGAGAAATATTTTCAATTAATCCACCGCTAACTTCGTAAACTCCGTTACCCAATTTTTCTATTTTAATCCCCGTTTTATCTTTTTGGTCCAAATTTAATTCTTCTATCGCGATAGGAGTTAGTTGTGGCAATTTTTCAAGTTCTTGCCAAATAGTTCTAATCAGTTCTTCAATATTTTCCCTAACCACTGCCGACACGCAAATTACCTTTTTATCTTTACCTAGCCTGTACTTAAATTCTTCCACAACCGAATAATCACGAAGTCTATCAATCTTGTTTAAAACAACGATTTGTGGGCGAGAAGCAAGTTTTTCATTAAACTTTTTTAACTCGGAATTAATAGTAAGATAATCTAGATATGGCTCCCTACCATCTTCGCTAGAAATATCTATAACGTGAACCAAAAGACGAGTCCTTTCAATATGCTTTAAAAATTCGTGCCCTAGGCCTTGCCCTTCACTAGCACCTTCTATAAGTCCCGGAATATCTGCCACTACAAAATTATGCTCATAATACTTTACAACACCTAAATTTGGGGACAAAGTTGTAAAATGATAATTTGCAATTTTCGGTCTTGCATTTGACACGACAGACAACAGTGTACTTTTACCAACGTTAGGATACCCTATTAAACCCACGTCTGCGATTGTTTTTAATTCTAATCTTACAGCATATTCCTTAGTAACTTCACCGGTCTGAGAAAAGTGCGGGGCTTGTCTTGTAGGCGACTTAAAAAAAGCGTTACCCTTGCCACCATCGCCCCCGACTAAAATAACATAATCTCTGTCCAAATAGAATAAATCAGCAATAACTTTGCCCGTTTCGTCATCGCGAATAACCGTACCTTGTGGCACATTTATTATTAAATTTTCGCCACTTTTACCAATTTTATTATTGCTACCACCAGGGCTACCATTTTGTGCCCTAAAATGTGCGTGGTATCTAAATCCCACTAGATTGTTTAAATCTCGCGTGGCTCTAAAAATAATATTACCGCCCCTACCACCATTACCACCATCTGGTCCACCATTTGGAATTCCCTTTTCTCTCCTAAAAGATATCGCACCTTTACCGCCATTGCCGGCTTTTATGTAAATTTTTACATTATCAACAAACATCACAAATTTCCCCTTATTTTTTTATTATAATACAATTTTTTTAAAATAAAAATTAATTTATAGAAATTTTTACAAAGCAAACTAATTAAAGAATATTTGGCATCATTAAAGTTCTATTTTTACTAAAATATCGGATAAATAATTTTAAGACACATTAAATGATACTTTTTTTTAAACAAACATAACGCACTTAAATTTTGTGATTTTTACTGTATCTTACCTTATTTTAAAGATTTTAGGTCTTTGAATGGTCATTATAGTATTTACAGAAGGCTTTAAATTCACACTCTTTGCAATTAGGATTACGAGATTTACAAACATATCTCCCAAATAATACTAAAAGGTGGTGAAAACTACTCCACTTGTCCTTATCTACCACCCTTTGTAAATCTTTTTCACAGTCAACTACATTTTTTGCGTTTACAATACCCAGCCTGTTAGAAACCCTAAAAACGTGAGTATCCACCGCTATTGCAGGAGTACTAAACCCGACGGATACGACTACATTGGCAGTCTTTCTACCCACTCCGCTTAAAGAAATTAAATCATCATAATCGCTTGGGACTTGTCCGTTAAATCTATTTTGTAAGTCTTTTGCCATTAAAATTAAATTTTTTGCTTTATTTTTATAAAATCCGCAAGAATATATTGCCTGTTCTAGTTCTTGCGTATTTGCATTAGCCAAACTTTTTGCATTTGGATATTTTTTAAATAAACTTGGGGTTATTTGATTTACCCTCTTGTCTGTGCATCTGGCGGACAAAATAACTGAAACTAAAAGTTCGTAATTATTTTTAAAATTTAACTCACATTTTGCTCCGCCAAACAAACGCATCAGACTATTGTATATTTCATTTGTAATTTCCATTTTTTTATCCTTTTTTAAAGTTTAATATATTCACCTTGTTTTATCAAATAAATTCCCGCAAAAGTAAAAAATTGTCGTCTACTTAAAATGTTTTTTGCTAAAACCAAATCATTTATTTTCACCGACAAGCCACAAGACACGGAAATTTTTCGTGGAGTACTAATAACTTCTGCCACCGCCTTATATGATAAAAAAAGGTTGTAAAAATTCATACTTTCACTTTTTGCCCGAAAAACAACCAAATATTTCATACAATGTTTTCCTTTTAGTGAGTAATCCCCCACAAATCACTATATTGTTTTTTTTAAAATTATGATAAAAATTGTATACATATTTCTAAAAAATCATCAGTTAAAAAAATAAATAAAATTTATAAAAAAGTAAAGATTTTATAAAATAACCAAAAAAAAGGTAAAAACATAATATGTTTTATATGAAAATAATATACTTTGACAACGCAGCGACTAGTCATTACAAGCCAAGATGTGTTATAAAAGCATTTTTGAAAGCAGTAAGAATTAGCGCAAATCCTGGACGAAGTGGTCATAAACTAAGTTTAAAAAACGCGAACATTGTATATAAAACCAGAGAAATAATTGCAAAACACTTTGGCAATATTGATAATAGCAACGTAATTTTTACAAAAAATTGCACAGAAGCATTAAATTTTGCAATACTTGGATTGTGCAAATCAGGAAACGTTATAAGCACGGTTTTAGAGCATAATTCTGTATTAAGACCGCTATATTATTTACAAAGTTTGGGCAAAATTACACTTACCCTAGCAACTCCAAAAAATAAAAAATTTATAACCAAAGACGATATTTTACCGCTAATCCAAAAAGACACAAAATTAATTTGCGTAGGGGCTTTTTCCAACGTTACAGGCAATCAAAATGATATAACAAGCATAGGGCATCTTTGCAGAGAAAAAAATATTTTATTTTTAGTTGACGATGCTCAGGGTGTTGGTCACGCAAAAGTTGATATGAAAAAGCAAAATATTAACTACCTAACCTTTTCAGGTCATAAGGGATTTTTAACCCCGCAAGGTATAGGTGCATTATGTGTTAATAATTCCCCGCCCTTATCCCCCACACTACTTGGTGGAACTGGCACAGATTCTATTAGTTTAAAGCAACCAAAATATCTTCCCGAAGGTTTAGAAAGCGGGACTCTCGCAACCACATTAATATCTTCCCTTTATAGTGGCATAAAATATGTAGAGAAGCACTTTATCAAGCACTCAAAGAGAGTAGAAAAATTAACAGAATATTTGATAGAACAACTATCGCTAATTGAAGGAATAAAAATTTATACCACTCACACAAAAACAGGAGTTGTTGGCTTTAACTATAAAGATATTGAGTCAGAACAACTAAGCGATTACCTAGACAAAAATTACAACATTGCAACAAGGGCTGGATTGCACTGTGCAGGGCAAGCACATAAATTTTTTGGCACGGTAAACCAAGGTATAGTTAGAGTTAGCCTTTGCTTTAAAAACAAAAAAAGTGAAATCAAAAAATTGATTAAGGCAATAAGAAAATATAAGAAAAAATAATTATCTTTAAGTAATCCGTAATATATTTTAATAGATAATGACTATACTTAGGTAAATAGCAAATTGTTTTAAAAAATTAAGTTAAACAATCATTATAAAAAAACACACGTCCAAAGTTTACTCACAAAAGTCATTTAACTTTTAATAGTATACTAAATGAAGTGTGTTTTTTATAAAATCAAAATTTAAAACTTATTAATTAAATAGTGTTATTACATACCATTTGTTTTAAAATTATTTTCTAGGAAACTTAATATTTGCCTGTGCTGCTGCAAGCCTTGCGATTGGAACTCTATAAGGAGAGCAAGACACATAATCTAATCCGGTCTTATGGCAAAATTCTATACTAGATGGGTCACCGCCGTGTTCGCCACAGATACCCATATGGATATCAGGTCTTGTTTCGTGTCCCAATTTTACTGCCATTTGAACAAGTTTGCCAACACCATTTTGGTCTAACTTTGCAAATGGGTCAAATTCGTAAATCTTTTTCTCGTAATAAGAGCCAAGGAATTTACCAGCATCGTCCCTGCTGAACCCAAACGTCATTTGAGTTAAGTCGTTTGTTCCAAAAGAGAAGAACTCTGCTTCTTTGGCAATCTCGTCTGCTAAAACTGCCGCCCTTGGAATTTCTATCATAGTGCCAACTTTATATTGTAGTTTAACCCCTGCGTTTTTAATTTCATTATCTGCTGTATCGCAAACTACCTTTTTAACATAGGCTAGTTCTTTTACTTCCCCAACAAGTGGTATCATAATTTCTGGAACAATATTCCAATCTTTATGCTTTTTGTTTACGTTAATAGCAGCCTTGATAACTGCCTTTGTTTGCATTACTGCAATTTCTGGGAAAGTTACTGCAAGCCTGCAACCACGATGTCCCATCATTGGGTTAAATTCGTGAAGTTCGGCAATAATTTGTTTTACTTCTTGAACTGTTTTATTTTGAGATTTTGCAAGTTTTTCTATATCTGCTTCCAAAGTTGGTACAAATTCATGCAAAGGTGGGTCAAGGAACCTTATAGTAACAGGCAAACCTTCTAGGGCTTCGTATAACTTCTCAAAATCGCCCTGTTGCATAGGTTCTAGTTTGCTTAAAGCCTTTTCTCTTTGCTCTACTGTATCCGAACAAATCATTTCCCTTATAGCAGAAATTCTTTCTGGTTCAAAGAACATATGCTCTGTTCTGCATAGCCCTATACCTTCTGCCCCAAATAATTTTGCCTGTCTTGCATCAATTGGAGTATCTGCATTAGTTCTAACTGCAAGTGCCTTATACTTATTACTTAAAGCCATAATTCTGCCAAAGTCACCGTCATTAGTGTTTGCTGGCTCAGTTTCAATTTCTTCGCCATAAATTTTACCAGTTGAGCCATCAAGAGAAATAACATCTCCTTCGTGGTAGGTCTTTTTACCCAAAGTGAAGCACTTATTTTCTTCGTCCATTTTTATATCGCCACAGCCAGAAACACAGCAAGAACCCATACCACGAGCAACAACTGCTGCGTGTGAAGTCATACCGCCACGAACAGTTAAAATACCCTGAGCATAGTGCATACCTTCAATATCTTCTGGGGACGTTTCTAACCTTACAAGCACAACCTTTTCGCCTTTTTTACCCCTTTCTATCGCGTCATCTGCCGTAAACACAATAGCACCACAAGCTGCCCCCGGAGAAGCAGCAAGACCCTGTCCTATTGGCTCTGCCTTTTTAAGTGCAGAAGGTACAAATTGTGGGTGAAGCAAGGAATCAAGACTCTTTGGGTCTATTTGCATTAGGGCTTCTTGTTCAGTAATCATTCCTTCGTCTATTAAATCACAAGCAATTTTTATAGCAGCCCTTGCAGTCCTTTTACCATTTCTAGTTTGAAGCATATACAACTTTTTATCTTCGATGGTAAATTCCATATCCTGCATATCTTTATAGTGGTTTTCAAGTGTTTTACAAACTTGATTAAATTGTTCGTACACCTCTGGCATAATTTCTTGCATTTTTGCAATAGGCATTGGAGTCCTAACCCCAGCAACAACGTCTTCACCCTGAGCATTCATCAAAAATTCACCCATAAGTTTTTTCTCACCAGTGGCTGGGTCACGAGTAAATGCAACCCCCGTACCAGACGTATCACCCATATTGCCGAATACCATCATTTGAACGTTTACTGCTGTACCCCAACTATATGGAATATCGTTTTGCATTCTGTAATAATTTGCCCTAGGATTATCCCAAGAACGAAATACTGCCATTATAGCGCCCATTAGTTGTTCTTTTGGGTCGTCTGGGAAATCTTTGCCTATTTTTGCCTTGTATTCTGCCTTAAATTGCCTTGCAAGTTCCTTTAAATCATCGGCATCTAACTCTACATCTAAGGTAACTCCCTTTTTCTCTTTCATTTGGTCTATTAATTGTTCAAAGTACTTTTTACCAACTTCCATAACGACGTCGCTGTACATTTGAATAAATCTACGATAGCAGTCCCAAGCCCATCTTGGATTATTGGACTTTTTTGCTATAACATCTACAACCCTTTCATTAAGACCCAAGTTTAAAATGGTATCCATCATACCTGGCATAGAAGCCCTTGCCCCGCTACGAACAGACACAAGGAGTGGATTTTCCATATCTCCGAACTTTTTGCCGGTAATTTTTTCCATCTTGCCTATGTATTCCATAATTTGAGATTCTATCTCGCTATTTATCTTTTTACCATCTTCATAGTACTTTGTGCAAGCCTCAGTAGAAATAGTAAACCCCTGTGGTACAGGTAGCCCAAGATTTGTCATTTCTGCCAAATTGGCACCCTTTCCGCCCAAGATTTCTCTCATCTTGGCATTGCCTTCACTAAACAAATAAACATATTTTTTTGCCATTTATATCTCTCCTAATAAAAAATTTCACAATGAAGATTGTATCCTAATGCTCAAAAAAAAGCAAGGAAAAAACATAAAATTGTTAAGAAAAGATAAATAACTTAAAGTTTTAAAGAGTCATCTCAGGTTCGTCAGGGACAAAATCAGATGGTTTTGTTTTTTGTGTTTGTAATTTGTCATCATTTTGGACTTCAAAATACATTTGAGCAGAATGGTCCATTTCATTTAGAAATCCACGACCTGCAAAATCGTAGTTATGCTCGGCTAAATATTTTTTATTCCCATTACCTTGTTCGATTTCTTTTTGCAAGTTATACCCATTAAGATATGCACGAACTTTTGAATTTTGCCACATTACTTTCGTTGCAGCGGAAACATTAATGGGTAGACCCATACGAACATTCTTAATAGAACTTCTTTCTATGTCCATTTTTGTTTCACAAATAGGACCTAAAACTTCACACATATCAGAAAAACCGCCATAAAACCTGTTATCTGTCAAATCTATATACACGTCAGCATCAGTATTTTTAGTGTGATACATACACATACCGCCAATTAAAATATCTTTGCTTTTTAATTGAATCCTATCTGTTTCTCCTGTTCCTTCCGGATTAATTTCTCTTGGCAATTGTTCCCAGTTTTTAATAATCCACTTTATTGGCTCTACTTTTATCCAAATTATTTCATTATCACAAACATTTGTTCCATCAGAGTACTCATACTCATACCAGTTAGGTTTGGCATCTACACGAACATATAATGAATCTTCATAAGAATACTCATCGTAAATTTTTGGACCTTCGTCTTGTTCCTTATTAATATCGCGCCCGGTATAACTTCTACCCGTCTTTTTTAAATTTTGTGAATTATATGCTTCCTCTAACTTCTTTGATTCTTCGTCGCTTATTTTTGATTGTGGATATTGAAAATCTGGTATTTCTATGGTTCTGTATAAAATTTCACCGCCTTTTTTAATTTCTTCAACCTTAACCCCTTGCAAGTTGCACTGTTCTGAAATCAAAGACCTTATATCAATGGCAAGACATGGACGCACACCAACGTATGTAGAATGAGCATTAGTTCTACCAACCTTCTCCTTATAAAGTGCGCTAAAACGACTTACTCTGTATGGAAAATATCTTTCGGTATTATATTCACATTCATAACCCACAGAAGCATCTCGTAACCAATAACTACCCCCATCTTTTCCTTTTGGTGCGAAAGGTTTTCTATTTATATAGCAACCTTGGGTTATGGCAAAATCAGAAACATTGCCTATTTTTTCTTTTGGTTCTATTTTTTCAATATCATCACACGATTCTACAAAAACATAATCTTGGGTGTCAAATTTTCTATCACCTTTCTTTTTCCATTCATCTAAATTTTCAAGCCTTGTCCTTAATACTTTAATTGACATACATTAATTTCCTTTGTTTTCCCGTATATTTTAACATATTTTTATAAAAAAACAATACCTCGCAAAAAAAAAACAATTGGGACACGTGAGTTTTTTGGTGGGGTGCAAAAGTTTTATGGTATGGTTATTGTATAATTAAAAGTCTTTGAGATAGGGGGATTACGCTCATACTCAACCTTGTAGGTGCCGGCTCAAAATTAATTTAAAGGCACAATGATTTTTTACAAAAATCAAAACGTGCCACTATCAATTAATTTTGAGCCGGCACCTAAAAGGTCGTGGCTGAGCGAGATAGGGGATTCTTCGGGAGTCCATCGTTGCGGGTCGGGGCTCAGAATGGCGCTCATACGTGATTGTAAGTTGCAACGCAAATATTGACATATTTACGTACGTGACACAACCACTCACTATTCACTGCGTCACAACTTGCGTTAGCAAAATGCTTATCACCGCAAGTTATAATGTGGGGATTCTTAGTGACCGTTGCCGTATATGGCTTTGAGTAAAAAATAAAATAATGTTTTATCACAACATAAAAAACTAAGGTTTAAAAAGACACGTCAAACCTTTGTTTTAAATCTAAAAACAAAATTTTTATAGTTTCATCTAAGTTTTTTTCTTTATAATTAATATTTTTTAAATTTTCATAATCTGTACCATTAATCTCTTTTAGTAAAAGTAGCACATCTTTACTTATTTTTACATTATAAAAACCCTTACATTTTTCGCAAACGACTTCCCCTGTGTCTAAGTTTAGATAAGAATGGTCTCTTAAAATTGCCCTGCAACCACTGCAATTGTCAAAATTAAAACCCACTCCTTCGCCAACAAGTAAATTTAAAACAAATTTTATAAATGCTAGTTTTGGATTATAATCTAAATAACAAATGGCTGTTAGGCACCTTGTGCTATTTACAAATTGATTTTCATACGACTGACCTTCGACGCAAATTTTATCTAACAATTTAAGTAATACGCTGGCAATGGAGTATTTTTCGTAATCTTGAACCAAATCAAAAAACATATCTACTACCCTAGCACCCGTTAAAATATCCATAAATTTACTATGTGTAATCTCAAAATCAGCAAAACAAAAAGGCTGACAAAACGCTTTTAGTTTTGACTTTGCCTTTTTTACGCCACGTGCTTTAACTAATATTTTACCTTTGCTAGCAGTTAGTATTGTTAAGACTTTATCGGACTCTTTATAGTCCCTTGCCTTTAAAACCACACCTTTTACAATTTCGTCCATAGTAATAGTTAGATATTAAAACTCCCTTTCGTCCCGCGAATTATCCTTTATATTTTCCAACTCAGACAAGTGCTGTTCAAACTCCTTTTCACTTGTTCTAGGCCCAACAAAACTACCCAGTGCCCTGATACCAACCTCGCCCGTTTTATAGAAATACGCATCGGCAATTTTTTGAAATTCTAAATTAGCATCACAAACTTCGTCATCTTTATGTTTATCCATTTTAGCCTTCCTCCTTTATGTATAGGTAGTATGCTTTTTAGCCTTAGAATTTATTCCTCCTTATATTTCATTTTCATTATACCCCAACGCACCCAAAAACTCCAAATCATTTTTCCAATTTGGTCTAACTTTTACATAAATATTTAGATTTACTTTTTTTCTTACAATCTTTTGAATACTCACCCTTGCACTATGCCCTATTTTTTTAAGCATTTCACCACCTTTACCCAAAATAATGCCCTTTTGAGATTGCTTTTGGCAAACAATCAAAACATCTATGTCGCAAATAGTTTCTTTATCAGCATAATTTTCACACACAACGGCTATGTCGTGTGGGACTTCGTCTTGCAAAAAATATAGAGCCTTTTCCCTTACAATTTCACAAGCGATAAATTTTAAGGACCTATCAGTATAAAAATCATCAGAGAACAATTTATCTTCGGTTTCTGGCAAAAGACCTTTTATCACGTCTAAAAATTCGGTTAAATTTTTATTTTTCAAACTAGAAATAGGTACAATTTCGCATTTATTTGAAAGTTGATTTGAAATCCCAACTATTTTACTAATAATTTGCTCCTTAGCAAGCAAATCAGCCTTACTTAACACAAAAACAACTGGAATTTTGTCAAAAAAAGGTCTAATAATATTGATTTCTTCTGTTTTTAAAGGCTTAGTTATGTCGTGCACAAAACAAACCACATCTACATCATCTAAGGCACTGGATATGCCTTTTTGCATAAACTTGCCTAGTTTAGAATCTGTTCTATTAATTCCCGGGGTGTCGACAAAGACGATTTGACAATCTTTATTGGTTAAAATCCCCAAGATGTTGTTTCTAGTCGTTTGAGGCTTAGGGGAAACAATGGAGACTTTTTCCTTAATAACAGCATTAATTAAACTGCTTTTCCCTGCATTGGGATTGCCAATCACTGCCACAGTTCCACATTTTATTTTCATTTTTGTTCCCTTGTAATTTTATATTTTCTAAGCACTGCTTCTTCGATGGCGCGCATAATTTTTTTATCTTCTTCATCTTCGTGGTCATACCCCAAAAGGTGTAAAAATCCGTGCACAATTAGGTAACATAATTCCCTTTCGTAAGAGTGCCCGTACTCCTGCGCGTTTTGCCTTGCAACATCTTCGCAGATAATAATATCCCCTAGCATTAGACATTTTGTTTCTTGGTCTATATCGTCCTTATAATCATAAATATTTATCTTTTTCATAGGTTGCAAATTAATTGTCGGAAAGGATAAAACATCAGTTTCCTTGTCAATATTCCTTTGCTCCCTATTAAGAAGCCTTATTTGCTCTCTTGATACAAAACTTATGTCTACCTTTATCTTCCTTTGATTAAACTTTGTGTATTTGTTTGCTGTTTTTAGTAATTTGTTTACAAGCCTAACAAAATTTTTTGACACTGCATAATCATTAATTTCAATTTTCATTTTATTCCTCTGTATATTTTAGTTTTCTATTACAATCCTTCCGCTTATGGTAACTGCAATTTTGCAATAGTCTTCTTCTAAAACGGTATTAACCTGGGTTGTAAATTCACCTTGCTTTGCATAGCACGATAGTTCATTATACAACTTTAATTCGTTTTCTTCAATAACTTTTTGCATCTTCTCGTTAGGCAAATCTTTTGACACTTCTTCCATTGCAAATAACTCAACATATAACGTTACTTTTGCCCGTGCTGGCACTTGAATAATTTTTTCCCCAACAACTATATATGGGGCTATGATAATGTCATCTTGTTTTGCGGTATTATTTTTTTCAATTATTATGCTACCAGAAATTAAAGTTATGTCTTCTACAATAGCATTAAATGGCGACACAATGGGCGGATAGTCATATAAATATGGACTATTATCAATTTTCTCGTTAATATTTACAATAAGAGTACTACCCTTAATTACGGCGGAAGCAAGACTAACTAGCGAAATGTTTTGCTTTAAAACGTTTTCTACATTATCTAAATCATAACTACTTTTAAATTTACCAATTTTGTAGTTATTTTTATCTAAAACTTCCAAGATTTCCTGCTTCTCTATGTTTTCTAGTCCAAAAATTTCCACTCGCAATACGACTTGACTAAAAAAAGCAAATGAACTAAGCATTAAACACGCAGTGATTAAAAAGACAAGGTTATTTTTAGCAAAATTTAGACACTTATTTAAAGTTGGAATTGATTTTAAATTGTACTCATAGTGGTAAAGTTTTGCAAGCGAATCAAATTGTGACTTATGCTTTTTAGAAATTGATATTTCAAATTCATTATAGGCTAATTTTACAAACTTTTTAACGACAACACCCCTTGCATTTAATGCCTTTAAAAATTGTGCAATGTTAAGTCCTTTTACCCTAAAAGTAAACATAAAAACCCCTTAATCTATAACCATATTATACACTTTACCCACCACCAAAATTGTGTTTAAATTCATATTCTTTATTTTTAGTTCTTCGCCCAAAATTTTAACTATCCCTTTTTTTAATTTTATGGTGATTTCGGTTTTTTCAACTTCTACAAGTGCGACAAAGCCTTCTATGTACACTGCCCTATTGCTTAGGTTTATCACCCTAAAACCCTTGTTTATAATATCGAAAGGCAACCCTGACAAATTAGAAACTTCTTCTAAAAAACCAAACATCTTTACCCCTTGTAACAAATATATTAGCAGTGGCTAAATTTTAGACTAAACTATAAACTTTATATATTTACTTTTACAAAAGTTTTTGATATAATCTTGTTGGTTTTATCATAAAGTTATAATTTGGTAAATTATACAACCATATAATCATATATATTTAGGGGTAAAAATGTACAGCAACGTAAAAATTAAAGTAAAAAAATTATTAAATGGCGATAATACGGGACATAACTTTGACCACATAGAAAGAGTCCTTAATTTATCACTTAAATTTTTAAAACAAATAAACGATAAGTCCATAGATAAAAACGTAGTTATACTAAGTGCCCTTTTGCACGATGCAGACGACTATAAACTTTTTGGGGAAGAAAATGCCAAATATTTAACTAATGCCCGCAGAATTATGCAAGAATGTAATATTTCTAAATCTATGCAAGACAAAGTGTGCGACGTTATTAAAAATATGGGATATAACAAGTGTTTAAGCGGAATTCGTCCAACTACTATGGAAGGAAAAATCGTATCAGATGCCGATATGTGTGATGCAATGGGTGCCGTTGGCATTATTAGAACACACAATTATTCTGTAACACACAATACACCGTTTTTTGATAGCGAAACTCTGCCTAATCTTAATTTGTCTAGTAGTGAGTATAAATCTAAGACGTCAGATTCTTCAATTACTTATTTTTTTGAAAAAACTTTAAAATTGCCCGGGCTTATGCTTACCGCACCTGGAAAAATAGAAGCGGAAAAACGGCATAAATTTTTAACAACATTTTTGAAGGAATATTTTAAAGAAACTAATTCTCCCACTTGGCGCCGTTACTTAAATAACTTTTTAAAGGAATGTTAAAAGAAAGTAAGATAATAAAATCAAATATTTAATATAAAAATACACACCATTATTATAAATATATACCCATATCATTCCGTCTTTTCTCCCATCATTCTGAGAGTCGACCCGCAACGACGGGCAATCGAAGAATCCCAACTCTCAACGACGTACACTCATACTATTGTATCCCTTCGCTTAGGGGATATTTCGCCAGCCCGTCAAGTAAGCCGGCTCAATATGACGTTTCCCGTCATTCTGAGTATTATCCCGTCATTCTGAGAGTCGACCCGCAGCGACGGGCAATCGAAGAATCCCCTATCTCGTAGACGTACAACTCATTGTACGACGTATACTATTAAACTCAATCTGACCTATTAGAAAGTCACGACAAAATTTTTTTGGACGTAGGACAAATAAAATTTTCGCTTGGTCGTGAGAAGCGAAGTCCGACCGAAAGCGGTGCTTTTTTTCACATTTGTAAAAATGTGAATTGCACCTGAAAGGTCGTGACTGAGCGACAGCGAAGAATCCCCTATCTTGTAGACGTATAATCTATACACTAATTTTATCTCTCTACTTATGGGATAGTTTGTCTATCCTTCTTTACAAGTCAACCTTCAAGATATAACACACAAAGTTCCCAAAAATGACTTGCTTTTTTGGGTTAAAACAAAAATAGGAAAAAAGAAAAAGAAGATTGCGACCTTACAATCTTCTTCTCGATTTTTTATTGGTGGAGGTGACGAGTTTCGAACTCGTGTCCAAAGTGACCTTGAAAGTTCTTTCTCCGAGAGCAGTCTTTTTTTATTTGCTTTTCATCTAAATGCACCCAAAAAGACAAATTGCACACTAGATTAGTTTGATTTTTAGTCAAAACACCCCTCAAACAAAAGGTATTTTGCTCTTGACTTAACTTACGCCAAACAGACAAGCGCAAGAAACTTTATCTATTTGACGGCTAAAAGGTTTAACCTTTACCTACGCAGCGCAAGCCACATAGTTAGCATTAGTTTTTTGGTTTGCACCTAAATTTTTGAAAATCTTATTTAATGTAGACAATTTTCAAAACTACATCTCGCTTAAATCTTCCCTTTGTCACCCTGTCAAAGCCAATTACACCCCCATGAAGTGCCTTTGTTCGCTACGTTTAATGTCATTTTCCTTTATGGTTTGCTTTTTATCATAATTTTTCTTACCACGGGCAAGAGCAACTTCTAATTTTAAATAATTTTTATCAAAATATGCCTTTACGGGAACTATTGTAAGCCCCTTTTGGCTGACGTTTTGATTCAACTTTAAAATTTCCCTTTTGTTTAACAAAAGCACCCTATCTCGCCTTGGATTAGGAGAAAAATTATTGACACTTTGGTAAGGTTTTACATAGGCATTTTTTAAAATAACTTGCCCACCTTGAATTTTAACAAAACTTTCATTCAAACTCATTCCGTTTTGCCTAATAGATTTTATTTCGCACCCGCATAAAACAATGCCTGCATTAAATTTTTCTAGCAAAAAATAATTAAAATTGGCAAATTTGTTACTTGCTACTACCTTCATTTCTCCTTACCTTAAATAAATTTTACCACATAAAATTGTTATTTGCAACAGCATTTGCTTGACAAATTACAACAAAAATTGCTAATCTTTTGTATGGATAAAAAATTAAAAATTGCAATCTTTACCGACTGCTTTTTCCCTGCTACTGGCGGGACTGAAAATGTAATAAAAACACTTGTACCACTATTTCAAAAACTTGGGGATAAGGTTAGGATTTATGCCCCAAACTATCATATAAAGGGTGTTAGCCAAGATTTACCGGGCTACGACGTTTATAGATTAAAAAGCATTAAACTAACAGATAACGACAATATAACCCTTATTGACAAAAAGTTTATTAAAAATGTAAAAGAGTTTGCCCCAGATATTATATACTTTGTAACTGGGGCTATTATGGCTAAATGGGCAATTAAACTTGGTCAAAAATTAGGTGTCCCTGTTGTTGCAACTTTGCACACAAAGTTTGAACAAGCATGGTATAATTCTACCAAAAGCCACATTATTACAAATTTTATGATTCGCAATCTTGCCAAATATTTTAACAATACTACTATGGCTTCTACCCTATCGCAAGATGCGGTACGCACACTAAAAAAATACGGCTATAAGTACGAACCAGTTTTTATTCAAAATGGTATAAATAAACAAAATACAACTATCACTCCGTTTGAACTAAATATCCCAAAAAATAGGTTTAACTTTTTGTTTTGCGGAAGATTGGAAAAAATTAAAAATCTTGATTTTACCTTAAAAGTCTTAAAAAATTTGGTAGAAAAATATAGTTATAGAGATTTTAACTTTTTGTTAGCGGGAAGTGGCAGTTACGAAAACAACCTAAAACGCAAAGTTAATCGCTATGGATTAAAAGACAATGTGTTTTTTTTAGGACAAATACGAGATAAAAGTAAATTAAACTATGTGTATTCCATATCTAACCTTCTTTTATTCCCTAGTACTTTTGAAATGGACAGTTTAGTAGTTATAGAAGCATCTGTGTTTAATCTTCCAACACTTGCACTAAATGGTTATGCTTGCGGTGAAAGAATAATCGACAATCAAACTGGATTTTTAAGCGAATACGACTTAAATGCCTATGCAAATAGAATTTGGGAAATAGTTAACGACAAAAAATTATATGATTATGTTAAAAACAATTCCAAAAATTTAAAGGCAAGTTCGTGGGAAGAAATAGCCAAACAGTACCAAAAGTTTTTTATTGATGCAATTAACAAATATCAATCAGAAAAAAAATAAATCCTAATGTTTAATGGCTGATTACTAAAAAAACAACTAAATAATATCAAAAATTTTTAATTACACAGTTAATATACCAATTAAAAAAATTTAAGGTCGCAACCCACGACCTTTTTTTACTATAATTTTAAGCATCAATCCCCCATTAACGACATATAAAATAAATGATTAGCGAAGAATCCCCCGAGTTACTGCGTCATTCTAAGCATTAGCGAAGAATCCCCTATATTACTACGTCATTCTGAGAGTCGACCCACAGCGACGGACAATCGAAGAATCCCAACTCTCAACGACGTACACTCATACTATTGTATCCCTTCGCTTAGGGGATATTTCGCCAGCCCGTCAAGTAAGCCGGCTCAATATGACGTTTCCCGTCATTCT
>CALWKG010000015.1 GCA_944381205.1 uncultured Clostridia bacterium
AATCATCAACCTGACTCTTTTCCTGAAAGTGTTGGTAAAATAAATGATATAAAAAGAGTGCCAAATGAAAACGGATTGACAATTCAAATTACCCCAAAAAATGGAGAGATTGTTGAGATAGAATTAGACAAACACAACCAAATCACTGGCTATCGTAACCCAAATGTTGAAGAAATTGGTGATTTTTTCTTGTTTATCAATAAATCACTAAAAAGTTTAGATTTACCTAATGTTAAACGGATTGAGGGTAAGTATTTATTCCCCAATACTTTACTTACAAGACTAAATTTGCCAAGTGTTTATGCTGAGTTTTTTGGTGAGAATTTCTGGCGATGTAATAAGTCACTTACAAAACTAAATTTACCTAATGTTGAGCAGATTGGTGATAATTTTTTGCAAGACAATGAGTCGCTTACAGAACTGGATTTACCTAATGTTAGGCGGATTGGAAGCAATTTTTTACTCCGTAATAAATCTCTAAAAAACATAAATTTACCTAATGTTGAGCAGATCGATGATAATTTTTTATACTGTAACGAATCACTGACAAGTCTAAAATTACCTAATGTTGAGCAGATTGGCAATAATTTTTTACACCGCAACGAATCACTGACAAGTCTAAAATTACCTAATGTTGAGCAGATTGGCAATAATTTTTTATACCGCAACGAATCACTGACAAGTCTAAATTTGCCTAATATCAAGCAGATTGGAAATTATTTGTTATACAACGACGAATCACTTGCAAGTCTAACATTACCTAATGTTGAACATATTGGTGATGATTTTTTATCCTACAACCAGTCATTGACAAGTCTAAATTTGCCTAATGCTAAGCAGATTGGTAATAATTTTTTATACTGCAACGAATCACTGACAAGTCTAAAATTACCTAATGCTAAGCAGATTGGAGATAATTTCTTGCAAGACAATGAGTCGCTTACAGAACTGGATTTACCTAATGTTAGGCGGATTGGAAATAATTTTTTATTCAGCAATAAATCTCTAAAAAACATAAATTTACCTAATGTTGAGCAGATTGGAACTGGTTTTTTGTATAATAATAAACCATTAAGAAATGCTATGATTTCATTTGAACAATCATTTGAATGAGATATTTTGAAATTTCATAAGATTATAATAATTAAAAACAAGGCTTAGTTATTAAAAAACTAAGTCAATTGTATTTTTGTTGTTTCTTAAATCCTAAATTAATTTTCTAAAAAAATATAATAAAAAACTTATAATTTGATATTAAAAAGGTTATTTTTTAAGTGTTTTATTGTTTTTTGTTTTTGCAATCAGGGTGTTGATTGGTAGGGAAAAACAAATGCCACTTCCATCTAGGTTTAGATTGACTCGATTTGATATTTGTTCCATAATTTTTTTCTTTTTAGATGAAGGCACAATGGTAAAAACAATTTCTTTTTCCGCTTTTAAATTTATTCCAAGTATAGAATTATTATCTTGGTTAAAAGTGCCCCTTCCGTTTAAAATTGTTCCGCCTGTTGCGCCTGCCTCACGTGCGGAAGACACGACAGAATCGCTTTGTCCTTTATTTACAATAGTTATTATTAGTTCGTTTTCTTCTTTCATTTTTTTCTCCTTTAATTAAACTTAAAATCGCTTGGGATAAGTAAGTCAATTTTCATAAAATTAAATAGTTAAATTTTTTAGGGAAGGGTAAAACTGTTGTTAACAATCCCCGGAATGAGTTATAACTAGGATAATTATATCTAAATTCCAACCTTAAAACGTAGAGATATATGTTTTTTAAGATATTAGTTAAATTCTTATTTAAACTTAAATTTTAAAAAACTTTTATGATAGTTTTTAATCAAACTCAAATCCCATCTGGGATAAGGTAGAGTACATTGCGCTTTTTATTGGTATTGTAAAGGCTATCCCGTCCGCAGTACCTAGCGATAGGTGGGTTGACAGCGCATCAAGAATTTTTTGTTTGTGCTTTACTTTAATCAGTGCAAAAACCATATCTTTTTCACCACTATCTAAATCAAAGTATTCTGCTATTGTACTATCTGCTGTGCCTTTGGCATAGGTTAGAATTTGGAGATTAACATTAAGAGCATTTAAAATTTTTACTGCCGTTTCACCTTTATTTTTGGTGACAACCACTCCCAAAAGTTCAACTACGGGTAACTTTTTTTGTTCGTTTTGAGCCATTTTTAATTTTCTCCCTTTTTTTATATTCAAATTCTATAACATCATCTCTGGTTATTACAAGTGGATTGATGTAGTGTCTAGTGTAATCAAAATCAACCACAAAATCATTAAATTTTTGAGTTTTAGTAGCAAATCGATTTTGTTTGGCGAGTTTAATTTTGTATATTAACCCCAAAATCTGCATTGTAAATATGGGAAAACAGGCAATCAGAGCAATAGTTCCAAAGCCGTTGCCATTTAAGTTTAAGCCAGAAACCATAGGTAAAATAAATGACACTGCCATACTGCCCGTTGCAACCCCGCCTGAGTCAAACGCAATGGCAGTAATGAGTTTTGGGTTAATAAAAGCCAAGATTATTGAAACTGCGTACATTGGTATCAAGATGTATAGCAGGTCAAAAGGATACAATGCTCTAATACTTGCCAACATAACCGATAATGCTACTCCAAGGGAAATTGTAACTATTATTATTTTTTGGTTAATTGTACCGCTAGTGGCTTCTTCCACTTGGTGCTTTAAAACGTGCAGAGCGGGTTCGGCGATAATGGCAAAAGCGCCTAAGATAAGTGAAATCAATATTATCCAGTTTTGATTAGGGCTGGTGGCAAAAAATTCTCCTATTAAAGTTCCGGCATTTAGGTAGCCTACTTCCACCCCTGTTAAAAATAGCGAAATACCCACATAAACCATTAAAAAACCAAGGCTCATTTTTATAACCTTCGTCTTTGGATATTTAAAACTAAAAATTTGAAACAATACAAAAATAGCCACTATTGGTAGTAAAATTATTGCAACATCAAGCAAACTATCTAAAAAGCAGAAAGAAATTTCGCCCATAAGGGAAGAGTTGGTTATGGGATTTATTGCGGAAACATTACTTTCGGGGCTAAGGAACAAACTTAAAATCATAACCGATATTATAGGTCCCACAGAGCATAAAGAAATCATACCAAAACTGTTGTCTTCTTCGTCCTTGCTATCTCGTACTGCGCTTAAACCTAAGCCAAAAGCGATTAAAAACGGTACAGATATGGGACCGGTTGTTACACTACCCGAGTCAAACGCAATGGGTACAAATTGTGGGTTTACAAAAAACGATAAAATAAAAACAATCCCATAACTTATTGCGAGCAAAATCGATAATTTTATTTTAAAATAAATTCTAAGAATTCCAAGCAACAATAAGATACCCACACCAACGGATACAATGGATATAAAAATCCAAATACTACTTAGGCTAGAATATTCTAAAACTTGTTTTGCTAGTACCATAAGGTCGGGCTCAGCAAAAGTGATTATAAACCCAATAACCAATCCTAGTAACAGAACAAGCCAAAGTTTTTTACTTTTAGACAAACTCCCGCCAACTCCACCACCTAGTTCTATCATAGACGAGTCTGCTCCTAGCGAAAATATCGCAATTCCAATTATTAAAAATATTGCACTTATCGAAAGTTTTAAAACGTCTTCTGTACTAGATTGCAAAACAAAAATCATAAGCAGTAAAACAATAACTGTTATGGGAAAAACCGACAAAAAAGACTCTTTTAATTTACCTAAAAATTTCAATTTTTATAATTCCTTTAACAATTATTTTTTTACATAAAATAGGCATCTTTGTCAATCAATTAATAGGCACAATGTTTTAAATTGTTCTAGTATTTAATAATTATACATATAAAAAAGTTGTAAATTTTAGGTTGTTTTTTTTAGATGTTAAAGTTTTGTGAACTAATCAGGTTGTTTTATTAAAGTTGGCAAATATTACTAACAAAGGCTTAAATTTTTTATTGTAAAATGATTCTAAGATTAGTGAATTTATTTTTTATTTTGTATGAGTTAGTATTTTAGTTTGCATTTTTCTTAAAATGTGATATTTTTGTTTTTAATATGAACGTGTATGATTTTGACAAAACAATATACAAATATGATAGTGCAAAAAAGTTTTATTTTTACCTACTAAAACATAAGCCGATTTTGTTTTGGCATTTAATTGTTGTGGGGTTTTGGGCTATATGTCTAGGACTGCATATCATTGATTTGACTAAATTTAAGGCTCAATTTTTTTCTATCTTTAAATACTTTAAGGATATAGATTTTATGGTTAACAAGTTTTGGGAAAAGCAGGTTATATACGTCTATCCTTGGTATTTGCAAAAACTAAAAAAGGGGGACGTAATTTGTACTGCTTCACCCGAGTTTTTAATTAGGGCTTGTATGGATAAGATTAATAGTTCCGCCGTGGTAATTGGCTCAAAAATTGATAAATCCACAGGTAAATATGTGGATAATTCGGTTAATTGCAAGGGGGAAGAAAAGGTAAAAAGATTAAAACAGGCAGGATATAGTGAGTTTGATAATGGCTATGGAGATAGTGACAGCGATGCTCCAATGCTTTTTATGTGTAAAAATAGGTTTAGGCTAAAAGACGGGGAAATTTTTGCCTTTGAAGAAGAATTTTTTAAAGAAAAATAGATTAGTTTGATTAGATTATAAAGACAAATTCTGTCGCTATGTCAACAGATATTGTACTTTTTTCAAAAGATTGGTTAGATTGTTTAGCCGTAATAAAAGCATATATTTAGTACTCATTTTATAAACTTAAAGGCAAGGATTTAAAATGGCATAGTTTTATATTAAATTTTAAAAGTTTTTTTTAAAAAAAAGTGTTTACAAATCAAAATTATTGTTATATAATATTTGCACTTTAATAAAAAACCTTGTTTACTCTAAGACAGCAAGTGGGGAAACCTATAATACATTTTTTGTGCTTGCCGAGGTAAGTTTGGGGCAAAATTTTAAACTTTTAATTATCGCCTTATGCTTATCTGATAAGTGTAAGGTTTTTTAATTTAGTTTAAAAGGAGGCTGTAAACTATGTCTAAAACCGCATTAGAAGCAAAAAGAAAGATTGTGGAAGAAATTAAGTCCAAAATTCAAAATAGCAAAAGTGTTGTTTTTGTAAGTTATCAGGGCATTAACGTTGACCAAGATACAAAACTTAGAAAAAGTTTTAGGGAAAGCGATGTTGAGTACAAAATTTATAAAAACAGGCTTATAAAAATCGCTCTTGACGAACTTAATATCACAAACTATGACCCAAAGTTTTTAGAGGGAACCACATCTGTCGCTTTTGGACAAGACGAGGTTGGGGCTTGCACGGTATTGTACGGGTTTAAAAAGACCGCACCTTGCTTGGAAGCAAAATTTGGGGTAATAAATGGCGATGTTGTAGATAGCGCAACTTTGGAAGAACTATCCAAAATTCCATCAAAAGAAGTGCTTATCTCAAAACTTTTGTTTTTACTCAAAGCACCTGTTTCTGCTCTTGCTCGTGCTCTTAACGAGATTGCAAAAAAAGGAGCATAATTAAAACTTATAACAATTTACAAAATAAAAAATTCAAAAATTTATAAAATTAAAAAAGGAGAAAATTTAAAAATGGATATCAATAATATTGTTGAAGAAATCAAAAAGTTGTCACTTGTAGAAGTAAACGACTTAGTTAAAAAATTAGAAGAAGAATTTGGAGTATCTGCCGCAGCAGCAGTTGTAGCAGGGCCAGCAGCAGGGGCAGCCCCAGCACAAGAAGAAGAAAAGACCGAATTTACCATTGTGCTTAAAGAAGTAGGACCAAACAAAATACCTGTAATAAAGGTCGCTCGTGAAGCAACAGGCTTGGGACTTAGCGAAGCAAAAGCCCTTGTGGATAATGCTCCATCAACAATTAAAGAAAACGTTCCAGCAGAACTTGCAAAAGAATTAGAAGCAAAGTTTAAAGAAGCCGGTGCTACTGTCGAATTAAAGTAATCGAGTAAAATATTTAATTAAACTGAATGATTTAGTTATGTTAAATTGAAATTCATTCAATAAATAAAGCAAGACAAAAAAACCATCACCTTTAATAAGGTGAGCAAGATAAGGTATCTTTAACAAATTAAATAAAATTAGTTAAAACAATTTTTATAACTAAAAAGGAAAAACTAAAACGCATATTATAAAAGATAATTAAGGCATTTTAATTGATTGAGTAAAAAAATGAAGATATCCTTAATTGCTTAAATAAAACGTATGTTCTTACTAAAAATAAAAATCCACGGGAATATGGGTGTATCTCAATCCCGTGTTTTTTTTAGATAAGGGGAAAACTCTTTATTGTATCGTCATTCTGAGATGGGCAAACTTATATATATTCGTCATTCTGAGCGATAGCGAAGAATCCCCTATCTCAAAGACGGATAATCTATACAATAACAACACTGCTTAATTTAAAACAACCGCTTAGAAAAGTCACGACAGGCTCAAAATTAATTTAAAGGCACAATGATTTTTTTACAAAAATCAAAACGTGCCACTATCAATTAATTTTTCGCCCTATCCCAAAAATCTGACGATTTTCGGGAACCCTGTGCCTTGACAAGGCCCAAATAAAATTTTCGTTTAGGGCTCCCAAAAATGACTTGCATTTTTGGGATAAAGCGAGTAGCGGTCGATAAAGTCACCATACTCACATTTGATAAAATGTGAGCGGTGACAAAAGACCGTGTACGAGCATAGCGAATACCAACCGCAAGCGGTGCATTTCTCACTTTTGTTAAAAAGGGAGTTGCACCTACAAGGTTGAGTATGAGCGACAGCGAAGAATCTCCCACGTCACATTTTGTCCTTTTGTTTGATTTAAAAGTTAACAATTTTGTATATATTTTAGATTAATGTAAATAAATTGGAGTATAAAAAGGGGCTGTTTTATGGATTTAAGATGTAGAAAAACGGGTTGCAAATACAACAAAAACCTTACTTGTACTGCTAAAAGTATTGAAATTGGGAAAAAACTAAATTGCAACACTTTTGAAAAAGCACACGAGGACGTAGATTTTAGTGCCGAGATTTTTAGTGAAAATCCGCCAAAAATTAGTGATTATAGGCATTTAAAAGATGTCTGTTTGACCTGCAAAGCAGATTGCCTGTTTAACAGGTCGGGGAATTGCATCGCCAATGGAATAACTATTAATTCACCCAAAAAGAGTCCTATTTGTATAACCTTTGCTCGTACTTGATGGTAAGTTGAATTGCAAATATTTGTTACGATTTTTCCCCTATATACTTGACAATTTGATTTTCTTAATGCTAAAATTTTTTAAACAATTTTAGGAGCAGACTATGAAAGTTTTATTGTTACAAGACGTAAAAGGCAGTGGCAAAAAGGGAGAAATTGTAGAAGTTTCTGACGGTTATGCTAAGAATTTTTTAATAAAAAGGAATTTAGCCAAAGAAGCTGACAAAGCCGTTTTGATTGAAAAGGCGAGCAAAGACGCAAGCATCGCCCGTACAAAAATGCTGGAAAAACAACATGCGGAAGATATTAAAAAGCAAATTCAGGGCAAGAGTTTTACCGTTAATGCAAAGTTGGGGGAGAGTGGCAGGCTTTTTGGGTCTATCACATCTAGTGACATTGCAAGCGCGTTGTATAGTGCCGGATATGACGTTGATAAAAGGCAAATTATTATAAATAGTCCTATAAAAACTACGGGAAAATTTGAAGTCGAAGCACGATTATATAGCGGGGTTGTTGCAAAATTTTTTGTAGTAGTTTAATTTTCTTGCGGACTGTGTAGAATTAAGACCATTATAATGTTGCAATTTTTTATCAATTTTATGTTTTTTTGGGTGATTTAATTTTTTAAAAGTTTTAAAAACTTGCGTAAGTTTGCGTAAACAAGTCCTTTTAAGTGATATTATAAAAATTGAGTTTTCTTTTGAAAGATTATCAAATTTTAAACAAATTTAGAAAGGTTTGTGTAAATAAAATAGTAATTTTTTTATAGAGTTTTTAGTATTTTTTTATGGGTTCTAATCGAAAATAAAGATATAAAATCCAATATTGGTATTATTTTTGAAAAGATTTTTAATAGTTTTTACATAAATTTGGTATATTTTTATCATAAAAGTATAAAAAGGTGTTAAAACTTGTTAAAATTTATGTTTTTTTAAAAAAAATGTTTGACTGAAAATTTTTTAAGTTGTATAAAATATATGTAAACTTAGTTTTTAGGTGTTTTTTACGCAAGGAATTACTTAAAAACAAAAAATTTTTTTTAAAAAGGAGAAATTTTTAGTATGGTCGGAAACAAAAAATTAATGATTGCGTTATTCTCAATTTGCTTGGTGGTTATCGCAGGTTTGCTTACTACTGTTATCGTTCTTGCAGCCCCAAGTGCTAGTGTTACATCTAACATTAACATTTCTTATACGGCGCAGGGGATTGATGGTAGTTTGTCTGCCGCTTATGTTCAGGCAAGTACAGCAACAAATGAGGAAGCAGGTATAGCGCTCAAAGGGGGAGATGGAGATAGTGGCAAAGTAACTTTTACTATTGATGATACAAGTGCTAAATCAGGTACTCTTACTATGCCAGAAAATGTTACTGTTAGTTTAGAAAATAAGTCAATTATCTTAATTTACACAATATCTAACACTGGTTCTAAGACTATTGAAGCAACTTTAACATACAATAATACCAATGATGCAGACGATAATTTTAAAGTAGAATATGCAACAGATGCTTCACAAGCAGAATCCGGTTGGAGTACTTTATCAGATAAAGGTACTAAAAAAGAGACCGTAAGTGGTGGAACTGATGAGGAACCAACAACTAAAAGAGTTTACGTAAGGATTACTCTTGAAGATGCTTCACAAGATGCTACGTTTGATGCCACTCTTGTTTGGGCTCTCTTACCACAACAGGCAGCAGCATAATTATTTTGTAAATAACGTGTTTGAATGAAGACATTGTAACAATTTGGGATTTTTAAAATTAATATAAAAAGTGATTTCATTTGGTTTGTATCCGAAATCACTTTTTTATTTTGTATCAAAGCCACTTTTATCACTATTAAGACACAAAAAAATATACAGTTTATCTTGTTAATTTAATAGCCGATGTTTTTTCTTTTGCTGTTTTTTAATCCTTAAATATCATTCTAAGCATTATTAAAAAATTTTCTAGGGATATATTCTGTCATTCTGTCTTTTTCGTCATTCTGAGCAAAGCGAAGAATCCCCCATATTACTCCGTCATTCTGAGCGAAGCGAAGAATCCCCTATTTCGTAAACAGTTAATTCTTGTACTATTACCATCGTGTGTCAGACATTATAGACCGTTTTGATTGCTCGTCTTTGCGTGCTACACTTAGGGCGACATTAAGACTAATCGCTATATCCCTGTAATTAATGTTTTTTTGTTAAAATTCAGTAAACTTTGTTGTTTATATTGTTTGCTAAAAAAATTTTTTTGTTATATAATACTTTCGAGTTATAGGTTATTTATTAGTTTTTTTATAACAAGTTAAAACCTGTTTGTAGCGCGCTATATTATAAATTTTTTAAAAATCGTTTAGATTAAAATTATATGTCGGGCAAATTTAATTTTATTGTTTACAAATCATTTATAAATGTTCTTTTCATACTCAGTTTTTAAGTTGTTATAATTTTGTCTATAAAGGGGATTGATAATATGAGTAACAAATTAAAGTGGTCAATAATTTCGCTTGTTATTGTTGTTTTGTTAGTGGCTGGCGGGGTCACCGCAGGGGTTTTAATTAAAGACAAATACGATAGCGAGCCAATGGCTACGGTTACTATTACTGGCGGTCTTTACGGCAATGGCAATACACTACAAAAGAGTTTTGAAGAACGCGAAATAGTTTTTGGTAGAAAAGATATTGACGAAAAGCAAACCGAATACAATGTAAACGAGCAAATTACTGACGAAAGGGGCTACGTCAAATTGTGTTATGCCGTTTCTAACGACTCGAACGAAACTTATGATATTTTGGTAAGTATAAGCGAAAACAAAAACGATAGCGATAACTTTGTTGTTTATTATTCGTTAAACGAAGATGTCACAAGTGCTGATTGGCAAGAGATTGAACAAAACAAGTTACTTACTAATGTCGAGTCAAAAAAGACAACTACTATTTATTTCTACATTCAAATGATGGCAAATTTAGATTCAAATTACAATGCAACTTTGACTCTTGAAATTTCAAGTCAAGGGAGGAAATAGTCTATGGCAGAAGAAGAAAAAGTTTTAAATATAAACGTTAAGGAAGATGATAGTGTAAAGCGAGCGATTGAAGATGTTGCCCGTAGGTTGCAGGGAAAGTACACAAAAAAACGTAAGATAAACGAAAAATTACTTGCCCCACGTAGCAAGTGGCTTAGGGCTTTGACTATTATTTTAAACATACTTTGCATTACTGTAATTGTTTGTGCAACCACTGTGTTTGTGTCTATTGTGTCCGCTAAGGCTCAAAATATTCCGCCTTCATTTGGAGGATACACAATGTGCGAGATAGCATCTCCTAGTATGGAAGCCGAAGGTGAGGCCTTTAAAAAGGGAAATGTTGTAACTGTTCGCAATGTGGATACAAAAACCTTAAAGATAGGGGATATAATAGCATATTATTATTACGACACAGTTAACGTTACAGACGGGCAAAGTTTTTTCCCGGTTGACACTAGTGACTTTGAAACAAAATATAGCCTTACATTTGCCGAATTTTTTGGTGGAAAAAATGATAGCATTAAGGAAGCCGCAAGTAAAAAGGCTAGTAGAATTTTTCACAAGATAGTGGACGTTAGGGAAGATGAAAACGGAACAAGGTGGTTTAGGACTTGGGGTGTTTCTAATTACGCAACTAAGGACGACCCAAATTCCGAAGATGGCACCATAATTGACTATGATAACCCACTATATGATAATTGGTATGTTAGCGAAGATATGGTGTTTGGTATTTATGACAATTCTAGTGCCGGGGGATTCTTTTCCGGGTTAGTAAAAACCTTTTCTAATGGTGGTTTGGTGATTATAATACTGCTTGTTCCTTTGTGCATTGTGGGGCTAATTATTATGTTAGGATTCTTAAAAGACATACAAATCTACAAACTACAATTAGACGTTATAGAAGAAAAACGTAAGATTACCGATTCTATTTGCGTAAAAAATAAGGTCGGGTTAAAAATGGATAACAAGTCAAAGTATAAGGTTTTGGCTCAGGCTGATGATGTAGATAAAAACGAATATATTAGTTTGCTTTGGGAAGATGGCAAGGCACCTAGGGGCATTAAAAAATATTGCCTAAGAAAAAAGATGTATTTAAAGCCTGTTGAAAAATTATTAAAGGTTAACCGCGAGTGTGAAAGAAGACTTAAAAAAGGTGAAGACCCACTGCTTGTTGCTAACTACTATACTAAGGAAAAGGAAAAACTGCAAAAAGAGCAGTTGGAGTTTGAAAGGCAGTTTAGGTCTTGGATGAGAGAAGATAGAAAAGATTTAAAGCAGTTAAAGCAGGAACAAAAAGCCGAAAATAAAAATAGTTTAAAACCTGATAAAACCAATAAAAGTACCGTGACAAATGCTGGCGAAAACAGTTCACAAGTTAAAGTTGACAAAAATTCCAGTGCCAATGTTGGCGACAAAAAATAAATTTTAAAAGGTATAGCGATTATAACTTTATGAAAAGGATAGAAATTTATACGGACGGGGCTTGTTCTAATAATCCGGGGCCTGGCGGGTATTGTGCGATACTAAGTTTTTTGGGCAAAGAAAAAATTATTAGTGGCGGGGAAAGTATGACCACTAATAACCGTATGGAACTTATGGCAGTGATAAAGGGACTAGAAGCCTTAAAGGAAAGTTGCGAAGTGGATTTATTTAGTGATTCGGCATACGTTTGCAATGCAATTAATAATAAGTGGCTAATCTCGTGGCAACTTAGTGGTTGGAAAACAGCAGACAAAAAGCAAGTGCAAAATAAAGATTTGTGGGAATTGCTTTTAAATTTGTTAGAAGTTCATAAGGTAAATTTTATAAAAGTAAAGGGACATTCGGATAACGAAAAAAACAACAGGTGCGACAAAATAGCCCGTGACGAAATTCAAAAGTTGCAACATATATAAAAATAGTGAGGCATTGACCCCACTATTTTTTTAGTTGGTATGGATTTTTATTATAGATTTTTTATTCAATTAATGTAAAAGCGCTAAATTAAATATAATTATCACCAACTTGATAAAGCAACCAATGACAAAACTTACCGCACATATCAGTTAGCAAAATTTAAGTTTTTTAGCGACTATTACTAAAAATTATACAATCCTTTATTCTCTATCTCTGTTTACAACTAGTAAAAACCTAATTAAGTTTAGTATTGATATAAGTAGGCTTGCAACATAAGTAAGAGCAGCGGCATTTAAAACTTTTTTTGTGCCTTTTAGTTCTTCTTCATCTAGGATTCCACTTTCGCGCAATATGGTTATTGCTCTGTTAGATGCGTTGTATTCTACGGGCAAAGTTGCTAAGTTTATTATCACCGATATTCCAAAAAATGCAATACCGCACCACAAAAATATTGAACCTATAATACTGTTTGGCATTGCAAAAATGTTAAACAAGAGCCCAATAATTACAAGTGGCCACAGTAGCGAAGATACAACATTTGTAACGGGGATTAAAAATTGTCTAATTTTGTACGGAGCATAATTTTCTTTTTTTTGTAATGCGTGCCCAAATTCGTGACAGGCAATACCAAGGCTTGCGATAGACGACGAATTATAAACCCCACTACTTAAACAAATTGTTTCGTTTTTTGGGTCGTAATAATCGCTAAGATGTCCGGGTATTTGGTTAACAGATATGTGCGATAGGTTAGCATTAATCAGTAGTTGTCTTATTAAGTCGCTGGCGACCACATTTGATTTTGATAAAACCTTATTGTATTTATTGTAAGCACTACTTACTTTACTTTGGGCTATTATGGCTATGATTATGCCCGGTAGTAAAATTATGCCCATTAAATAATATTCAAAATACATAATATTTCTCCTTGAAATTAACTATTAAAGTACAATAAAAAATAATGTAAAATAAGATAAAAATTATTAAAAATTGTATAAAAACTTGTTAAAAATATACCAAAAAACAGTTAAAAAAGTAGTAAAAAATGCGAAAAAAACACTAAAAAATCATTAAAAAATAGTAAAAAAACACTAAAAAAACGGTAAAAAATGATAAAAAAATGATAAAAAACGGTGAAAAAACGGTGAAAAAACGGTGAAAATTATTAAAAAAATACTAAAAAAATGGTGAAATTTTATAAAAAAAGTGGCTAAAAAATAGTAAAATTTTATAAAAAAATTGATTAAAAATAAGTTAAATAATATAAAATTTACTACCTAAAAGCACAACCATTTTACAATATTTTGTGCAAAAAGCAAATCAAACTTACGGGAATTTTATAAATATTTAAAAATTAAAATTTACAGTGTTTTAAAAAGTGTTTTATAAAATAGAGTATTAATGAAATAAAAATTTTAAGGAATTAAAGTTATATTTTAGCGGTTAAATTTATATGAGATTAATTGTTTTTTTTAATACTAAATTTCTTCTATATTGGTAATTAAGTTATTATCATCTTGAAGTACTTTATAGGTTTTTATATATGTGCCATAAATTAGAGTTATTTGATTAACTGGCGGTTGGTTAGTTAATGATTGATTGCCGTGATTGATATGTGGCTGGTTAGTAGATGTTCGGGTTAGGTTTAATTGATTAAAAGGTGGTTCGGTTGATTTTTGCTTTAAATAGGGTTGAGTAGTGGGAAAATTTAGGTTTTGGGTATAGGACTCGAAGTTTCCAAAGAAGTTTAGTAGGTGAGTGTCTTGCAATTTTTCGTTTAAAGCGGGGGCAAGATATTTGCGGGCTAGGGAAAAATCTTCTACCATAACTGCATCAAAAAAGGCATAGGGGATTAGTTCTCTTTTAGTAGCCAATTTTAAATTTTCGTAGTGAGATACAAGGCTGAGTTCTAATTTAAAACTGGGGGACAGGGTGTAGGTTTTTGTTATGCCGTGTTTTGCAAAATTTTTTAAAAAGGAATAGGTTAATATTTTGTTTTGCTCTAATTCGAGTAAGTCGACTTGTTCTAGTGTTATTAGGTTATATTTATTATTAGTGTACTCGATAACCAAGATAATGTAATCTTTGGAATTTTGGCAATTAGAGTACAAGACTATGTGATTATTGCTTGTTTTTATATGAGTATTTGATACTTTTGTGGGATAAGTGTATTGGCAAAAAGTGCTAGGATTTTCTAGTTTTACTGCGAAATAATCGTGTGTGGTGTAAAACACAGTGTGAAAACTATTTGCAAAATAAATTTTTTGCGATTTTACACTTAAACTTTGGGGGATAGGTTCTAAAAAAGGGCTTAGAGTAAGTAGTAAAGTCGTGGAATTTATGGGGATTAGTTTGCAGTTGTGATGTAGAGAGTTTAAAACTTGTTCTCGCAAGCGAATAGAAATCGAAAAAGGAATTAGATTTTGTTTCTCTGGGAGTATGGACAAAGTAAAAATATTTTCGTTGCCGGTTATTTTTATCGCTTTGAGCCTATCTTTTTTTAAAAAAATATTTTTATTATTAAAAGACACATAACAGTTAAATGTGGGTTTTACATATAAAATATAAATCATTTTTATTACCTTTATATATATTTTTACGCAAGTGAATTGGGTTTTATGAAAAGGGGAAGGGTTGTATGTTTTCGAGATGGGGGATTCTTCGCTGTCGCTACGTCACAACTTGCGGTGCTTAGCAATTTGCTACCGCAAACTTGCCACTTGCACGCAACTTGTTCCTTATTCCCAAAAATCTAACGATTTTCGGGAGCCCTGTTGTTTTTGCAAGTCATTTTTGGGAGCCCTAGGGGATTCTTCGCTGTCGCTCAGCCACGACCTTTTAGGTGCTTGCTCAAAATTAATTTAAAGGCACAGTGATTTTTTTTACAAAAATCAAAATGTGCCACTATCAATTAATTTTTCGCCCTATCCCAAAAATCTAACGATTTTCGGGAGCCCTATGTACAAAAGTGAAAAATGCACCGCTTTCGGTCGGGCTTCGCTTCTCACCGCCAAACGAAAATTTTGTTTGACAATGTCAAAAAAATTTTGCGGTGACTTTCTAATTGGTCGAATTGAGTTAAGCAGTGTATGTTATGGTATGAGTTGTACGTCGTTGAGATTGGGGATTATGCTCATACTCAACCTTGTAGGTGCAACTCCCTTTTTAACAAAAGTGAGTAACGCACCATTTGCGGTTGGTATTCGCTTCTCACGACCAAGCGAAATTTTTATTTGTCCTACGTCCAAAAAAAATTTGTCGTGACTTTTCTAAGTGGTTATTATAAGTTAAGCAGTGTATGTTATGGTATGAGTTGTACGTCTTTGAGATTGGGGATTCTTCGCTGTCGCTCAGAATGACGGAGTAAAATAGGGGATTCTTCGTTTCGCTACGTCACAAGTTGCGGTGCTTAGCATTTTGCTACCGCAAACTTGCCACTTGCACGCAACTTGTTCCTTATTCCCAAAA
>CALWKG010000016.1 GCA_944381205.1 uncultured Clostridia bacterium
TTACGTTGTATTTACAAGACAATATTAATAAAAAAACAAACCTAAATCAATTTTGATTTAGGTTTAACTTGGCGGAGAGGACAGGATTCGAACCTGCGTGAGATTGCTCTCAAACTGATTTCGAGTCAGCCTCGTTATGACCACTTCGATACCTCTCCGTATAATTTTTGTTTTTGGGGTGCTGTTTGTAAAATGAGAGAATTGTTTATGGACATTGTTTTTAAAAAAATATTAGATTTTTATAAAAATAATAATTTACATAGCACCTTTTAACAAAAATTGCATAACTATAATAAAACAATTAGCGACAAAAATCAAGCAAAAGAATAATTGACAGAAAAAATTTGCATTGTTATACTTTTATTACTAATAGGGTATGTATGAGAAGCATAGATAATTATATAGATTTGTTAAGTTTGAAAAGAAACATAGAAAGTTCTATAAAACGAGAAGACGAGATTTTATGGAGAGAAATTTTTTGCGCTCACTTTGAGTGCCTATGTTTAATTTACAGATTAAAAAGTGTATCGCCATCAGTTTTGGTAAAGGAATTAGACATAGCAAAATCTAATATCGCCAGCATTTGTAAGGGTTTAGAAAGGCAGGGAAAAATAGTTCACACACGTGATAATATAGACAAAAGAGTTATTTTTTACAACATTACAACTAAGGGCAAATATGAAGTAGAGAGTAAAATTTCACAACTAGATAAGATATTGTGTAAAAATATAGACGACACTCAACAAAAAAATTTAGAAGTTAGTTTAAAGCAACTTCTTGGCATATTATATTTAGCAAAGGGAGAAAACAAAAATGCTAAAAATATTTAATTCGCTTACCAATAAAAAAGAGGAAATAAAACCCATAGAAGAAGGATTAATTAAAATGTACACTTGCGGGCCTACTGTGTATTATTATCAGCATATAGGAAATATGAGGGCATATATTTTTATGGACTCATTAAGAAGGGTTATAAAGTACAATGGATATAAAATTAAAGGTGTTATGAACGTTACAGATGTAGGGCATTTAACCAGTGACGAAGATAGTGGGGAAGACAAAATGGAACTTGCGTCTAAAAGAGAAAACAAATCCCCACAAGAGATTGCAAATTTTTATGCGGGAATATTTTTTTCTGACCTAAAAAAATTAAATATAGACATTCCAGAAAATATAACCTATGCAACACATTTTATTCCGCAAATGATTGAATTTGTAAAGGGATTAGAAGAGAAGGGTTACACCTATAAAATAGACGATGGCATATATTTTGACGTGCAGAAATTCCCGGAATATGGTCAACTTAGCAACAAGGATTTAAGTAAAACAGGTAATGCTCGTATAGAAGAAAACAAAAACAAACACCACCCGTTTGATTTTGCGTTGTGGAAATTTGTAGAGCCTAATCACATTATGAAATGGGATAGCCCTTGGGGGGTAGGTTGTCCGGGGTGGCATATAGAGTGTTCTGCTATGGGGAGAACTTTATTAGGGGATAGGTTTGACATTCATACAGGTGGCATAGACCATAAAACTATCCATCATGAAGACGAAATTGCCCAAAATGACGCATTGGCAGGGCATAGGGTGGTAAATACTTGGGTCCATAACGAGTTTTTGCTTGTAGATGGCGGGAAAATGAGTAAGAGTTTGGGTAATATATATACCTTGGAAGACCTTGAAAAACGGGGTTATAGCGCTATGGATTTTAAATATTTTTGCCTAAATACTCATTATGGGAAAAAATTGAATTTTACTTTTGATGGCTTAACTGCTAGTAAAAATGGTTACAAAAATTTAAAAACACTTGTTAATGAACATAAGTTTGGCACGGCAAAAATCGATAAAGATACGATAAGTTTGTATAAGAAAAAATTTTTAGACGCCATTAATGACGACTTAAATATTCCGCTTGCAATAGGGCAAATTTTCACAATTCTTAAAACTAGCGAAAAGTCAAAGGATATTTACGACCTTGTGCTAGATTTTGACAGGGCTTTGGGATTAGAACTTGATGCCTGTGAAAATCACACAAGTTTAGAAATTCCAGCCGAAATAAGCACATTGGCTCAACAAAGGTGGGAGGCTAAAAAAAATAAAGATTATCAAAAAAGTGACGAGTTGCGTGCTGTGATTCTACAAAAGGGCTATGTTGTAAAAGACAACAAAGACGGCTATACAATAGAAAAATTAGAGCAATAATTAAAAGGGGAAATTTTTATGTTAAGAGACATAGTAGAAAAACAAAAAAAGTATTTTTTAACAAGGGAAACTTACGATGTTGGGTTTAGGATTTTGCAATTAAAAAGGCTAAAACTTCAAATTGATGCTTACTATAACCAAATTTTATCCGCTTTTGAAAAGGACTTAAATAAGCACGAATTTGACGTGGTTCTTACAGAAGTAGGGCTAGTTGTAAGCGAAATAAATTATATGATAAAACACTTAAAAAAACTTGCAAAGCCTAGAAAAGTTAGGACATCTTTAATGAACTTTCCAGCAAAGGGATACAAGGTGTATGACCCATATGGAGTAGTGTTAATTGCTTCGCCGTGGAATTACCCATTTTTACTTACAATGCAACCATTAGTGGGGGCAATTGCGGGTGGAAATACTGTTGTAATTAAACCATCACGTAGCACCCCACATGTTACCGAAGTAATAAAAAAGATTATAAGTGTCTTTGATGAAAGTTATATAACCGTAGTTACAAAAGAAGAAGATATAAATGAGATATTTTCTACCAAATTTGATTTTATTTTTTATACTGGCTCTTATCTTAAAGCACAAGAATTAGTCACAAATCAGGCAAATAACTTAACACCAATGATATTAGAACTTGGTGGTAAAAGTCCGTGCATTGTCGACCAAGATGCGAATGTTGATTTGAGCGCAAAACGCATCGCTTGGGGTAAATTTTTAAATGCAGGACAAACTTGTGTAGCACCAGATTATGTTTTAGTGCACTCTACTATAAAGGATAGTTTTCTTGAAAGTTTAAAAAAGTATATCATAAAGTTTTATTATGAAGGTGACGAAGTTAGCGATACTTTTGTAAAAGTAATCAATAAAACTTCACTTGAAAGACTTCAAACTTTAATTGACCCTAATAAGTTGTATTTTGGTGGTAAGTGTAAGGGGTTAATTTTGGAACCGACCATTTTAAACGGAGTAACCCGAGAAGACCTTATTATGCAGGACGAAATCTTTGGACCAGTTCTGCCAATTTTGGAGTTTGAAGATTTAGATAAGGAGTTGCATACAATAAATAATTTAGACCACCCACTAGCATTTTACTATTTTGGCGAAGATAAGGAAAGGATTGAAAAGATAAAGAATTTTAGCGAGTTTGGTGGCGGTTGTATTAATGACGTGATTATGCACTTAACAGAAAAAAATCTTCCATTTGGCGGTGTCGGCAAAAGCGGTATGGGCAACTACCACGGTGCAGAGTCTTTTTATGCTTTTACCCATTGTAAAAGTGTGTTAAAAAAATCTACTAAGATGGATATAGGCATTAAGTATCCGCCTTCTACTAAGCGAAAACTAAAATTTATTAAGAGATTTTTTAAGGTGTAAAATCTTATGGATTTATTAGATAAAACGGAGATTGTGTTAAAGGATAAAATTGTAAAGTTGCAAAACTCAAAAATTGCCATACTAGGCATAGGTGGTGTGGGTGGTGCTGTTTTCGAAATGTTAGTTAGGCTAGGTGTGCAGGATATTACAGTAGTAGATTTTGATAGATTTGACGTAACCAATCTTAATAGACAAATCCTTTGTACAACGGACGTTGTTGGAGAATATAAAGTTAACGTTGCAAGACAGCGGGCTAAAAGCATTAATAAGGACGCAACAATAACAGTCATTTGCGAAAAAATCTCAGCGGATAATTTGCCTATTATTTTAAATCAAAGGTATGATTTTGTGATAGATGCAATAGATGACGTAAAGGCAAAAATTGCAGTGATTTTGTATTGTAATAAAAACAATATTCCCCTTATTTGTTCTATGGGGACTGGTAATAGGTATGATGTGCCTCGTTTTGAAATTGCCGATATTTTTAAAACATCAGGCGATGCTTTGGCTAGAAAAATTAGGAGCGAGTTAAAAAAAGTTAAGTTTAATGACAAGGTTAAATGCGTGTACACAAGCAAACCATTAGCGGTTTGTGGGGCTAACTTAGGTAGTGTAGTGTACTATCCTATTGCTTGTGCTAGTGTTATTGTAGGTTATGTTACAAATCAAATAATTAATAACGTTTAAAAAAGGATAAGTAAATAAGAGTTCTCGGAAATTGTTAGATTTTTGGGAACTTTATTTTTGTCATTCTAATATACATAGCGACAAATAAATTCCATTTATTGCCTTGTCACTTTAAGTTTCAAAGCGCAAATCTCGAAGAATTTTCCATAGGGCTTTCACGAATTTAAAATTTATGTGATAAAGCGAGTAGTAATTGTCTGTGTCGCGATACGTAAACATTTTAAGATTTGCTTTATAATATACAATTACGTATGAGTGTTGGCAAAGGATATCTCATTTTATATAGTATAATAAAACTAATAGTCTTTGTTTTTTTATATGTACAACCCCATTAGTTTTTTGGGGTTTTTATCATATCTAGGGTGATGTAGTCTTTTGTTTTTTCGCATAGTGGGCATACTTCAAATGCCCGTTTTAAATTTTCGGTATGTCCGCAGTTACTACACTTGTAGTCGTAAGGGGTAGTACTTGTGTATAGCGAATTTGCCTTTAATTTATTGTATAACTCGTCTAGCAACATAAAGTGGTCGTTTTCTACCAAGGCGATTTTTTTAAATTTATCTGCCACGTCCATAAAGCCTTCATCTTCGGCTATCTTTGCAAAACTAGGATAAATGGTCGTATTTTCTGACTTTTCGTTATTGGAAGCATATTTTATCATATCGATAATCTCTGCATCTTCAAAGGGATAACCTGCCTTAATTTCAATGTTTTTTTGAGTGTTTTTAGAGTGTTTTGCAATAAGGTCCCAAAAGACTCGTGCGTGTGCCATTTCGTTTTTTGCCAAAGTCTTAAAAAGCATTTGTATATTTTTCTTGTTTTCTTGCATAGCCTTTTGGGCTATAAATTGGTATCTTGCACCGCCTTGACATTCGCCCGCAAATGCTCTTGCAAGATTTATTTTTGTTTGAGATTCTTCAAAATTCATAATGGTGTTTTCTCCTTTACTTTTGTAATTCTTTACTCTTTAAAAATTTTTATACAAAATAAACTTTTTTTAACGCACAATAAATAGTGTATTTTATTTGCGATTTTGTTAATTTTCTTTTAAAATATATAAGAGGTTTTTTATGTTAAATATTTTTAAATTAGAAAGAAGGTATTCCGTCTTTGACGAAAAGACCTATAACCATTTAATAAAATTGTTAAACACTATGACTACCTACACTATGGATAGTCCAACGCGTACTAAACTTACCGATATTTACTATGACAATCAAAAAAATCTACTAGAAGAAAACGGTTTACTTTTAAGACGCAGGGTATATAAAAATAAGGCAGAACTTAAAATTAAACGCAGATATTTTGCACCAGAGTACTATTATAGTGATAGCCTTAGAAGCCACGAACGTGAGCGTGAAATTGGGCTACATGACTCGTTATCTCAGCACTATTTCTTCTTAAACAATGCTCTAAACTCGATGTTTTCTAACAATCTACAATTTGACCCAGATAAGTTGTTTGAGCAAATGCAAGTTGTTATGGTTATTAAAATTGAGCAAGAAACTCGCAAACTTTTTGGCTATGGCGGGTTAAAAGTAGAAGTTCGTAGAGAGAAGTTAAAGATAGAAAACAAACGTACGCGAAGAAAAAATAAAACTGAAATGATACAGTTTAAACTACTATCTAGCGACGACACTTTACCTGTTTTTGAAGACTTTATAAAAAGGGTAGAAAGGCATTGTAAGGAAATTTTTTATACAAAGGATAGTAAATTTGAAATAGCTTTTAGAATGACTCAACCTTTACCTTCAAAGGAAGAAATGAGAAAACGAATTGAGGAATTGGAAAAGCAACGACGACAACAAGAAGCAAATGAAAATATTACGGGGAATAAAAAATGAAAGATTATTATGTTATAATAGATTGTGACCCAGGCATAGACGATGCTATGGCAATAATGAACGCAGTAAATAGTGATAATATAGAAGTAAAACTAATATCCACAGTTTCTGGAAATTTAACAATAGAAGAAACTATGAAAAACGCACTAAAACTAACTGAAATTTTTAAAACTAAAATTCCTGTTAGCGAAGGCGCCAAAGAACCTATAAAAAGACAACCTGTTTACGCAGGTATGGCTCAGGGTACAAAAGGTATGGGGGGATATACTTTTAGAACCCCAAAGACAAAGCCGTTTGTATTAAAATCACCAGATGCCATACATTTTTTCTTAAATGAAAACCCTGCTAAAAATACCACAATATTATGTATGGGACCTATGACTAATATTGCTAATTTATTAAAGAAGTATCCAGAGTCTAGGGAACTTATATCTCGTATTGTTTTTATGGGTGGTAGTAAAGACGAAAATGGTTCTACCGAGCCATATAGAGAGTTTAACGTCGCCTATGACCCAGAAGCAATGCAAATTGTTTTTGACTCTCATATCCCACTTATTATGGTTCCAATGGAGTTAGGACATATAGCATATTTTACACCTGACGAGCAACAAAAAATCAAACGCGCGAATAAGGTGGGCGAAATATTCTATAAAATGTTTACAAAATACAATGACTTTCACGTGGGTAAATTAGGGGCTGCGGTGCACGATAGTTGCTCTGCCTTATTTTTGTCTAACCCAGAAATTTTCACAACTGAGCAAGCCTTTATAAAAATTGATTATCATACTAAAAACGGACAAGAATATGGATATATTAAGTGCGATTTTAATGCGAAAAATCCGAATGCGACTATTTGCGTAGATGTAGATATTTCTAAGTTTAAAAAGATTATTTACGGTAATTTGTTTAACTATAATTAAAGGATAATAAAAGTGAAAAAGGGTAAATTTAAGACAAAATTTAAGTTGATTTTGCTAAGTGTACTGTGTCTATTAGTACCTTTTTTTATTGTCGCTTGTTCTCCTGTAACTTTAACTACTAAGCAAAACAATAACGGCATAATCCAAATGTCCTTAGAGTTTGACTTGTCTTATCTTGAACAAACTGGCAAAACCGGCAAGGCTGTACAAATTGCAAGTTTGTATACGGAGAGTTTAATAGATGCTTATTTGTCTAATTTTTACAACTTGTTTTCAGTTCAGTATCCGGACAAACTTTTAGGCTTTAATTTGCCGACTACGACTCAAAATGAAAAACTTGCCATTATTTTTAAAGACTTTCCCAATTTTGCCATTTATCCGCAGGACATTCCCAGTGAGGGCGAAAATATTATGGGAGAGTTTGTTATAAGGCAAGAAAATACCGCAAAAGTTCAAATCTCGTTTTTTTCTATTTATGCTTACATTTTATTCTTTTATCCTAAGGCTTACACTAATGATGAAACGGGGGCAGTTGTTTTAAATTCTAGCGAATATGGGTCTTTAATTGATGTCCCAGTAACGACGGTAGATTACGAGTCACAACAAAAATTATTTACAACAAGCATTGTTCAAACTTGTTCACCATTTTCTTATAATGGCGAGCAGGCTAAGTTGTTAGAAGACATGATTGTAATAAATGGAAAAATTTATCAAACCGGAGAACTTTTAACTGATGTGATTGTAGGTGAATTGAATTTAAATGAACAAGAGGCAAAATATGTGTATAACTTTATTACTCCATATTCCCGTGTGCATAGTGATGGGATAAAAACTAATACCGAAGAAGGTATAGTGCATACTTGGGATTTAGGTAATGATATTAACGGGGTAATAAAGTTGTGGAGAACAAGCGCAAACCAAGTTGCGTGGTATGTACTTGGTATAGTTTTGGGGACTATTATAATTGTAATTGGGCTTATAATAATTTTGCCAAAGAACAAAAAGAAAAAGGAAACTGGCATAGAACTGTTACAAAAGGTAGACGATTTGGTTAGAAAAAGGGAAGTTTAAATGGCAAAAAATAAACAGCAAAAAGAAGAACAAAAAAAGTTACAAGAAAACAAAAAAAAATACCAAGATGCAAGGACATTGCTTTTAAAGTATGTTAAAAGGTATGGCATAATTTTGCTTATAACCTTGCCCATTTTGGTTATCTTTAACTACATTATGTCCGAGGAAGTCCCTTGGTTTCACGGGGCGGCAAGTTTTTTTATTAATATAGGTCTTTTACTATTGGCTTGTTTGATAGGACTTATTGTTTTTATAAAAAAAGATGATAAGGAAGAAAGAGAATCCACCGAAGAAAAACGGCGGGACCCTTTTGCTGATTAAATAAATCTTGACGAAACGCAAATTTTTGTACATAATTTAGTTAATACGAAGGGATAAAAAATGGAAAAAAATAAAAAGAATAATTTAGCACGAATTACCCCGCATAGTATAGAGGCAGAGCAGTCTGTTTTGGGGTGCTGTTTGCTAGATGAAAATGCCGTGCTTAATGTTATGATGAACTTAAAATTAGATGACTTTTATGTGGCTTCCCATAGGACTATTTTTGATTGTATGCAGACTATTTATAATTCCAATAAGCCAATAGATTATGTGACTATAACTGATGAGTTAGAACGTAAGGGGTTGCTTGAAGAAGTAGGGGGAATAGATTATATTACCACACTTACAAATATCGTTCCCAGCGCAGCCAATGTAAAGCATTATATAGATATCGTAAGACGAGATTCTATTTTAAGAAAGTTGATTTCTAGTAGTCAGGAAATTATAGATAAAGCGTATGAAGGTCAGGACGAAAATGTCTTAGGCTTTGCGGAGAAGAAAATTTTTGATATTGCCGAAAAAGAAGATGCGTCCAAATTAATAAAAATAGGCGATGCACTAGAAAACGTGCTAGAAAAGTTTGAGGAAATTGATAAAAATGCCGGGGTAATCCGTGGTGTGCCGACAGGGCTTAGCGAATTAGATAAAGTTACAAATGGGCTACAAAAAAGCGACTTAATATTAATTGCCGCAAGGCCATCTTTTGGTAAAACAAGTCTTGCTATGAATATAGTTAACCACGCAGCATTATATGGAAAATGTAGTTGTGCTGTGTTTTCACTAGAAATGCCCAAAGAACAACTTGCCCAAAGGACACTTTGTTCTATTAGTGGGGTTAATATGCAAAAGGCATTAACAGGCAAGTTAGACCAATCCGATTGGAAGGCTCTTTGGGAAGGCAACAAAAAGTTGAGTAATACAAAAATTTACATAGACGATTCATCACTTAATACTCCAACGGAAATTTTAAGCAAGTGTAGACGTCTTAAAAGAGAACAAGGACTTGACTTAGTTATGATAGATTATTTGCAACTTATGAGTTCTAATAAAACCAGTAGGGATAGTAATAGACAGCAAGAGATAGGGGATTTAACCCGTAGCCTTAAAATAGCCGCAAAGGAACTTCAAGTGCCAATAATTTTATTGTCGCAGTTATCTCGTGACGTAGATAAACGTAAAGACGACCATAGGCCAGTTTTGAGTGATCTTAGGGAAAGTGGAGCAATAGAACAGGACGCGGATATTGTTATGTTTATTTATAACTCATCTTTTTATGGTGACGAAACAGAAGACGGCCCTAATACTCGTGAAATCATTATTGCTAAGCACAGGAATGGGCCTTTGGCAAATGTAAAGGTTAAGTGGATTCCAGAAATAACAACTTTTGTTGATTTAAATAAAAGTAGCGAGGTTCAAAGCCTAGAAGCCACTGCCCCGAAAGAAGATGATATCGATTTTTAAAAGAAGGACAAAATATGAAAAAACTAACAGCAAAACAATTAAGAGAAATGTGGATAAATTTTTACACAGATAGGGGACACGCGTTTATACCTTCTGCTTCTCTCGTGCCAGAAAACGACCCGTCCGTTTTGTTTACTACCGCAGGTATGCACCCGCTAGTGCCATATTTGTTGGGCGAAAAGCACCCTAGTGGCAAAAGACTAGTCGATATCCAAAAATGTGTGAGAACGGGCGATATAGACGACGTGGGTGATGATTACCATTGCACTTTTTTTGAAATGTTAGGTAATTGGAGTTTAGGGGATTATTTTAAAGAGCAAAAGATTGCGTGGAGTTACGAATTTTTAACAAGCCCAAAGTATTTAAATATTAATAAGGACGAGTTGGCGGTTACTGTTTTTGCGGGTGATGAAAATACCCCAAGGGATACCGAATCTTATGAGGCTTGGAAAAATTGCGGACTTAAAGATTCTCAAATTTTCTTTTTGGGTAAGGAACACAACTGGTGGATTTTAGCAAGTAATGTGGGGCCGTGCGGTCCAGATAGTGAGATGTTTATAGATACTGGCAAACCAAAGTGTTGCGATAGTTGTTCGCCTGCGTGTAGTTGTGGCAAGTATATTGAGATAGGTAATGATGTTTTTATGCAGTATATAAAACATTCTGATGGGACACTAGTTCAAAATCCACAAAAAAATGTTGATACGGGCTTTGGCTTTGATAGATTACTCTATATTTCTAATGGTCTTAGTAGCGTTTATGATAGCGAACTTTTTAGCCCTATAATAAAAAAAATAGAAGAAATCTCTAAACACGAATACAAAGAAAATAAAGAAATAACAAGGAATATGCGCATTATTGCAGACCATATAAGAGCATCGGTTTTTATGATTAGTGATGGAGTCGTTCCGCTTAATGTTCAGCAGGGATACGTTTTAAGAAGATTGCTTAGAAGGGCTATGAATAGTGCCCGAAATCTAGATTTTGCAGGGGAAAGATTAACTGAACTTGTAAAAGTTATTGTAGATATTTATAAAGATTTTTATCCAGAGTTAGAAAAAAATAGATTGGAGATTGAAAAACAAATATCACTTGAAAACGAAAAGTTTTCTAAAACTTTATCACAGGGCATTAGGGAGTTTGAAAAGGTCGCTCAGTACTCTAAACAAGGGGTACTAAACGGTAAGACTGCTTTTAGATTGTACGATACTTTTGGCTTCCCGCTAGAACTCACTAAGGAACTTGCTAGCGAACGTGGGCTTACGGTTGATGAAAAGGGCTATGACGAGGCTTTTAAAAATCACCAAGAAAAAAGCAAAGCAAATAACGATAAGGTGTTTAAGGGTGGACTTGCAGATACAAGTGAGCAGACTACACGGCTTCACACTGCTGTTCATTTGCTCCAAGCAGGGCTAAGAAAGATAGTAAGTAGCGACATTCACCAAAAGGGTAGCAATATTACAAGCGAAAGGTTAAGATTTGACTTTAATTGTGACCATAAGTTAACTGACGAAGAAAAACAAAAGGTAGAAGACTTTGTCAATGATGCGATAAACAGAAATATCCCCGTAGTGTGCCAAGAAATGACCTTAGAGCAGGCAAGAGCAATTGGGGCATTGGGTATTTTTGATAATAAATATGGAGATAAGGTAAAAGTTTATATTATAGACGACGTAAGTAAAGAAATTTGCGGTGGCCCACACGCAAAAAATACAGGTGAGTTAGGGCATTTTAAAATTGTTAAGGAAGAATCTAGTAGTGCCGGAGTTAGAAGGATTAAAGCGATTATAGAAAACAAATAAAAAAGGAGAAATTATGAGTGGAGTAAAAAGGTTTTTTGCTTATTTGTTTGTCATACTTGCTATTTTTGTGGCGATAGTTATAATTTGTTTTGCAATATTATTTTTCTCGCCGGGTACAGAAATTTTGGGCTACGAGTACATACGAATGGAAAATCAGATAGAAGAAAAATTTACCCCGACCGACCTGTCGGGTAACGAAGTAATAGCCTTTAAATTTGAAACGAATAATCCAAACGTGACCGTTAAACCAAATACTCAGGGTGAAGACCTGCAAATTTTGTATTCGCAACAGGTTTCAGGCATAACAAAGACAATTTCTGCCGATTATTCTTTTAAGGCAGATTATAAGCAAGAGTCTTATGACGAAAATATTCAAGATTGTAAAAGTTTGGTTGTGACTTTAACTGAACCTAGTGGCTTTACTGTAAAAAGTAATTCATCAATTACTATTTTGTTGCCAGTTAGACAATATGAGGTTGTCTTTATTAAATCTCAGTACGGTAATGTAACCTATAATGCAAAGGAAGCAGATAAAGATAATACAACAACCTACGTTATAGACTCAACTAGCCTTTATTTGCAAACGGGTGAACACGGCGAGATTAATGTTAATACTCAGTCAGACGAAATCCCTGTCCCGCAAATTGATAACTACAATTTCACCACCGTAAATGGCTCGGTTATATTTAATTCTGCTAATGAATTGGTTTCTAATAAAATTGTTTTTAATACTAACTCAGGTAGATTTTCGTTTACTAATCAAAACAACGATGCACTGATTAGTTTAAAAAACGGGTTTGTAGTTAATGCTAGTGGAGAACCTAGTATTAATGTAAATGTTTTAGATGGAAACTTAGATGTCGATTGTCAAAAAGGAGATTTTAATTTTAACACCATAGGTAGCCCAGTTAATTCTTGCGAAGTACTTTTAAGTAGTAACAACTCAACCTTTAATTTTAATCATATTTATGGCTACGTTTCGTTGCTAGATGTGGGGGATAATGTTTCAAACAGAATAACAATTTCTTGTCTAGAAAATAGACAAACAAATAGTAGTACTTTTCAGGTCGGTAGTGGTTATGTAAACATTGGCGAGTTAATAGGAACAACTTCGTTTTCAAGCACTACTGGAAAAATAAGTGCCAACAAAATAGACGTAGATAGTAGTGTCTACGCGTATTCCGATACAGGTGCAATTAGCCTAAACTATGTGGAGTCTAATTCCCCTAATAATCAAACCTTAACTTGTATTTATGTGCAAGATGCCCCTATAAACCTTCAAAATATAAGCGGAAAAATTTCCGTAAACGTGTTAGCGGAAACTAGTAATAACAGTGTCAATGTTTCCTTTTGTGCAATAAGTACACAACAAAGGCAAACCTATGAAAATACTATTAACGCAAAAAATCAAGTTGTAAATATTACCTTAAATGGAATTGTAGAACACCTTAGTTCTCGACTTTTTGCAACCAAAGATGCGGAGTTTAATTTTGCTCCGGGAGAAAGGATTAATCCAACAGATTTAGACTATGAAGATGGCGAAGAATATGCACAATATGTTAGCCAGTATAGAATAGGGTACGAAAAACCAACCGTTTCCGCTGCGTTTGAAGGTTATGGTAGATTGTGTGTTAGTTCCACGGCAACAATTAAAGTAAACCTAAACATAAATAAAACTTAAAAAAAAGTTTTTGTTGTATTTTATAATAGATTTATAAAACACAGTATTTGTAATGTACAAATATTGTGTTTTTTTTATTAATAAGTGCCTGTTGAATTAAACAAAAAAAAGGTAGCAAAAACACCCAAAAGTAATTTGTAAAGGGTGATAGTAAAAATGGATAATTTTATTCAAAAAGGATAAGTAAAAGGAAAGAAACGAAAGATAAAAAAGAAGTAAAAGGTAAAAAGAATAAAATGGATAAAAATAATTGCAAAAAGAGAAGAAAGAATGTAGACTAATACCAGTATAAAGGGAAAAGAGAGTAAAAAAAGGAAAAAAGCATTAAAGGGAGAAAAAATTAGTAGAAAATAAAGGAAAACAGGATAAAACGATTGACAATTAGGCGGGGGGGGGGGGGGGGGGAATAAAAAAAACCGGGGGGGGGGATAAAAGAAAAAAAAAAATAAAGGGAAAAAAAATTATTAGAAAAAAAAGGAAAACGGAAAAAAAGGATTAACAATTAGGGGGGGGGGGGGGGTAGCATTAAGAGAACCGGTGCGTGTGATAAAAACAAACAATACAAAAATGCGAAACTTCAAGGTTTTTCGTTAGTCAAACAACAATACTTAACGGCACGTTTAACATACGATGTATTATTCCGTCATTCTGAGATGGGCTCACGTGACCGGCTTTCGAAGAATCCCACAGGGCTTATCCGTCATTCTGAGCGAAGCGAAGAATCCCCCTATCTCAAAGACGCGCAACTCATATCATAACCACATACTACCTAATTTAATACATTTAACTTAATTAAGACTTTACACACATAACAATATGTAAAATGAAATAAAATACAAAAGAAAGG
>CALWKG010000017.1 GCA_944381205.1 uncultured Clostridia bacterium
TTTGTCCACGATAGGAAGATTATAGAACATATATTCTAAAAAGTCAACCCCTTTTAACAACTTTTTCCAAATTTTTATGGTGGAACTTTCGGCTTATCTATTCCATTCTTGTAATAATCTCTAATTTCAAATTCTAAACAAGAGATAAATAGATTTAAAATATCTTTCGGAATATTTGCAAGTTTAGGGAATTCGTTATGCACAATTTCCATTTCAGTCAATTCAGTTCTTTTTTCTTTCATTTTAACCTCCATTTGCTATCTACAACACAAATATAGCGAGTTAAAAAAAAGAAAGGAATGAACAATATTAAACTTTATCCGTAGTTTACTAATACTTTACAAAGACTTTTCTTTTATTGAATTGAACAGACTTGAACAAACTTGTTTTTTCTTGCAGTATAAGTTTCTCCTTTGTCAGTAGGTTGGCTTTCTCTTTTTTTTGAGAACGAGAGTATATCAGAGAATGCCTTGTTGGCAAAGGAAAAAATTATTGCTTAAACCATAAAAATGAAAAATCTAAAAGACAATATTTTTTTCTTTTTCTTTGTCAACTGCACCATTCTCTGATTTTTGGTGGGTGTCAAAAAAATGACAAAGGAGAAAATATATGTTTAGAAAACAAGTTAAGAAAAGATTAAGTAAGTATAAGTTGAGATTAAGTTCAATCTATAACTTTCTTGCTTATTTAAAAAAGATTACGAGTAAAGTAAAAGTCGAGTTTATGACTTTTCATTCTAATTTTTTAAACAAAATATTATTCTCCAATCAAAGCAAAATTTTGGAGGTAAAAGAATGAAGACAGCAGTTATTTACGCAAGATATTCAAGCGATAGTCAAAACGAACAATCTATTGAGGGACAACTTAGAGTTTGTCAACAGTATGCAAAAAACAATGATATTATAATAGTTGATACCTATATAGATAGAGCAATGACAGGGACAAATGACAATCGTCCAGACTTTCAGCGAATGATTAAAGATAGCAACAAGAAACAATGGGACTATGTAATTGTGTATAAGTTAGATAGATTTTCAAGGAATAAATATGAAACAACAATACACAAGCATACTTTAAGCAACAATGGAGTTAAAGTTATCTCTGCAATGGAAAACATACCTGACACACCAGAAGGAATAATTCTTGAAAGCTTGCTTGAAGGTATGAATCAATACTATTCGGCAGAACTTTCTCAAAAGGTACTTCGTGGGTTAAAAGAAAGTTATCTTAAAGGAAACTTTACAGGTGGTAATCAACTTTATGGATATGATGTTGTGGATAAAAAGAATGTTATAAATCCTAATGAAGCAGAAATTGTTAAAGAAATATTTACAAAATACTCACAAGGGTTTACAGCTGTTTCAATAGCAAAAGACTTAAAAGAAAGAGGCATAAGAACAAAAAAAGGTGTACTTATTGACGCACCTAAAATTTATAAAATGATATGTAATACAAAATATGTAGGAAAAATAAAGCACGACGATACTATATACACAAATATCTATCCAGCAATCATTGATGAAATAACTTGGCAAAAAGTGCAAGATATAAGAAATGCTAATAAACACGCACCTGGCAGGAAAAAAGATATTTATGATTTCTTGCTTTCTGGAAAACTATTTTGTGGCGAATGTAAAACTAAAATGGTTGGAGAAAGTGGAACAAGCAAAACAGGAGCAATACACTATTATTACAACTGTTTAAGTCGTAGAAGGAAACATAGCAAATGTCAATTCAAAGCGATTTCAAAACAATATTTAGAAGATTATGTAATGTCAATAACTTGGAATTTGCTATATGCTTCTAACAGTATGGAACAAATAGCCGAGTTAATTCTTAAAAAACACGAGATTATAAATAAAAAAGAAAGCAATGTAAAATCATTAGAAAGCAAAAGGAATGATTTGCTTAAAGCATCAAATAATTTAATATCTGCCATTGAACAAGGAATAATTACAGAGCAAACAAAAATTAGACTTAAAGAACTTGAAGTCCAAATATCTCAACTTGATTTTGATATTGAACAAGAGAAACAAAGGTCATATACATTCTTAACAAAAGAGAATATTATAAGTTATCTTAGAGGTATTATATGTGGAGATATACAGAACATAAATATTCGCAAAGAAATTGTAAAGAGTTTTATTAGAGAAATACTACTCTATAAAGACAAAATAGTTATAACATATAACTTTACAAATCAAGTACCTACACCACCAAATAAGTTAGGAATACCAGATAATATAGAAGAAGTCGAACAACAGTCTTTACAGACTGTTAATAAAAAAACACAGAGTTTGTCAAAGCAGGAATGCTCTCCGCCAATGATTTTACCGCGCCAAAGTAGTAGTCTTTTTGGTGCGGTTTTTAAAATTTTAAGGCATACAAAATTGCTACTTTTGAACTAAAATATACAAAGTTTTTTATTTAAAACATATAATCTTACTAAATTATTTAAAGACTAAAAACATAATGACCCTATGCTTTTTAATACAAGAATATAAAACTTTTGATAATTCTTTTAAAACAAATGATTATGTAAACAATTTTGTTTAATTATGATTTGCAAATAAATTTTAAATAAAGTATTTTTATAACAGAAGGAGATTATTTATGAAAATAGCACTTATTAACGAAAACAGCCAAGCAGGAAAAAACAAACTAATCTATGATACTTTATGCAAAGTAGCAAATAAATATGGAGATAGTGTTTTAAATTTTGGAATGTACAGCGCTGATGACGAACACAGTTTAACATACGTAAAATCTGGGTTGTTGGCGGGTATACTATTAAACGCAAAAATAGTGGATTTTGTTATCACTGGTTGTGGAACAGGACAAGGAGCAATGCTAGCCCTAAACAGTTTCCCCGGAGTTATTTGCGGGCATATTACAGACCCAAGTGATGCCTTTATGTTTAGAGAAATTAATGATGGAAATTCTGCCAGTTTTGCCTTTGCAAAGGGCTTTGGCTGGGGTGCAGAACTAGACCTAGAAAATATGTTTGATAAACTATTATCTACCAGTGGCGGGAATGGCTATCCCCTAGAAAGAGCAGCCCCAGAGAAACAAAACAAATTAATTTTGGACGAAATAAAAAACGTAACCTATGTTAAAATGATTGATATTTTAAAAAATATAGACCAAAAATTTTTGAGAGAAACAATAGATTATCCTTATTTTAAAGAAGTGTTTTTTAAAAACTGCAAAGACGAACAAATGAGAAACTATTTACAAAAAATTTTAAATAAATAAACTTAATCAACGAGCAAGAATCTTAACTTAACAAGTTAAAAAATTTAATTTTATCAACTTGAAAATAACTAATTTTTTAAAAGAAAAATTTAACCTAATTTTAACTCGCAAAAATATTTAAAATTTATTTCCTTTTTAATTCCCTTGATAAAAAAGACAACTTAATATATAATATGGTCACAATTAGATTAATAAATTAAAATCTTATAAAAAAATTAATCTAATGTTTACGAAATATAGCGCAGTCCGGTAGCGCGTGCGGTTCGGGACCGTAAGGCCGTGGGTTCGAATCCCACTATTTCGACCATAAAGTTACTATTACTTATTTTAGTATAATCAAAAACCAAAAGGCATTAAAAAACTTACCAGTTCAACTATGGTAAGTTTTTTAGTATAAATCTATATTGTCGTTTAAAAACTTGTTCGCATTTAGGTTGTTTTTGTGAATAAAGTTGTTTTTGTATTCGAAATAAATTTTTGTTTACAACATAAAAACCATAATAAAAACTATGTCTGCTACAAGCAATAAAATAGACAAAATCATCGCTATTAATTTTAAAACTTTTAACTTTGTTGCATTTTTAAAAGACAACCCATTTAAGATGCTAGCGACTATGCCAAATACTACACAAGGAAACCCAAAATAGACCATATAAATCGCAGCGCCAATAACTCCCCCTACCTGCTCTCCCGCTTCGGTCGCAGTAAAAAACTTTATTGCCATCATAGCAAAAAGAGATAAAAATAAAATTTCTAGCAATAAAAATATTACCCCAGCAATAAATAGCCCTGTGCTTTTTTTATCCGAACTCGCACCGACATTTACATTGCTTATTGCCTGAGTGGTACCCAAATTTTCTGACAAACTAGTGCTACTTTTTACATCTTGATTTTGTGGATTTTCGTCCATTAACTTCCCCCTTTTTTAAACTTTGTTACTTTATAATACACAAATATTTACACAGCCGTCAAACAAAATAACTTATAAATCCCAACAATATAAGAATTTTTACTCACAAAAAAATAATTTTTTGTAAAATTTTAGACTTTTTATAGGCACAAAAACTGCCATTTTGCACAAAAATAAAAAAATCCTAAAAAACACTTAACAAGTAGTAATTTTGGACTATAATATGTGTTGCAAATTAGGAAAACCTAACTTGCAAGGGAGGTAAAATATTATGAAAAAAGAAAAATTTGATTTAATTCCACGCGGAGAAAACAACCATTTGTTTGGATTTTTTGACCCATTGTTTGATGATTTTTTTGATGAGCCAATGCTAAATAGGCACGAACTTAAAAAATTAAGCAATATGATGAAAACCGATGTTAAGGAAAGAGAAAAGGACTATGTAATTGACGTTGAAATGCCGGGTATTGATAAAAAAGATGTGAATTTAACTCTTAACAACGGCTATTTAACCATAGAGGCTCATCGTGAACATCACCAAAACGAAGAAAATAAAAAAGAAAACTTTATCAGGCGCGAAAGGTCTTATGGGAGTTTTTCTAGGTCTTTTTATGTGGGAGATATTAAACAAAGCGAAATCGATGCAAAACTAGAAAATGGAGTCCTGCAAATTATCGTTCCAAAAAATCAAAAGCAAATTGATTCTTCTACAAAAATTGAAATTAAATAGCAATTAAAAATAGGTCTTAGCCAATACGACTAAGACTTATTTTTTTTGTCAATCTTTCTTTCATATCTAACAAAAAGATATGCTAATATTACCCCTACTACAAATACCACCACTCCAACTAACAAATCAAGTAACATATTATCCCCAAAAGAGCGATAAACACTAACAACTTCCGGATTAAAAAACATTGTTACAATAGACCCTAGCGACAATCCCGCCACCAAACAAAAGGTGGGTACTCTAAACCTAGTTAAACATTTGTTCATTACTTTTGATACGACAAAAATACCTATTAAAAATCCAATACCTAACATCGCATAAACAACAAATATCATAGGATTTTGTTTAAAATAACTAATGCTAACCGAATTCATTAGCGGTGTAAAATATCCCACCGACATTAGTATCGCCGTTGCACTAAGTCCCGGGACAAGTTGTGTTAAGGCAACCAGAAATCCAAGTACTAAAAAAATAATATAGTGGTAAAATTGTAAATTTATAAGGTCTTTTGAAATGACATTTTGAAATACTGAAAAAACAGAAATTAGTATTGGGATTATAAGTCCAATTAAGAACAATAATGTATTTTTAACAGTAACTTTTTGACCTTTTATTTGGTCTAAAACCGCTGGATACGCCCCAAACATAAGCCCTGCAAAAAAACAAATAACTATAAAAGGCAAAACATTTAAAAGCGCCCTTATTCCAAAAAAACCAATTGCCAATCCAACTACTGCCCCAAGTAAAATAGGCAATAAAAATAGAAAGCATTTTTTAAACTTTTTAAATATATTAGAAAAAGAATACAAAAGACTTTCGTACATTTTAAACATAATTGCAACAGCAGAACCGCTAACCCCAGGGACAATTACTGCCAGTCCTATAAATATCCCAAGAATACCTGCTTTAAAAACCTGAGATTTGCTATCATATTGTATTTCGCTTGTGTGTAAGTTTTCTAAATCTTCTATACTTTGAGATGATGTAGTTATATTATCTTCGTTAGACGATATTCTACCATTATTAGTACTTTCCATCTCGTTTAAATCATCACGATTTATTTTTTCGCTTTCATTATTGTTTTCCATTAAAAATATTATAAAAGAATTTGCTAGTTAAAGTCAAAATAAAAAAGGTAAAGAAATGATTTTATGTAATAAAAAAATTTTTTTTATTAAAACAAATTGCTTTAAAATGCTATTAATTTTGGCGCATATTTGATAAACTATAACTTGTGAGGAAAAAATGAAATCAATTTACACATATTATAAAGAAAGATTAGTAGAAATTAGTGGGAAAAATAGGAGTTTGTTTTCTAAGCGCATTAGCAAAAAAAATAGTTTTGATATAGGCAAACTGTTTGAATACGATTACGAAACAATAGGCGAATTTATTGAGTTCTTATGGAAAGAAAAGAAGTACTCATTCTCTCTTATTAAAAAAGAAGATAAAGATAGAATTGCCAAAAATCTTGGGGTTGAGCAACAATTTGCAAGAGAAACAGAAAGAATATCTTCCCTAACCGGAAAAGAAAAAAGCCAAGAAAGTTTTAAACTAGAAAGGCAAAAACGAGAAAGCATAAAAAGAGCACTTATCTCGCAGGTTAATGCCGTAAAAAGTTTGAAACGTGAAGTTGAAGAAATAGCCAAAGAAACGGGCAGATATGAACTTTTTGTAGGGTATCCTTTTGTGCAAGGCTATATAGGTAAAGATATGCAGGTAAAAGCGCCGCTACTATTATTCCCTGTGAGTGTGGATATCCCAGACGAAACTACTGTTGAAATTTCTATAAAACGTGATGAGCCTATCCAATTAAACAAAGTTTTAATTCTTGCATACGCCAAGCAACACAGGCTAAAACTAGAAGATATGGATATGGAGTTTAAGGGTAGTTTGTATGGCAGATTTAAAACCATTGGTGACGTAGTAAACTATCTTAGAAACAACGGCATAAAAATTACATATAATACGAGAAAGGGTTTTTTTGATTTTGAAAAAGCAAAAGAGCCTATGTATAGTTCTACCCTAGAAGTTAAAAACCTTTGCGTATTAGGTAGATACCCACTTGCAAACTCAATCTACAACGATTATAGTTTGCTAGAAAAAAGGCTATTAACTAACGAGGCCATTAACGAATTACTATATACAAAAGCACCAAAAAAGATAAAAAAAGTTAATGACAATCTCTTTACCGTAGGAAATTTAGATTATGCGCAAGAACAAGCCATATACAATATAAATAAATATGGCAATATGGTTATTTATGGCCCTCCGGGAACGGGTAAATCGCAAACTATTGTAAACATTATAACCGATGCAATTTGCAAAAATAAAAGAGTTTTAGTTGTATCGCAAAAAAAGGCAGCGCTAGACGTTGTTTATAACAGACTAGGAACCTTAAACAATAAAGTTATTTTTATAACCGACCCAGAAAAAAATAAGGTCGCTTTTTACGAACGTGTAAAGACTGCCCACGACCAAATAACAAAATATACCCCAAATGCTTCAATAGATAAGTATAACGAGATTCAAGAAAAACTAAACCTTGAAGAAGAACAACTAAAAACTATTAGTGACGTACTTTTTAAACCAACTAACTTTGGGCTATCATTGCAACAAATGTATGCGTTTTCACAAATTATTGGTAAAAATAGTTATGAATACACAATATACCAAAATATGCTAAAAGACAAAAAACTTATGCAAATTTCCTACCCTGTATTAAGTGATAGCCTAAGGCTTATAAAGGAAAAAAATAAAGCCGAGTTGTATTATAAATTTGTGGAAGCAAAAAAATATAATCCATTTGTAGATAACATAAAAAGCAATTTGGAATTCCACATAGTGAATCAAACTTTGGCAAAATTAAATCGCCTTTTAAGTTCTAGGATAACTCCATTTGATATGTCAAAATATTCTAATTCCAGACAACTAATAGCATTTTATATAGACAATAAGTTGCAAACAAACAATCTGGACAAACTAGTTAAATTTGTAGGCAAAAACGAATATCCTAACACATATAAAGCCTATTATACAAGTTTGGTTTTGCTTCCTGCCCTGCCATTTACTCTAAAAAAATTACGTCAAAAGGAAGATGAAATTTCAAAAGAATTTTATAAAACACTTGATGCTATAAACGAATACACAGCAGATTTTAAATTTTTACAAGATGTGCTTACTGAAAATGGCTATGCTATGATGATAGACAATATTTTAAACGGCAATACCTTATATCTAAGGCTATTAGCAAAAGCACTAGAAAATTATGTAGACCTACGAGATTTAAACCTAACATTAGGACAATTAACAGATGACGAAAAAACAATCCTAAAATTTGCATACAAAAACGCAGATAATAAGGCAAGATATTTAGAAACAATAGAAAGACTAGAAAACATTAGGGTCTATCACGAAGCAAGCGAATTGGAAGACAAGTACAAAAACGAACTATCTAAAATTATTGATTACGAGAACATAAAAAATAGAATAATTTCGCTAAAAGGCGATTTAAGGCAAATATCAAAAGACCTTTGTGCTGAAAAATTTGTTGAAGAGTACAAAGAATTTTTTGAAAAAGACCCAGAAAACAAAAACTTTTTGTACCAAGTAACCAAGCAACAAAACCAGTGGCCTATACGAAAGTTTATGGAAGTATATGGCGAATATCTATTTAAGTTATTCCCTTGTTGGTTGCTCTCGCCAGAAAGTGTATGCACAATTTTACCACTGGTAAAAAACCTTTTTGACTTAGTTTTATTTGACGAAGCATCACAAGTCTTTATAGAAAATACCCTTCCCGTTATTTATCGTGGCAAAAATATTGTAGTCGCTGGGGACTCAAAGCAACTTAGACCAACTGCAACCTTTATGAAACGATATATGGGCAGTGACTTAGACGATGAATTAGACTACTCCACACAAGCGGCACTAGAAGTAGAAAGTTTGCTAGACCTTGCAATGACAAGGTTTAAAAGCACAAACCTAACCTACCATTATAGAAGCAAAAACGAAGAATTAATCAACTTTTCTAATAAAACCTTTTATGACGGAAGGTTGCAAGTTTCTCCAAACACCTGTAAAAATATCCGTCAAAAACCAATACAAAGGATAAAGGTAAACGGCTTTTGGTTAAATAGAAGCAATAAAGAAGAAGCAAAAGCGGTGGTTGACGTCTTAAAAAAGATTTTTTCTTCACGCAAAAACAAGCAGTCAATAGGTATTATTACTTTTAATACTGAGCAAGAAAGTGCGATTGAAGACGCAATTGATATGGAGTGCAACAAAAACCCTAAATTTAGAGATTTTATACTAAAAGAGCAAAACCGCAAAGAAAATGGTGAAGACATAAGCCTATTTGTAAAAAACCTAGAAAATGTACAAGGTGATGAAAGAGATATTATTATTTTTAGCATTGGCTATGCTCGAAACGAATACGGAAAGGTGGTGGCTCACTTTGGGCCTCTATCCACCGAGGGCGGAGAAAACAGGCTTAATGTTGCAATAACACGTGCAAAAGAAAAAATATATGTCGTGACAAGCATTGAACCAGAAGAATTAAATGTAGAAAGTACTAAAAATGCGGGGCCTAAAATCTTTAAAAACTACTTAAAATATGTAAGGGCTGTATCTAATGGTAGTACTTTGGAAGCAAAAATTATACTTGACAATATCAACACTCAACTAGAACCTAAAACCAGTGTAAAAAAATTGGGTGGAATAGAAGAACAAATAAAGAGCGAACTAGAAAAATTGGGTTATAAGGTCGAAACGAATCTTGGCAACACAGACTATAAAATAAGTGTTGCGATTTATGATAAAAAATCTGACAAATACTTGCTTGGACTAGAATGTGATTATTCCGCTTACGAAAGTTCTGATTCTGTACTAGAAAGAGATGTTTTTAGACCAACCTTTTTAAAATCTCGCGGTTGGGATATAATGAGAATATGGAGCAGAGATTGGTGGCTACACAAGATAAAAACTCTTAACCTAATTGTTAAAACTATCGAAAAAAATAAACAGCAAATTTTAAAGATAGAAAACAATTTAAAAAGTGGCAAAACAACAACCGCTTTAATAAAACCCGTCATAACTAAAACCCCTAGCCAAAAATCAACTCTAACAAGGGCGGTTCAAAAAAACAAGAAAAGCAATAAGTCAAATGCTAATCTAAATAACAAAATAAAAACTGATAAAAACGGTAGTTCAAAACTTGCTTCAACAAAAATAAAAAAGACTAGCAACTCAAAATCTACAATGACAAAAGCAACACAATCTGCAAAAGTCAAATCACAATCAAAAAAAAATAAAAGTGATAAAAAAAGTGTTAAAAATCGATAATAATTTCATTAATTTTTAATAAAATTTTAGAAAAAAAATGATAAAATTTTAGTAAAAAATTATAAATTAAAATTATTTGGAGGCAAAAATGTCAAACTATGTCGTAACCGGTGCTACCGGACATTTGGGAAATGTGGTCGTAAAAATGCTTTTGCAAAATAATCACAACGTAAAAGTACTTTTACTACCTAATGAAGATTTATCCCCACTTGAAAACTTAAATATTAAAATTGAGTACGGCGATGTTAGGGATAGAGAGTTTCTTGAAAAAAATATTGATAGCGATTGCATTGTTATACATATGGCGGGCATTATAGACGTTTCTAGCAAGACTAACACTTTGTTGCGTGACGTAAACATAAATGGTACTAAAAACGTCGCAGACGTTTGCTTAGAAAAAGGTGCTAGACTTATATATACAAGTTCGGTACACACCATTCAGGCAGGAGAAAATGAAACAACTTTGCTAAAAGAACCAACCGAATTTGACGAGAATAAAATTATTGGTGCCTATGCAAAAAGTAAGACAGTAGCAACTGGATATGTTTTTGAAAAATGCGCCGAAGGTCTAAACGCAACCATTGTTTACCCATCAGGGATAATTGGCCCATACGACTACAAAATTAGTGATATTGGACAAGTAATAATAGACCATATAAACGGAAAATTACTCGCATACGTAAAAGGTGGATACAACTTTGTTGACGTCAGAGATGTCGCAAGGGGAATACTTCTTGCCTGCGAAAAAGGTAAAAGTGGCGAAGGCTATATACTAAGTGGTGAAATGTGCTCAGTAAGACGTATGCTAGAAATTGTAAACAAGCGAATAGGAAGAAAAAGACTCCCGCCAAAGATTGCCCTGTGGTTTGCAAAGGCTTTTGCTTTACTAAGTGAAGCATACTATAAAATAAGACACAAAAAACCTTCTTTTAGTGCCTATTCCCTAAAAACTTTAAATGTAAATTGCAACTTTGATAACTCAAAAGCAAAAGAATTTTTGGGTTATACTACACGAGATGTAAAAGAAACTCTTTTTGATACAGTTGATTGGTTAATTGAAAATAAAAAAGAGTTAATCAACCCAAAAAAGTTAAAGAATTATAAAAAATAGACTAAATATAGATATTATCATACGTCTTTGAGATAGGGGACCCTTCGCTTGCCCGTCAAGTAAGCAGACTCAATATGACGTACAGGGCTCCAAAAAAATTAACAGACTTTTGCAAGTACTGTTATTTCTACATTTTTAAAAGTTTTTTTACTAAAAATGACGTGCCATATATTATCACTATACAGAAATAAGCATAGTGCGGAAGCCGTGGTACCCATAAGAACCAATAAGACGATGATAAACAGAAAAGTAAAATACTCCGGCATCTATACTACTACTAGCAACACCACCGCGAATACAGCCAAAAGTGTAACTAGTTGAGTTGTTACAATAGTAGTAATCTGCTAAACCACTGTTTTGGTCACTATCCTTAGTAGGCATACCAATTAGACTTTCTATGCCTGTTTCTGACGTTATACTGCTTGTTCCTAAGTAGTTGTAGCGACCTTCCGTATTTGGTAGAGCATAACTTAACCTCATGTAATTAGCATCTTCTAATCTATCAAAATTTATGCTTCCATTTGAGCCACCACTTTGGCTATTTGTAACCCAGTTTTGTGTGGTATAGTCATAGTCTTCATAATTTATATATGCCCACAAATCTACACTATCACTTGCAACTGCCACCCCAAATATCCAAGTCCATACATTCCCCCAAGGGTTTGCTTGTCCTAAGCAAAATACCGATGTGTACTTATCACTACCTACGTAGCCATCTAATAGAACTCTTTTTCCCTTATCTGTTGTATATGTTAAAAACTGCGTTGTATATAATCCTTGTGGGTCGTTATTGTGGGTGTATTGAACATTGTATCCATAATTCATTCCCGCGTTATTAAAGCCCGATTGCGAGAGTTTGTGAGTGTTTGGGTCGTAAGTGGCTGAGCCTTTACTAGATGAGTCATATACTCCTATTGTTCCACCTCCGCGTTCTGACTCATATCTAGCATAGACGTCTGTGGTAGATGACCCGTCTACTGTGGTGACTCCTGTGGTAACTGTCATACCACTTTCAGTTGTAACTGTGGTACCTGATGGAGTATAAAGGCTATAAGTGTAGGTATTACCATATCCAACTGTCGCCTGTGAGTCATTGTTTGCGTATTTTACAAGGTACAAAAGATTGTATATGTATGCAGTATAATTTTCTCCTTGTACACCCTTAACAGTGCGGTATTGTGATGATAATGAAGAACTCTCCCAAGTCTTAGTTAAGTTAGATGACCACTGCAACATATTTGCCTGAGTAGTTTGCGCATTGCTATCGTCTCTGGCGGATAATCCTGTATCACTAGGAGTGGCAGAGTCTACTGTTCCGTCCAATTTTTCAAAGTTATAGTAATCTTGCAAATACTTTACACTACCGCTTGTTAGTGGGGTGTAATTGTAAAGGTAACTACGTGGGATAACTACCTTGTTACCGTCTTCGTTTAGTACCGTGGCGACACTCCTATCTGGGTTAAATATCGTTGCTTCAAAGGTGGCAGTATACCAACCTTTGACATACACTGGGGTTATTCCTGCTGGTAAAGGTAA
>CALWKG010000018.1 GCA_944381205.1 uncultured Clostridia bacterium
AGTTGGTTCTTCTCAAAACGAAAAAAATGGTGAAACTGCAAAAATTTACCTTAAAGTTGAAGACGGAATAATAAAAGATGCAAATTTTAAGGTCTTTGGCGGCGCGGTTACTATGGCCATTTTTGACGAAGCAATGGAAATGTTAAAAGACAAAGATATAGACTTTGCAGTAATTAATGAAGATGAGATTGCAAGTGCATTAGGTGGAATAGAAGAAGATAGAACTTTTGCTTTTTTGTTACTTAGGGAAGCCTTTGAAGATGCAAAAAAAGATTATGTTAAAAAGCAAAAAAGATTAAAACTTAAACTTTTAAGAGAACAAGTTGCGATGATTAAAGGGGAATAATATGGAGTATAAGAGATTTGGCAACAAAATTGTTGTTAGATTAGATAAGGGGGAAGAAATTTTAGAAAGTGTTAAACTTTTAGCAGTAAAAGAAAATATAAAATTGGCTAATATTTCTGCCCTTGGTGCCGTTTGTGACTTCACTGTTGGGGTTTTTAAAACAAAAGAAAAAAAATATTATTCTAACTCTTTTTTTGGTGACTTCGAAATCGTGTCGTTAGTGGGGACAATTACTACTATGAATAATGAAGTGTATTTGCACTTACATTTTAGTGCGGGTAATGATAAAGGGCAGGTTTTTGGAGGGCATTTAAATAAGGCAATTATCAGCGCTACTTGTGAAATGGTTGTAGATATTATAGATGGGCAAATAGATAGAACTTTTGACAAAAACGTTGGCTTAAATTTATTCGAGTTTAATTAAATTTTGGAACTAAATTAAGAATTTTATATTTTATATAAACGGCAATATAAAATAACTTATAAAAATAATAGTGTAGAAAAATAATGTACAAAAAATTATGTAAAACCTATTGCATAATTTTTTTTATTGTGGTAGAATACTAATCGTAAAAATTCGCACCAAGGGGTTTTCTTGTGCTTTTTGTTTTAAATTTAATGCAAAAAGTGTTAGTGTGGGGCAGAGCCATACGAACCTTTTGGGAGGATTAACAAGAATAGGAGGATTTTTTAATGGCAGTAATTTCAATGAAACAATTACTAGAAGCGGGGGTTCATTTTGGGCATCAATCTAATAAATGGAACCCAAAGATGAAGAAGTACATCTTTACTACAAGGAATGATATTCACATTATTAACCTTGAAGATACTTCAAATTTATGCGACAGTGCATATTTCTTTATAAGAGATATGGTTGCTAGTGGTAAAAGTGTACTTTTTGTTGGTACAAAAAAGCAAGCACAAGAGGCAATAGAGCAAGAAGCACAAAGATGCGGAATGTATTATATTGTTAATCGTTGGCTAGGCGGAACACTTACAAACTTTAAAACCATTAGGCTTAGGGTTGCTAGACTCAACAAATTAAATCAAATGGAACAAGTTGGTGAGTTTGAGTTTTTACCTAAAAAAGAAGTTGCAAAACTAAAAGCAGAAAGAGATAAACTTGAAAAAAATCTTGGTGGTATAAAGGATATGGCAGAATTACCGGGTGTAGTCTTTGTGGTTGACCCAAAGAAGGAGCATATCGCCGTAAAAGAAGCAAGAACTCTTGGTATTCCTGTTGTAGGTATTGTGGACACAAATTGTGACCCAGATGATGTTGATTATCCAATCCCAGCAAACGATGATGCAATTAGGAGTGTTAAACTTATCGTTAGTGCTATGGCAGATGCTGTAATAGAGGCAAAGGAAGGCGTTTCCCCAAGGACAGTTAGTGAAGAAGAAATGACTAACAACGAAGAAATATCTAATATGGCTGAAATGCTAGATAACGCAGATAATAAACAAGAATAAAATTTAAGGAGAAATTTATATGTTAAATGCAAGTGATATTAAAGATTTAAGAGCAAAAACCGGTGCTGGTATTCAAGATTGTCAAAAGGCACTTCAAGCCAGTAATGGAGATATGGAAAAGGCGATTGCTTACCTTAGGGAAAAGGGTATTGCATCTGTCGCTAAAAAGGCTTCTAGAATTGCTGGCGAAGGTGTTGTAGGTAGTTATATTCATATGGGCGGAAAAATTGGTGTCCTTGTAGAAATAAATTGTGAAACTGACTTTGTTGCAAAAAGTGATGCTTTTAATCAACTTGTTAAAGATGTTGCTATGCAGATTGCAGCATCTAGACCAGAATTTGTTAGGATAGAAGATGTCCCAGCAGAGAATTTGGAAAAGGAAAAAGCAATTCTTATTGCTCAGGCAAAAAATGAAGGCAAACCACAAAACATAGCAGAAAAAATGGTAGAAGGCAGGATTAAAAAGTACTATAAAGAAGTTTGCCTAATGGAACAAGATTTTGTTAAAGACCCATCAAAGACAATTTCTGACCTTATAACAGAAGCCACTTTAAAGATTGGCGAAAAAATAAGTATAAGAAGATTTGTTAGATACGAAATGGGTGAAGGGCTAGAAAAGAGAAAAGATAACTTTGCCGAAGAAGTTATGAATCAAATGAATGGCTAATAAAAATTGCTTTAAGATTTATAATCTTAGGCAAATGTATTTTTGATTTATAAAATATACCTTTACTGTGTGTTTGTAGGGGTATATTTTTTATAATATTTTTTTGTAAAAACACTTTTAAAAATATAATAAATGTGGTAATATAACTATGTAAAATATTGCTAAGGAGTTTGTCTTTATGCGAAAAATGGGGCTTGATTATGGGGAAAGACGAATAGGCATCGCGTTTAGTGATTTAACAAACACTATTGCTAGTGCTTATGAAACTTATTTAAGGGTAGATTTGGATAAAGATTTACAGCACTTGCTTAATTTAGCAAATTCTAATAACGTAGATGAAATTGTGATAGGACTTCCGCTTAATATGGATGGTAGCGAAGGTGATAGGGCGGAAAAAACCAGGGAGTTTGCACTAAAATTAGAGCAAATAACAAATCTTAAAACCACCTTTGTAGACGAAAGACTTACAAGTGTAGAGGCGGAAGAAATCTTAAAAAATTCCAATGTAAAACCCAAAGATTATAAAAAATATATAGACAAACTTTCTGCATCAATAATTTTGCAAGACTACTTAAATTCAATTTAAAGGAGAAGTAAAAATGAGTGAAGAAGAAAAAAGCCCTATTGACAGACTTTTTGATGAGGACGATGTAAGCCCAATTTCACTTTTTAACGAAAAGGGGGAAGAAGTAAAATTTGAGCAAATAGCACTTATTCCAATAGAAGAGGACATTTATGCTATTTTAAAACCTATTGAACAAATGGAAGGAATAGGCGAAGATGAGGCACTTGTTTTTGAAATAGTAGAAAGCGACAACGAAGACGATGGCGATTATCTTAACCTTGTGTCTGATATAGACGTCATAGATAAAGTCTTTGAGGTTTATAACAAGTTGATGGACGAGGAAGAAGCAAAACAAAATATTGACAAGAATAACAAAGGAAGCAAGTAATGGATAATTTATCTAGCGAGATTGATGTAAGACTACAAAAAGTTAAAAGTTTAAAAGAACAAGGCGTAATAGTATACAAAGATAAATTCGATAGGACTAATCGCTTAGAAGAAGCAAAAAAACTAGAAGACGGTACAAAGGTTAAGGTTTGCGGAAGAATGGTTTTTAGACGTATTATGGGCAAACTCAGTTTTTTTGCGCTTATGGATATAGACGCGAGATTGCAAGCAAGTATATCAAGAAATGAAGTTTCGGAAGAAGACTATGCCTTTTTTAAGTCTATGGTTGATATTGGTGACTTTGTAGGTGTAGAAGGTGAATTGTACACAACTCATACTGGCGAAAAAACAGTTAGGGCACATAAATTAGTGCTTTTGTCTAAGGCCATATTGCCTTTGCCAGAGAAATTTCACGGGCTTACTAACCAAGACCAAAGATATAGGGAAAGGTGTATGGACCTTGTCAGTAATGAACAAAGCAGGCAAGTGTTTTTAAAACGCAGTAAATTTTTGAGTTTTATTAGGTCTTTTTTAGAAAAAAATGGTTTTTTAGAAGTTGAAACCCCTATTTTACAAAGCGCAGTGTGTGGGGCAAGTGCAAAGCCTTTTTTTACAAAACATAATGCTCTTGATAAAATCTGTAATTTAAGGATTGCTCCCGAGGTTTATTTAAAACAACTTATTGCAGGTGGATTTGATAGAGTTTTTGAAGTCGCAAAATGTTTTAGAAACGAAGGTATGGACCCTAGTCACTTGCAGGAATTTACTATGGTGGAATGGTATGCTTCGTATTGGAATTTTGAAGATAATATAAAGTTTTTTACTGAATTTTTAAGGGAAGCAATAAAGACAATAAATGACGATGGCAGTTTGACCTTGGAGTTTAAAGGGAACGTTTTAGACTTTGGTAAAGAATTTAAACGTATTGACTACACTAAAACCATAAATGAAATTTTAGGTTTTGATGTCCTTAACTTTGACGATGTCAATGACTTAAAAAATAAGATTGTTCAAACTAAACTATTTGAGCTAGATGACTTTAAAGATTGTAAAACAGTCGGAGGAGTTATAGATTTTGTTTATAAAAGAAAGATTAGAGATAACATAGTTCAACCTACAATTTTGTTTAATTATCCGGCTTGTTTAGTCCCTCTGGCTAGAAGGAACGACGAAGACCCAAGACGCATAGATATGTTTCAGGTTCTGGTTTGTGGTGACGAAATTTGCAAGGCTTATTCTGAATTAGTTGACCCTATTGTCCAACGTGAAGCCTTAGAAGAGCAGTCAAAGGCAAGGGCACAGGGTGACGATGAGGCTATGGAGTTAGATGAAGATTTCTTAATGGCAATGGGACACGGTATGCCACCAATTTCTGGGCTTGGGTTTGGGGTTGATAGGTTAATGACATTGCTTACTAATCAAGAGTCAGTTAGAGATGTGGTTTTGTTCCCATTAATGAAATAAAAAAATAATTATATAATAAATCACGATTTTAGGTCGTGATTTATTTGTTTTTGTGCCAATTATGAAAATTTAAAAATTTTTAACAAATTTTTTTTAAAATTGATAAAAAATTACAAATTATATTGCATAATTTTATGAGTATAACCTAAATTACTACACAAAATAGTGTTAGGTTGTAGTTCTATGGTAGAGTTTTGTATTTATTTTAATAATTTTAACGTAGCAAATTGTTTTATGAAAAGGGTTTGTAAGTTTATTAACCTATTAGGTGGTATACTGGTTAATATTTCAACAAATTCATTTTTTTCTGTATTAATTGCGGTTAAAAAGGAACATAAGGCAAAATTAAAAAATTATTTGCGGGAAAGGATTGCTGAAACCATTTTAGTTTATTATAAACGAGATTACATTTTATCTAAACTTAATTTTAAAAGGGGCAATAATTTTTATATGCAAATTTACTTGGAAGCCCTTTGTTGTTTTGATAGTAATCTAGATAAAGAAATTATTTTAAAAAAATTAAAGTTAAAAAAGCATTTCTATTTTGATTCCTTTATAGATTTTGTTTTAGGGGTGCTTAAAAATAAATGGAATGAGTTAATTACTATTGCGAACGATAACGTAATATATACCTATTCGGACGATAATCTTTTAGAACTTATCAAATTTATCATTAGTAACTTAGAACATAGATGTTATGCTGTTAATGTTTTTAGTAAAAAGGATTGCTATATGATTTGTGGCATAAAAGGCGAAAAAATTGATGATTTTTTAATAGAAAATAATATTTTTTATGATGAAAAGCATTTATTTGCTTCGCTTGTTGTTTTAAATCCAAAAAAAATTATTTTTCATACTGATAATAAAAAGAGTAGTGTAGTCGATAAACTTAATAGTTTTTTTTCAAAAAGAGTTGAAATCTGTAAATAAGTGGTTGACTTTGGAAAAAATAGTTATATAATTATAGTGAACAATAGAGATTTGACAAGTAGCATAGAGAATGTTCTAAACAGAGAAGAAAATCTTAGGCTGAGAGTTTTCATAAGAAAATATCTATTAGTGAAACCACAAATCTTTTTACAACTTAATATCAAGAGTGGTTAGGCTTTTGCCTAGCAATAAAGGTGGAACCACGGAAAGTTTTTTTCGTCCTTTAACAGTTTTATATATTGTTATTGGACGTTATTTTTTTTAAAAGGGAGATTTAAGAATGAAAGAAAAAGATTTAGAGATGTATAGACACAGTTGTTCTCACGTGCTTGCAAAGGCGGTGGATAAACTTTTTGCAGGAACAAAAAACACCATTGGCCCAGCAATAAGCGATGGCTTTTATTATGATTTTGATATAGAGCACATAATTACCCCAGATGATTTTAAAAAAATAGAAAAAGAAATGAAACGAATAATTTCGTTAGATGAAAAATTTGAAAGGAAAGAAGTGACAAAAAAACAAGCCCTAGAAATCTTTAAAGATAATCCTTATAAACAAGAGTTGATCATGGGTCTTGGTGAAAATGAAATTATTTCAATTTATTCTTTGGGTGATGATTGGTGCGATTTGTGCCGTGGACCACACGTAAAGAGTTCAAGTGCACTTAAAGATTTTGCGTTTAAAATTAGCCGTGTTAGCGGAGCATACTGGCGGGGCGACGAAAAAAATAAAATGCTTCAAAGAGTATATTGCTATGGATTTGAAAACAAAAACGAACTAGAAGAACACGAAAAGTTGATTGAAGAAGCAAAAAAGAGAGATCACAGAAAATTAGGTAAGGATTTGGGGCTGTTTTTCATATCTGACTATGCTCAGGGAATGCCATTTTATATGCCAAATGGGGTAGTACTAAAAAATTTATTAATAGATTTTTGGCGACAAGAGCATAAAAAAGCAGGGTATATAGAGATTGAAACTCCTATTGCAATGGATAGGTCTTTGTGGGAACTCTCTGGGCATTGGGACCATTATAAAAAGAATATGTATACGTTCAATATGGAAGATAGTGAATTTGCTATAAAGCCTATGAATTGCCCGGGGTGTATGCTTTACTACAAAGAAAATATGCACTCGTATAAAGAATTTCCTTTACGTATTGGAGAATTAGGTAAAGTTCATAGACACGAGGCAAGTGGTACTTTGCACGGACTTTTTAGGGTTAGAAGTTTTACCCAAGACGATGCTCATATCTTTATGCTACCTAGCCAAATTGAAGGTGAAGTAAAAAACGTTTTGTCGTTGGTAGATAAAATTTATACTACTTTTGGGTTAAGTTATCATTTGGAAATTTCAACAATGCCAGAAGACCATATTGGTGACGAAAAAACTTGGCGAGAAGCCGAAGATAAACTAAAAAATGCACTAAAAAGTATTGGAAAGGAATATATTATTAATGAAGGTGACGGGGCTTTTTACGGGCCAAAAATTGATATTCATATAAAGGACGCATTAGGCAGAACTTGGCAGTGTGGAACAATTCAATTAGATATGCAGTTACCTAAAAGATTTAATTTGGAGTATGTTGACCAAGACAACGAAAAAAAAGAACCTGTTATGATTCATAGGGTAATTTATGGGTCAATAGATAGATTTATTGGTATTATTACCGAAAACTTTGCGGGGGCATTCCCGTTATGGTTGTCGCCAGTTCAAATAAAAATTTTGAATATTAATGATGCTGTTCTGCCGTATGCAAATAGTGTAAAGGACGTACTAGAATCTCACGGATTTAGGGTAGAATTGGACGATAGAAATGAAAAAATCGGCAAAAAAATAAGAGAAGCTCAATTAAATAAAATACCATATATGCTCATTTTAGGAGAAAAGGAAGTGGAGAATAAAAATATATGTGTAAGGAGTAGAAAGCAAGGGGACTTGGGTAGTATCGGTCTTGAAGAATTTATTAAAAATATTGAGCAGGAAAGAGATTCTAAAAAAATATAACAAACTACTTGACTTATCATTTAACTTGTGATAACATTAAGACGTTTTCAAGAAGAAGTTCCACTTCTCACCGTTTAATAATTGCGTTCAAACGGTTAAAACAATTACATTTGATTGTTTAAAAGTGGGCTTTTGCCCACTTTTTTTGTGGAAAATATCTGAAAACAGGAGGTATTTATTATTAAAAATCAACAATTATTAAACGGTGACATTAGGTTCCCACAAGTAAGGCTTATAGGGGATAATAACGAGCAGTTGGGGATAATGTCTAGTAGCGAGGCTCTAAATATTGCGGAGGAGAAAAACTTGGATTTGGTTTTAATTTCCCCTAATGCAACTCCACCAGTTTGCAAAATTATAGACTATGGCAAGTTTAAATTTGAGCAAGCCAAAAGGTTAAAAGAGCAACGCAAAGCACAAAAAACTGTTGATATTAAAGAAGTACAGTTGTCCATGACAATCGACACTCACGATGTAGAAATTAAAGCCCGCCACGCAAGAAGGTTTTTAGAAAGTGGTGACAAGGTTAAGGTTACTATCAGAATGAGAGGCAGGCAACAAGCCCGACCAGAGATAGGGGTTGATATTATGAATTCCTTTTTCGAGATTGTTAAGGACTTCGGGGTGATAGAAAAAGCCCCAGAGATTATGGGTAGGAACATTTTTATGATTTTAGCCCCAATAAAAGCAAAATAAAACAAAAAAAGAGGAGATTATTATGCCAAAACAAAAAACAAATAGTGCAGCAAAAAAGAGATTTTCAGTAAAGAAATCTGGACTTATCAAAAGGTCAAAACAGGGTAGAAGACATATTCTGTCTAAAAAATCCACCGAACAAAAAAGAACACTTAAAAAGTCGAGTTATGTAAGCAAGGCTCAAAGTAAAACAATAAAGACCCTTGTACAAGGTTAATAAAGGAGATGGCTAAAAATGAGAATAAAAAGAGCGGTAAATAAAAACAAACATAAAAGAGCAATTTTAAAGAACACCAAAGGTTTTTGGGGTGCAAGGCATAGATTAGTTAGGGTGGCTAATGAAGCCCTTATGAAAAGTTATATGCACGCATACATTGGCAGACGCCTTAGAAAAAGAGATATGCGTAGGCTTTGGATTGTAAGAATAAATGCTGGTTGTAGGCAAAATGGGATAAGTTATAGCAAATTTATAAATGGATTAAAACTTAAAAACATTACATTAAATCGTAAAATTCTTGCAGATATGGCTGTAAATGATAAAGAAGGCTTTGCAAAATTAGTAGAAGCAGTAAAATAGTTTTTAATAAAATAACTAAAAGTTTTTAGACTTTTAAACAAAGGGGTCTTTTTTTGGAAGTAATAAAATCTAGACAAAACAAATTAATTGTAAATACTATGAGAATAAGAAATGACAGTAATGGTTCATTTCTTTTTCTTGAAAATATAAAGTTGATACAAGATGCTCTTTTATCTGGGGCTGAGATTTTATATGCAGTTATTTTAGATAAAAAACTTGATTATTATTTGAAAAAATACCCCTTTTTGAAAAATATTAAATATTATGTGGCTAATTTATCTGTAATAGAATATTTGTCGGATACAAAAACACCACAGGGACTTATGGCTGTTGTAGGTCTTAAAGAAAAGACTTTTGACACGAATGTAAATTTTTTGGTTTTAGACAATATTCAAGATCCGGGTAATGTTGGAACTATAATTCGTTCTGCTAGCGGGACAAGTTTTTGTAATATTATACTAATAAATTCCGCTAATCCTTATTCTCAAAAGGTTGTTCGCAGTTCAATGGGTGGAATTTTTAAAACAAGTATAAAAATTTTTAAAACTGCCGAGCAATTTTTGGAATACAAAGATAAATATAATTTGTCTTATATTGTAGCAGATATGGGCGGAGAGAATTTGTTTGGAGAAAGTTGCCTTAAAAGACCAATTGGTGTAGCGGTTGGGAATGAAGGCAAAGGGGTTTCTAATCAAATAAAAGAGCAGGCATTAAAGTCTGTTTGTATCCCTATGAAGAATAATTTGGAATCGCTTAACGTAGGAGTTAGTTGTTCTATTATAATTTATTATTTGGATAATTTAGGTTAATTTTTTAAATTTTTTGTGCCACAAGTGTTTGCTGGGGCGAATTTTTGTTATTTTAGTTGATTTTTATTTTAAAATATTGCAAAATAAATATAGATTAGTATAAAAAGGGGAAAATTATTTATGATTTCTGCTGGTGATTTTAGAAAAGGTGTTACTTTTGAATATGATGGTAGTGTTTATAGTGTGGTTGATTTTCAGCATGTAAAACCGGGCAAAGGGGCGGCTTTTGTCAGAACGAAAATAAAAAATGTTGTGACAGGTCAGGTTTTAGAGAGAACTTTTAACCCAACAGAAAAGGTTGAAGAAGCTAAAATTGAAAGAAAGGAAATGCAATATCTTTATAACGAGGGTGGCATTTACTACTTTATGGATATGGAAACTTACGAGCAAATTCCGCTAAATTATGACCAAGTGGAAGAGGCAATGAAGTATGTTATAGAAAATATGATGGTTTCAATACAATTTTATAAAGGTAAGGCTTTTTCGGTTTTACCACCTATGTTTGTGGAATTAAATATTGTAGAATGTGAACCGGGAATTCAGGGCGATACCTCAAAAGCAGGTACAAAACCAGCGAAACTAGAAACAGGTGTGGTTTTGCAAGTTCCTTTGTTTGTTAATAATGGGGATAGAATTAGAATAGACACTAGAACTGGGACATATATGGAAAGAGTATAATTTTTTGATTTAAAATTATATATTTTATTATAATTAATTAAGAACTAAAAGCATTTTTGTTGCTTTTAGTTTTTTTTATGCAGTTTTATTAAATTGAATTTTTTATTTACAAATTTATCATTTTTGTTAAGTGTCTAATAAGCAGATAAAATGGGTAATTTTGTAATTTGCATATTTTTTTAGTTGTACTTTAATATCAATGTAATTAGGGAAGGTAAAATATGTTTGAAGAACTTTTTCCGTATGAATTTTTGCGTATATTAGATAAAACTCCTATTGATAAGTTGAACGAAATTAGACTAAGACTTAACAAAAAAATAGTTATGGTAATAAAAAATAAGGCCTATTTTTTGTCCCAAGAAGGTCTTTGTGGCCAGGAAAATAAAGCCATGACTGCTAGTAAAAGTCTGATAGATGAAATTATAAAGCGTGCTTGTGAAAATTCAGTATACGCATATAGTGACGAAATAAAACAAGGATTTATTACCACAAAGGGCGGGTTAAGGATTGGACTAGCAGGAGAAGGCGTTATAGAAAATAATTCAATAAAGACTTTAAAAAATATTAACAGTTTGGCTATAAGAATTCCGCACGAAATAGAAGGTTGCGCAGAAAGTATTATGCCATATTTATTTGATGGAAGGTTTTTAAACACACTTATTGTATCTCCACCCGGTTGCGGAAAGACTACGTTTATAAGGGATATTTTATGTGAGTTGTCTAAGAAAAATTATTGCTATAATATTTTGCTAATAGACGAAAGGTTTGAAATAGCAAATTGCTTTAACGGGATACAAAATTTAAACGTTGGTAACTTTTGTGATATATTAAGTGGAGTACCAAAGACGTTTGCCTACGAAAATGGAATTAGAAGTTTAAGGCCTGATATTGTTGTTACAGATGAAATTTCTACAAAGTTAGAGTTTGATAAGATATGTGGAGCAAGTAATTCTGGGGTAAACGTAATCGCGTCTATCCACGCAAGAGATGTAGAAGACTTAAAGAGAAAAATTGATTTTAGCGAGATTTTAAAAAATAAAGTTTTTTCTAGATTTGTTGTACTTTCTATGCGAGATGGCCCCGGAACCATAGAAGGTATATTTGACGAAAATTTAAGGTGTATAAGTTATTGATAAAGTTGTTATTACTTATCACAATCTTTGTTTGTTGTGTATTAATTGGGGTATTATTTTCAAAGTTTTTTAAACGAAAAAGGGATTTTTATTTAGATTTGGTGTCATTTTGCGATAGTGCAAAGTTAAATATATCATATAGCAGATTAAAATTAAGCGAAATAATTGACAATAACTTTCAGAACTATTCTAATGATTTTAAAAATTTTTTAAATGAGTATCAAAGGAATATCATTTGTGATAAAGAAAAATTAAAGGATTTGATAAATTTTTTGGATAAGTCTAGTAGTGACGAAATCGTGGATTTTTTTTGTAGTATTGGAAAGATGACAAAAGACGAAGAAATAGAAAACTTTGAAATAAATAACAAAAGGTTTATTCAAAAAAAGGATATGGCAATAGAAAATTATAATAAGTATTCTAGTT
>CALWKG010000019.1 GCA_944381205.1 uncultured Clostridia bacterium
TAAAAAGGTTAATAAAAAATCATTAGAAGTGTTGTAAAATTTAACTATGGTAAAAAGGTTCATATTTATGTATATAATATGACGATTATGGTGAGTTTTTATCATAATGCAAGATAAAATTTCTAAAAATAATTTACGTTTTAAAAAAAAGTCCCTACATTTTGTAAGATTTGCGGGAACTTTTTTTTGCTATTCTAAGTCCACTAACGTCATTTAAGTGAGATTTTTTAATCACTTTGTCATTCTGAAAAAAGAAAAAAATACATTTACATAATTCCGTCATTCTAAAAAACAACCATCACTTTGTTCGTTATTTTTTCCATCATTCTGAGTCCCAAAACATGCAATGATGGACTCCCGAAGAATTCCCGCAGGAGTATTTCGTCATTCTGAGAGCCGACCCGCGAAACCTTGCTCTTGAAGAATCTCCCGGTTTCCGTCATTCTGAGACGGGCTATCTAGTTCGGCTCTCAAAGAATCCCCCTTTTCTTATAGATAAAACTCATTGTTTTGAGTATTAGCGAAGAATTTCCAAGTATCATTTTCGTTATTCTATTTTTTTATTATTCTGAGTGAAACGAAGAATCCCCGCGTCACAACCTGCGGTGATTTTTGATAAATTAAAATAAAAAAGTTGACTATGCGACTAGAAAAAATTAACGATTGAAAAAAATAAATTAAAACTATTTTTTCACTTGATATTTAAAATTAATTAGAAATAGGCAATATCAAAAAATTTACTTTTTCTAAATTTGTATGTTAATATGCTTAATTTTGCTTTTTTTGTTTTATTTTTTTTGCTATAATTATCATATAAATAAGGGGTTGCTATGGCACTTTATGAACTTTGTATAGATTTAGGTAGCAGTTACACTACCATTTACAAGAAAAACTCGGGCGTAGTTTTAAGAGAGCCAACCATTGCTTTGATGGAACGCAATGCAAAGTTGTCCCGTGTTACAAAAATTGGGTTTGAAGCCCAAAAAGTAATTGGGAAAACGGCAGAAGACGAAGTTATCGTTCATTCGGTAGTAGAAGGTGTTATAAAAAATATGGAGATAACAAAAAAAATTGTAACCTATTTTTTAGGTAAAGTTGTTCCATATAAGTGCATAAAACCGGCAATTAAAATTATTGTTTGTTTGCCTGTTGGGTTATCTGATACCGAATACGAAGACTATAAAACTCTGTTTTATTCCATTGGTTTTGCTAAGATAGATTTTGTATATAACTTGGTGTCTTGCTCGCTTATAAATTCTGACCTGTTTAGTGCTAGTAAAGCAAATTTGCTAGTAAATATCGGGGCGGGTAAAACCGAAATTGGTGCAGTAATAAATGGCAAGTTACTTTCCGCGTGCTCGGTTGATATTGGCGGGAATTTAATAGATAGCGCAATTTCTGATTATCTAGAAAAAACTAAGGGATACGTAGTAAGCACATCTTCTGCAAAAAAATTAAAGCAAGAGATAGGTAGCCTTTACGAAACAGATAAAAGTAGTATGGAAATTTTTGTGGGAGATATGTCTGTAAACTCTCAGATTTCAACCATTATTAGTGCCGGCGAAATCATAAAACCGATTTATGAGTGTTACTTTAAGATTGTTCAGTCAATACAGGCATTTTTTAATGAGTGTAGTAGCGAAACAGCAGAAGATATAAAAAATGACGGTATATTATTGTATGGTGGTGGGGCTCAAATAACGGGATTAGAGTATTTTTTTAAAAAAATTTTAAATATGTCAGTTTTTGTACTAGATAATCCAGAAGTGTGTGCTGTTATGGGCGGAGAAAAGTTGTTCGGAGATTATAGTTTGATGCGTAAAGTTATAGAAGAAAATTAAAAACTTAATCTAATTTTGTCAAAAGTAAAAGGTAAAACATAGTTTTGTTTTACTTTTTTTATTTTTATGTGTTAGCCTTTATGTAGTAATTTTTTAAGGGTAGGAATATGGCAAGAAAAATAGTTATAATAAGTGGAAAAGGCGGTGTTGGGAAAACTACTATTTGTGCAAACTTGGGTATTAGTCTGGCAAGACAAAACAAAAGGGTAGTTATGTTGGACTTAGATATTGGGCTAAATAATCTCGATTTACTTATGGGGGTAGAAAATAAGGTTACATACGACATAGTGGACGTAATAGACGGGCTTTGTAGGGCAAAACAAGCATTGGTGCAAGATATTAAGTATTCTAACCTTTATATAATGCCTTCCATACACTCTTACGGAAAATCCAGACTTACGGGCGAAAATATAGTTAAAGTAGTTGAAGATTTAGAAGATTTTTTTGACTTTATACTAATAGACTCTCCCGCAGGTATAGATGTTCCTTTCAAAAGAGCAGTTTTAGGGGCTAACGAAGCAATTATTGTTGTTACTCCACATTTTTCTAGTATAAGAGATGCGGACAAGGTGGTTATGTTGTTAAATGAATTTGGCGTAAATATTCAGGGACTTGTTATAAATAGACTAAGGGGAGATTTGGTCTTAAATAAAGAAATAATAGAGCCTAAAAAAATTTGTGAAATTTTAAATTTAGAGTTGTTGGGAGTAATTCCAGAAGACGATAACTTGTGCTTTGTAAATAATAAAGGAGAATCTCGTATCGCTTTTAGTATGTTGGCAAAAAATTTAATAGGAGATAGTAAAAAAATATACGATTGTACTGAAAAATATCGCGGTTTTTTGGGGTTTTTAAGAAGAAAAATAAAAAAGAGAGTGTAATTTTTTTATATATTTTTAATTAATTTAACTAAAAAAACGATTAAAAAACAGTAAATTTTAAGTGTTTTTTACTTAAAAAATGTTTAAAAAAACAGTAAAATTCGCGAGATTTTTATTAAAAAATGCTAAAAAATCATTAAAAATTACGTATTTTTTATTAAAAAAAACGATAATTTTTATAAAAAAATCATTAAAATTTATGTGTTTTTAACAAAAAAATGGCTAATTTTATGTAATTTTTAATTAAAATATTGGAAAAAATTGAGCAAATTAAATTAAAAAAAGTCCATAAATTTATGTATTTTAATCAAAAAAATGGAGGTTAGTATGCAAGATAATTCTGTTAATAGATTAAAGGAAATCATTAGGTTTGATAAAGAGAAAATTTCAAAATCACTATTATCACTTATAAAAAGTGACGTTTTTTCTTTATTTTCTAGTTATTTTGAAACAGATATTAAAGATGTGTCAATTAATTATTTTGTTGGGGAAGACAATAAATACCATTTTAAAATAGATATTGTATCCACGCGGGTTAAAAAGAATGTATTTTTTGCAAATTCCCTTTAAAAATAGTATTTTTTATATATAATCTTTAATTTATCATTTTTTTTATAAAAGTCACATACATTTTTTATATGAAAAAATTTTTTATAAAAACTAAAAATTTTGTAAAAAAATATGTAACTATTTTTGTAGTTATTTTTATATTTTTATTCTTATTTATTTGTGACTTATCACCTAGGGGAAACTTTATTGTAGATAATTTAAGGTCTATTGCAACTACTTTTACTCCTACCACAGACCTTTTTGATGATGGTAGTGAAGTGTCGTTTGTAAACTATTTTTTTGGTATGAATTTTAATAAACAAAATAAAAAGGCAGAGTTCTATTTGCCTTGTAGTTATGATAATCAGTCTAGCAGTGATGATTTTTTACTATACACGTATGATGGGATAGTGCGTTCGGTGTCTAGTGGGGTAGTAAGTGCAGTAGGTTATACTACAAATAACGAAAAATACATAGAGATTGAACACTACGAAGGATACAAATCTAGATATGTTGGGTTAAGCATAATTGGTATCACTGCTGGTGACTACGTAAATTATCAAAATCCAATAGGAATATCTTCTAGCGACAAATCTATTAGGATATATATTCATAAGGACGAAAATCTTGTAAAAGTTAGTGAAATAGATTGGAAAAGTTAAGAGTTAAGTTTCATATCTTATTCGTCCTTTTTGCGACAATTTTGATTTACTTTGGGCAGGGAATTTTATTTGTTAATTATTTTATAGTTTTGTTGTGTCATGAATTTGCCCACGCAATTACTGCGCGAAAACTCGGTTATGGAATAAAAAATATTACAATTATCCCGTTTGGAATATGTTTAAATTTAGAAAATTCTAAAATTGATGCTGACGATGAAATAAAAATCGCCCTTGCAGGACCACTGTTAAATTTTGTTTTTTGTTTGGGTTGTTTAAGCATTTGGTGGTTGTTTCCTAGTGTATATAACTATACCTATTTGTTTTTTTATGCTAATTTTGTAACTTGCCTTTTTAATCTTATACCAGCATTTCCACTAGATGGGGGACGCATTTTAAAGGGAATAATAAAAAAAAATAAAAGCGAAGATGTGGCAATAAAAACATTAAAGATTATAAACGTTATTTTAATAATATGCTTAGTTATATTATTTATAGTGTCGCTATTTTTTGAGCCTAATTTAACTTATCTTTTTGTATGTATGTGTATTATCGGCGGGTTAGATAATAAGAAGAACTATAATGTCTATGATTTTGTAAAATTTGATAGTTTAAAAAAGAATAAATCAGTTGTTAAAATTAAAAATTTACGGGTTGACTGTAACGAAAAACTATATAAGGTTTTAAGAAATTTAGATAATTTTTCGTATGTGAATTTGTTTGTGTATAAGGGCAATAATCTTGTTAAAATCTTAACTGAAAATGACTATTTAATGTTACTTAATTTTTATCCCGCGACAAATACCTTTTTTGAAGTGTTAAAACAAAATAAGGGGCATATTTAGGGTGATTTTGGCTAAATTTTAAAAACAATGCAAAATTTACTTAACAAATTTTTTATTATTTTATACAATAAAATTAAAGTGATTGCATAAGAGATTATGTCTATTTTATGCACTAATAAAACTTTGGTAGGTGAAGTATGAAATATGTAAGAAATTTTGAGGATTTTAAGAAATATTCTTTTGAGTTTTTTGATAGTTTTTTGCCACCAGATTTATCAGAAAAAATGGTAAATAATTTTTTGCTAGATTTGGGTGATGCTTATGAATTAGAAAAACAAACTCTGTCATATATAAAATTTCAGCCATTAGATTATCAAGAAGTAGCAGATTATGGTGAAGCAATTTTACAACTAAATGATTACAAAGATTTACTAAAAAAATTTGTGGAGTTGCTTTTAAAGTCCAATTCTTACGAGGCTTTATGTAAGTTTATTTCTCGTATTTTTGTGCCAGAAATAGGGGACGTAAAATATCACAGTTGTCAAAAAGATTATACAATAGATGAAAGATATTTTGATAGATTTGTGGAAATTTCGCAGTACTGTAATATAGATAAAAGCCTTACCACTCCTTTTTATATCTCAATTTTAAATAGCGATAATACAAGTAGTATGTTTGTGTATAAGGAACCTTTAAAGGAGTATTTGGACGTCTATCTAAATGATGATAACCTAGATGACGAATTTATTATGTCGCTCATCTCTACCGATACGCAGTCAAGCATTAATACTGTTACAATGACAAGCAATAAAAAGACTATAAAGATGCTTCTTACCGAATATGCAGAAGGTGATTTTACAAGTTCGCAAATAGTAAAAAAGATTCTGTTAAAAAATAAGCAAGAAGGTTTTAATATAATAGAAGATTTGCTTAAAAGCGAAGAATACTCTGTAAAATTTCGTGCAGTGCAGATGCTGTGCTTTTTAAAGGAAGATAGAAGGGTTTATGATAGGTTAAAGTTTATCTATCAACATTCAAACGACACCAAATTGCGTGGATATTTGGAAAAAGAATGTGGCTTTACATCATTGTTACCATTTGAAAGCAAAGAAGCCTTTGAGCAATACGTAAATAGCAGTGTTCAAGATATACAAGAAAGGCTTTTTGGTGCAAGACTAAGAAGGTATTACGAAGAATATAATCTAGACAATACGGGCTTTAATGGCAAGGTTTTAACTTTTGTGATGGATTTTTTTAAAAATAAGGATATAGATAACCAATTAAGCAGGGCTAAGGAATATTTTAAGTTTGTAGATAGAGATATTTTAAGTAAACTTGCGAGAGTTGTATTTACGGTGGCTACTCATAGAGACAGGTTAAGTGGAAGTAAATGGTCGCTAAGATTAATTGCGGTTTTTGGGGACGAAAGTTTAATAGAAGATATGCTAAGTATTTTGCGGGAGTGGAGCAATAGCCAAACCAAAAACGTTTACGTAAAGTACTTTGTATCTCTTTTGTCACTAGCAAAACGCGGTGAAATTATAAAGGTTGTTAGGGAACTAAAAAAGTTGGATTTAAGCAAAAAACAGGTTAAATTTTTAGACGATATATTGCTTAATTTCTCTAAGTACACAAATCAAAATATAGAACAATTAAATGATAAATTGGTGGACGACCTTGGCTTTGATAAAAATGGAGAACTTGTGGTAAATCTTGCAAAGAAGACCCTTGTTTTAAAGTTGACTCCTAGTTGCGAAATGGAAGTTTACAATCAAAAAACAGGCAAGCGAGCAAGGATTAGAGAAAATGATTATTATAACGAAGAAAATTTAAAAGATTACGTAAAACGTGCAAAAATATGTGCAAAAAATCAAAAACGCAGGCTATATTGTGCATTTTTAGAGTTTAGATTGTATGATATTCAAAGTTTTAAGTCCTGTATTTTAGATAATAACTTACTTAATTTTTTGGCACAAAACTTATTTTGGGGCAGGTATAAAAACGATAAGTTGGTGGAAATTGTAAGACTTAAAAACGACAATCTTATTCACGTTGCGGGCAATCTTATAATAGAAAATTATGATGACTATCAACTCGCAATTTTGCAAAGTATGGACGCAGAAGAATACGTAGGTATTTTAAAGGATAAAATGACCTTGCTTTTTGACCAGTTTAATTTCCCAGTATTTAAACCGACAGACTTAAATACAACTATTGTTAGTAATTTGGCTGGAACGTTTTGTAATGCAAAACTCTTTGTAACGAGATTACAAAAGTTAAAATATAAAGTGAACGATATGGACGAAAGTTTAAGTTTTTCTACACTTGTTAAACCTAATGAAAACTTAAATTTGCTTACTGCGGTGGAATTTGACAGAGTAAGTAGCAAAAATTTAGATGTTAGCACCACTTTATCTAAGGTAGTATTTTACCCGTTAAACAAACTAACAAAAAGTGCTAAGCACTATAATTTAGAAATGGAAGAAGCATTGCTTTTATCCAACATAAATTCGCGTGTGCTTAGCAACGAGATTGCTCAAATAATTTTGGCGTGTAAAAATTAAAATTTATTCTAGCGAGCCTGTTTCTTTGGCATTTTCGGCAACTTCGCTATTCGGTTTATTGTTTTCTACCAAAATATAAGGTTTTAATTTTTCGATATTGCTCTCTTCCAGTTCTAGCACTCTTTTGGCTAGGGTTAGAAGTTCCTTTTTTGCACGTTTACTATCAGATATAACACTCATAAGGTCTATCGCGCCCATAGTAGAACCAAGTATGTTTATACTGGCTATTTTGCGGTTAGACTTGTCTAGCATTGTAGACAAATTGATGTTTACCCACATTTTAGCCCGCTTTAAAAAACTATTGTTTGCTAAGGCTATGTCGTGGACTTTGGCTAAGTCTTCACAACTTTCACTTAAATTATCGTAGTCTTTAAATTGTTTTTTTAATTCTTTTTTAAGCCTACTGTCTTTAATTTTATCTATGACATTATTGACCGCTTGTTTGGCTGTTTGTAAATTCTGATAGACCGCAATTAGTAGATTACTATTTATTTCCTTTTGACTTTTTGGCATAATATTTTCTCCTAAGCCTATTTTGTGCAAATAATGTGCGATTATTCAAAAATATTTATTGACTTTAACTTAATGTTGTGATAAATTTTTACTAACCGCTTAAAAAGGGCTTTAAAAGTCATATTTGACTGCCTTTGTTTAGCGAGTATGGAGGATAAGGAGGAAGTTTTTTATGTACGCAGTAATTCTTAGTGGTGGCAAGCAGTACAAGGTTAGCGAAGGACAAACTATTGATGTAGAAAAATTGTCTGCAAACGTTGGCGATAAGGTTAACCTTGATGTGTTGTTGTACAACGCAGATGGCAAGATTAAAATGGGCAAACCAATACTTAAAGATGTAGTTTGCGAGGCAGAAGTAATTGCGCAGGGCAAAGATAGTAAAATTGTTGTTTTTAAGTATAAGCCTAAGAAAAACGAACGCAAGAAACAAGGTCATAGGCAACCATTTACAAGAGTAAAAATTTTGTCTATAAAGTAAAAGGACTTATGGTTTATGACTTCTGTTATAATTAAAAAGCAAAATGATGACATAGTAAGCATTGTATGTGATGGGCATACCAACTATGGTGTCAGTGGCGAAGATATTGTTTGCAGTGCCTTGTCTAGCATTGTGCAGACGGCTTTATTAGGGCTTTTGGTAGTAGCGAAGGTAGACGCAAAGTTTAATAGGGACGAAAACCGTGGTTATTTATCAATAGAAATCCCTAACAATCTATCGTCAGAGCAAAGACACGATGCAAATGTCATTTTAAATACTATGCTTTGTGGCATCAGTGATTTAAGGGAAGGTTTTTCTGATTTTATAGAATTGGAGGTTAGTTAATATGTTTATTCTATTGCAGTTGTTCGCACACAAAAAAGGTGGCGGTTCGACAAAGAACGGACGTGACAGCCAAGCAAAACGTCTTGGTGTAAAAAGAAGTGACGGTCAACCTGTGCTTGCTGGCAATATAATTGTTAGACAACGTGGTACAAAGTTTTACCCAGGGGATAACGTTGGTATGGGGAAGGATTACACTTTGTTTGCCTTAAAGGAAGGTAAGGTAAAGTTTGAAAATAAACGAAGCAGAAAGTACGTGTGCGTTGTTGACAATAATGAAAGTAAAAAAACAAAAAAGTCAGCAAAATAATTGTTTAAATTTTAATGGTTTTAACACCCAAAACATAGTTTGCAAAATTATGTCCTGGGTGTTTTTTTATTGTAATTTTATATATAATTTTTTTTTGATAAAAAATACTTAAATTTTTTTTCGCGTATTAATACAAACAAAATCTATTTTTTTTGATTAAATGCACGCAAAAAATGCTATGTTTTGTACAATTTGCACATTGAAATTTTGGGTTAGATATTATAAACTTAATTCAGTGATAAAAATAAGGATAAAGGGGTGAAATTTGTGAATTTTGAAGTTTTGGAAAAGATAAAAAGATATTTTAAAAATAGGAACAACAAGTATGTAAATACACCATTATTTAGTGTGGACGTTGAAAGTACTCTTGTTCCTAAAAACAGCAAGTTTTGTTTGATTAAAAAGAAGGACAAACAAGCCTTAAAAAGATATACAAAGAAGGGTGGTGTTTTAGTTTTAAATAGTGGGGCTAATTATGGATATCTTAAAAAGGTTGCAAGAAGTTTGGGGTGCAAGCCACTAATTTCTAGCAATAATGGGGCATATATAACTACTCCTAATTCAAAAAATCCTATCGTTGATTTAAAACTAGACCCAAAAACTATTGTTAAAATTAAAAGCAAGTTAAAAGTTCGTGAACCAAGGGCGATTGTTGCTTTGTCTGGGCTTGATAGGAAGTACTACATTGATAAAAAATCAAAAATGGTCTGGCTTTTTAAATTGCAACAATTTTTTAGATTTAAAAACAAGTACAAAATTTCCACTAATAGCGAAAAGTTTAACAATAAGTTAAACGAAGTTTATTCGTTGCAAATTTTCCCGTTGCCAGATACTCCGGGGTTAACTAAAACCACAAAGCCTATAAAGAAAATCCAACAAAAAGAAATCACCGCTAATGCCTTAAATGCTTTAAAGGAAATCTTGCAGGAAGACGAGGAAGAAAGAGGTAAATTTAGCATAGGTGTAGGTGATATGGGTTTACAAATTTGTCACCCACAGGCAAATAAAGCAAACGCAATTAAAGCGGTTACTCAATATAGCAATGTGTTTTTGCCAAGGGGTAAAGACGTAAACAGCCGTAATATCTATGCCGTAGGCGATGGGGTGCAGGATATAATTTCAACAACAGTTATGTCAAATCCCGAAAAGCAATTCTTTACAATGGATTGTGCAAAGCCTAATTTCTTTGAACAAGGCAAAAGGGTAGAAGACGCAATTAACGCATCGAAAATGCAAAATAAGATAATTAAATTATCAAGAGAAGGTCAAGTATACCCACAACGCGTACAGTTAAAAGAATCAGAAAAGTTTTCGTTTAACAAGACTTTGGTGGATAGTGTTTCAAAAGCGGTAGAAAGAATAGAAAGACAAATGTAATTGTTTTGTAAATTCACTTTAAAATCTAAATAAAGAGAGAAATTAAAATGGTTGATAATATTATAGAACAAAATAAAGAGAACTTTTTAGAAGAAGGTATGACTTTTGAAGCATTTAAAAAATGGCTTAAAGTTTGTCGTGACGAAAATTTTTTCCTTGCTCTTGGGCGGGGAGAAGTTACGTTAAGAGATGGCAAAGAAATTCATTTTAGAAATAGCGTAAAGCCTATAAATGATGCAGATATTATGTACAGCCTTATTATGCAAAAGTTGGGTTTTGAAGTTCCTTCCTATATTCCAATAAAGTTGTCTAGCGGGACAATGCTTGTGAGAGATGAATTAAGCGACAAAGTTGATATTAATGACTATAAAACAGTTTTAAATCATAATGTGCAGGCTCGTGACTATAACGAGTTTTTAGATATCAATAGTGTTATTCCTAAACTTAACCACGATATTTATTATGAAAAAGACCTTATTAAAAAGTATTTTTTGAAAAAACAACTAGAAAAAATTAATAGCGGGGATTTTGGGCATAGGGCAGTAGATGTGGTTTTTGGAAAAAACTCTGCTGACGTAAGGGGACATTTTACTGACATAGCATTAAATTCACTCGCAAAAATTGGTGCGGTAAAACTTGCTATGGGTGTTACAAGAAATAGTTTAACGTCTAACATATATAAGGTAAGACATTTTGGTATGGTTGAAGATGTTATACCTGCAAAAACAGGTGGAGAAGTAATAGAACCATTAACTTTTAGTAAAAAAATAATTTTTGGAGATAAACAGCACTATGACACTCTTTTTTCAACAAAGACACTTTCACATAGCGGGGTTATAAACCAAATAAAAAATAACGATGCCGTTCAAGAATTTTTTTCCGAAAGGGATAGACGTGTTTTTGCAAGTGACTTGGGGGATATCAGTTTACCAAAACTTGCACAAGAGTATAAAGATAGGACTAATTATAGTGTCGATTTAGGTTATTTAGTAACCTTAGATGTTCAAAAAAATAGGGTTTGTGAGGAACTATCTAAGTAGGAGAAAATAGTTTCACTAAAAGTTTTGCTTAAATTTTTGGTTTATATAAATGTTGTTATTGTATAGATTATCCGTCTTCGAGATGGGGGATTCTTCGCTGTCGCTCAGCCACGACCTTTTAGGTGCAATTCACATTTTTGCAAATGTGAAAAATGCACCGCTTTCGGTCGGGCTTCG
>CALWKG010000020.1 GCA_944381205.1 uncultured Clostridia bacterium
TGATGATTTCCTTGTATAAGATTATAATCTATTATCTCTTTTCCCTTTAAATCTAAAATAAAATAGTCAAAGACTATCCATTTATCCTTATCAAAACGGGTGACTTCTCCATTTTGAATGATAATATTATTTGGGCAATAATAAATATTGTTATACTCTTGATTGTATTTATAAAATTTGCCATCTCTTGCTTGAACATAATTTGGGATTTCAAAAGACGTTGAATTATTTTGTGCAAGTGATATTCCATAGGTGTTTTCAAAGGCTTGGGTTAACCCCTGTATTATGTTATCAAGATTATTGCTAAAAGTTGCGTCAGGATTTGCGACTGTGTGGTTATATCTATTTTTAATAGAAAGTACATTAGGTTTTGACCGAGAAAATTGAATACTTAAAACACTAACACCATAATCATCTTCTCGTCTTGGATTTTCAAAATCCTTACGTCTTATCTCGCAAACATTTTTCTTAACAGCAAACCACACGTGGTTGCTTGCAAGTCTATTGCCATTAAAAGTGCAGAGTTCTTCTCCCGCATATCTAGCCGGAGTACCACCATTGTAATTTGGAGTAGGTGAACCACGATAATAGTAATGTCTAAAACTTTGAATATCTTCTTCTGTTTTACATTCTGGATATAGGATATATCCTGCTTTTTCCATAAGTTCTTCTGGTGTTAAAGTTACTTTCACTTTGTTTTCATCAGTTTTTGTAAGACTATATATATAGTTTCTAAAAGAATTAATAAGGTCATTTTGCAAAATGTCATCATATAGTTCTCTGCTTGGTGGAAAATGTTCGCTTAATAATTTAGATAACATTCCTTCTTCTTCTAGGATGGTTGGAAACATATCTCGACATAGGTGAGAAAATTTTTCTCCGTAATGCCTTTTTATCCACTTTAAATCTACACTTTCCATTAGCCATATATCCTTTTTAATCTATATTTTTTATCATCTGTGACAAGCCCCGCAAAATCTACTTCGTCCAAATTATCTTCGTCATTATCCAATCTTTCAAACGCATAGGACTGAATATACAATTTACTTTTTGGGTCTACCAAATTTTTATTTAACGAAAGAATATCGTCTACTTTTGGACTTATTCCACAAAACTCTAAAATCAGACGGTACTCTTTTTTACTGTCGATATCTTGCAAAATATACTCATTAAACTCATTAATCTGCTTAATTCTTAAAACTATTTGCATAATTTTTCTCCTTACCTGTAAATATACACCTTTATAAGACATTTTTCAATATTATTTGTATAAAATCTCACAAAGATTTTGTTGTCTGTGTCACTAGTTTTAGTAAAAACAACTCAAAAAATATAATTACCATTTATTTTGTCTATTTAAATTTTATAAATCTCAGTCAATTCTTTTCAAATTAACACAAATTGATGGTGTGCGTTTTGTCACTATTTCCCCACTAGTTTCAAAATTTACAGTCTGTTCTTTTATCTTTAAACAAGTAAAGAAAGGAATTTTTCTATTTGAAATACACCCAATATTATTCAACTCTTATGATGTCTTCAAATTTTACAACTGTTTTATTAAAAAATTTTCTAGATTTTTTAAAACAGTTGTGATATCATACATAATAGTACTTGGGGATATAGCTCAGTTGGTAGAGCGTTGCATTCGCATTGCAAAGGTCGGCGGTTCGACTCCGCTTATCTCCACCAAAACGATATAACCCGCATAAATAAAGGGGTTTTAAATTTATGTGACACATTTTACTAAAACGTTGATGTGATAAAAACTATTAAATATACCATTTAGTAATGGTAACTGCGAAACAATAAAATATATCATATATTATCTAATAATGGTAATTCTTTTTATAAAACTATTGATAAAAATTTTTAAAAAAAGTCTTAATGGTGGCAAGCATATATCTGCTGACTTAGGTATTGATTTATATAACATCAAAAATTTTTACAAGAAATAAAATAAAAATTCTTACCATACCATATAATCTTTTTGCCGGTAAAAACAAACGTAAACTATGGATAATAAACCAGCATAAGTTAAAAAATAAATTAGGTATTTTGTTTAAGCAAAAGGCCTATTTGTTTTCAAATATTTCTTATTTTGTTTACTTTTTTTTATAAATAGATATACTAAAATTGTTTAAAAGGAGATTATTTATATGACAAAAACACTAAAAGTAGCCCAAATAGGGTGTGGTAAGATGTCTAAGTACACTATGCGCTATGTTTACGAGAAACAAGGAGAAATCGTTTGTGCTTTTGATACTGACCCAAAGCGCATTGGCAAGGACATTGGAGAAATTATTGAAGGAGAAAACAAAGGAGTAGTTGTAGAAGACGTAGCAAACCTAGAAAAAAGCCTTAAAAAGCACAAACCAGATGTTGCTATTATTACAACTATGAGCCTTATGAAAGACATTTACGACACAATGCTTACTTGTGCAAAATGCGGAGTAAATGCGATTTCCACTTGCGAAGAAGCCTTCTTCCCTATGAATTCATCGCCAAAAATAACCAAAGAATTGGACAAAGTTGCAAAGGAAAATAATTGCACCCTTTCTGGCAGTGGATATCAAGATGCTTCTTGGGGTAGCCTAATATCCGTGCTTGCGGGTTCCACCCAAAAAATCACAAAAATTAAAGGTAGGTCTTCGTATAACGTAGAAGATTACGGCATTGCCCTTGCCGAAGTTCACGGAGCAGGATTAACCCTTAAAGAATTCGACGAAAAGATTGCCAGTGTGGATAGAATTTCTGACGAAGAAAGAGCCAAAATTATCAAAGCGGGAGATTATTCCCCATCTTATATGTGGACGGTTAATGGTTGGCTGTGCGAAAAGTTAGGCTTACACGTTGTTTCCCAAACTCAAAAATGCGTACCACAAACTTATAGGGAAGATTTACACTCTACCACCCTTAATATGACCATTAAAAAGGGTGATGCAACTGGTATGAGTGCTGTGGTTACAACCACCACAAAAGAAGGTATTACCCTTGAAACCGAGTGTATAGGAAAGGTTTACGGTCCTGATGAGTACGACGAAAATCAGTGGACTATTGAAGGCGAACCTATGACTACAATTACGGTTTCTCGACCAGCAACAGTAGAGATGACTTGTGCAAGCATCGTAAATAGGCTAAGAGATGTAGTAAATGCTCCTAGCGGATACGTCACAACAGACAAAATGGGTGACATTAACTTTAAAATTAAATTGTAAAGATAGACATAAAAAAACCAATCTGTAAAAAAACAAACCGACAAAAAGAAATATAACTTATCCTAAAATTGCCATATATATCTAAAAATTTAAGATTAAGTGTAAAAAGTGATTTTGCTAACAAAAATAACAAATAAAAAGAACCTTTTTACAAAAATTAATTAAAATTAATAGAATATTTATAAAAGTTTGTAAATAGCACCGAGAATTTTCTTGGTGCTATTTTGTTATAAAATTATCAAAAAAATTATAAATTTGACACTCAAAATTAAATAAAACAAAAACTAGGCTTAAAAATAACAAACCATTCGATTAAAGTAGGTAATCTAAATTACCTTAAAAATCCGTTTATAATTTCCCTTTCTGCGTCTTCTTTACTTAGTCCCAAGGTCATTAATTTTTCAATTTGGCTATCACTTATTTTACCTATTGCCGCCTCGTGTACCAGCATAGCATCTTTGTCTTCTGCAACGATAGTAGGAGTAGATAAAATCATTCCACCATCACTTACTATCCCGTCACATTCAACGTGCCCAAAGCACTTGTTTTTTCCACTAACAGTAGACACAAATTCCTGCCGACTACTACCCTGTGCCACACTACGAGATACAATATCTACTTTGCTATCCATTCCGTTTAATTCAACATCAAAAACACTCCTTACAAAATCTTTATCATCTGTGAGCATACTTTCTTTTATAAAAAGTTTTGCGTTTTTATCCAAAGTTGCCTTTGTAGTCCTAATACTTCTAGTCACCCCCCTAAGTTGCGAGGTTTCCATTTTTAATGTGCTATTTTCACCAAGAACAATATTCGTCACCGGGTCTAACTCTCTCTTTGCAAGGTTGTCACCGTCGCCGATATGCTTTTCTACATACCTTACATTGCAGTTTTTACCTATATAAAAACTATGAATTCCATTGTGCCCCGCAGAACTATTTCCATTACAACTAATTCCACACCCCGCAACTATCAAAATATCGCAGTTATCTTCAATGTAAAAATCATTAAAAACCTTATCCTTTATATCCTTTTGGCTAACAATTACTGGGATATGCACACTTTTATTTTTAGTGCCCTGCTTTACGTAAATATTTATGCCGTCTTTGTCTGCCTTTGACTCTATGTTCACGTCACTATCTACCGCCCTTGCGACTAATTTTCCATTTAATCTTATATTGTATATTTGTGGAATTTCGTGTAATGCGGAAACCTCTTCCAAAAGTTTTTTTTCTGCTTCATTCATTTATGCTTCACCCCCTAGCCTATCACAAACTTGATTTGTTAATTTATCCTGTAAATTTTTAAAATCTCCCTGTGCGTCTATGACTCCGTTTTTAAGCAGTATTATCTTATCCGCTATTTCAATTAACCTTTTCTGGTGACTTATTACAAGGTATGTCTTAGTTCTCTCGCCAAAAAGTCTAACCAGTGCGTCAAAACTCCACAAATCAATACCGGCTTCTGGTTCGTCACAAATATTTAACTCTCCATTTTTTGCCAATACTAGTGCAAGTTCTATGCGCTTTAACTCGCCACCCGATAACTTGCTATCTAGTGGTCTATCAATATACTCCCTTGCACAAAGTCCAACTTTGCTTAAAAACTCGCAGGCTTCTATCACAGTGTTTTTTTTGCAACTGGCAATGTCTATTAAATCCTTTACCGTCAAGCCCTTAAATTGTACTGGCTGTTGAAAGGCAAAAGATATCCCCATTTTTGCCCTTTCGCAAATACTAATATTTGTAATGTCTTTTCCTTTATATAAAATCTTTCCGCTAGTTGGTTTTATTAGTCCCATAATAATTTTAGACAATGTAGATTTACCACTTCCATTAGGTCCCGTTATAACAACTAACTCTCCGTCAGCAATGCTTAAACTAACATTATCTAAAATCTTTTTCTTTTTATTGTTTTCTACTATCTCGTAGCAAATATTTTGTAATTCTAACATTTTACTCCTTTAAAAATCAAAATCAGATATGTCTTAAAATTATTCACTTTTAAACCATTAATTGCGATATTTATTAAACCATATTTTTATTTTTTTTGCAATCCTTTTTAAAGCAATTTAGCACTGATAAACCAACTGACCCTTGCAAATATTCTAGTGAAAAATTGATTTAATTTCCAAATATTATCTAAGAATTTTTTCTAATTTTTAGCATTATAAAATAATTAATTTAAATAACCTTAAAAAAACAAAGTTAAAATATCATTTTTTTATGAATTAATATACTTTGTGAAATATAATTTTTATAGGTTTACATAAAATAAACTATAAAAATTAGTTTGAATATCAAAGTTTTTTAGTCTTTTTATTTGACTAAAACAAATTTTCAGGATAGTATTAGTTATACTTTAAGGAGATTTTTATTATGGACGAAGATGAAGAATTGAATTATAGATATGACACTCAACTACTTATAGATGGTAAAGATTTAAGCGATGATAAAATTCGCGAATACTTTGAGAAAAACTTTATAGGCGACTGCTTGTTAGTAGTTGGAGATGAAGAATTAATTAAAATTCACTACCATACAAACGAGCCTTGGAAAGTTCTAGAATATTGTTCCACATTAGGCGAAATTTACGACATTGTAGTGGAAGATATGTTTAGACAAGCACAAGGATTGCAAGGATAATACATAAATAACTTATTTCAAAAAAAATGTTATTATAAACTTAGTTATACAAAAAACTAAACAAATAATTTATTATAAAAGGGGAGCAGTAACTTCCCGTTTTTTCGTGTCAACGTCAATAAAAAATTTATAAAATCGTTATTAAAAAAAAATATTCAAAAAAATCTCAATTAATACCTTTAAAAAAGACTTTTTATTTTTAATAAAACTCCCAAAATTATTGGATTACAGTAAAATTTGCTTGTATATTATTTTTTATAATCAATTCAGGAACAATTAAAAGTTACATAACAACAAAAAAACCAAGGCATAAACCTTGGTTTTTTATAAATTCCAAACTAATCTTAATAGTTAAAAGGTCAAACGGGTTATTATTTTTACTTGTTTAGTTCAAGTGTTTTTTTATTGGTTTTCTTTCCAACTTGTATACCTGCCAAATAATCAAATATCTGGCTTCGTCGACTTCACTTCTCTTTAAAAGGAGGTGATCCAGCCACACGTTCTCGTATAGCTACCTTGTTACGACTTCACCCCAGTCATCGATTTTGCCTTAGGCAGCTGCCTCCTGATTGCTCAGGTTAGCTCACCGACTTCGGGCCCCCTCGACTCCCATGGCGTGACGGGCGGTGTGTACAAGACCCGGGAACGCATTCACCCCGACATGCTGATTCGGGATTACTAGCAACTCCGACTTCATGTGGGCGAGTTTCAGCCCACAATCCGAACTGAGACCATTTTTTTGAGATTGGCTCCATGTTACCATATTGCAACTCTTTGTGATGGCCATTGTAGCACGTGTGTAGCCCAAGACGTAAGAGGCATGATGATTTGACGTCATCCTCACCTTCCTCCGTATTATCTACGGCAGTTCTGCCAGAGTGCCCAACTGAATGATGGCAACTGACAGTAAGGGTTGCGCTCGTTGCGGGACTTAACCCAACATCTCACGACACGAGCTGACGACAACCATGCACCATCTGTTTATGTGTTGAATTGCTTCAATTTCTCTACTTTCATAGATATGCACAAAATGTCAAGTCTTGGTAAGGTTTTTCGCGTTGCATCGAATTAAACCACATGCTCCGCTGCTTGTGCGGGTCCCCGTCAATTTCTTTGAGTTTTAATCTTGCGACCGTACTCCCCAGGCGGGATACTTATCGTGTTAACTACAATACGGAAGGAGTCGATACCTCCCACATTTAGTATCCATCGTTTACGGCGTGGACTACCAGGGTATCTAATCCTGTTTGCTCCCCACGCTTTCGAGCCTCAGCGTC
>CALWKG010000021.1 GCA_944381205.1 uncultured Clostridia bacterium
AATAACGAAAGCGGTGATAATCCAAATGACAATAACGAAGATGGCGATATTAACGAAACTCAAAAGCCTAATCCTGGTACAGACATTCCTAATGACGACGAAGAAAAGACTATTTTGAATTACGAAATATCTACTAAAAATTACGCGATATTTTGTAATTACACAATTAAAATTTTTTATGATGACATTGCAATATCTGATTTTAAATACACCATTACTGAGAATGTATCTATAAAAAAATTAGGAAACTCATTATCTTTTACTTGCAAATCTAATTTACACTTTACCCTTACAATAACCTACAATGAAGAAAGCCTTTCTATCAAAATTTAAAGTTTTTAACATTTAGTAAATTTTTGTGGATAAATAAAAAAGTTGTTTTATAATTGACAAAAATTTTAAAAAAAAGATAAAATAAATTGTAGGAGTATTGTAAAATGAAATCAAAAAGTTTTGACATAAAATTTTTGCTTCAAATAACAATGCTTTTTATCTTTTTTGTAGTTGGGGTGTTTTTCTTAACTGCCTGTGGCGAAGGTAACCCAGCAGACAAGACTTACAAAATTTATGCGCCAACAGCAGAAAACGACGAATATATAATCGAAGGTTTACCTGCGGAGTCAAAGCCCTATCAAACCATAAAATTTACGGTTATCATAACCAATACAGAATATGAATTAATTAGTGTTAAAAACAACGGAAAAGAACTTTATGGCATTGGCGGAGAATATTCGTTTTATATGTCTGAAAACGATGCTTACATTACCGTTGAAACAGCACACATACAAGAAATAACCACGAGCGATTATGTTATTTTTAATCACAAAAATAACACCCAAATAGCAACCGAAGGTGATGGGGATTTGAGTTGGGTTTATAGAAAATTATACGTCGATTTTTTAAATCCCGTTAGAACAAACAATGTTTTGGTGGATTTTACCTCTACTAACGAAAATGTTATTCCCTTAGACGCATTGGGGTTTGAAGAAGAAGAAATTGGAAACACCGGGCTTGCTAATACTGGCTACATAACCATAGACCAGTCTAAAATTAGTGTCGGTTCAACTTATTTAAAAATGAAATTTAAGGACAACAACACCTCTAAAACCGGCACACTAATTATTAAAATTGAGGTTGTCCCTTACGGCGAAGTTGCCTGCCCTACAATGACCGAAACTCTCTCTTTTGATTTTTCGGACTTTGATGACGGAACAACATTTACACTTCGCTTATGGGATAGTGATTACAATGGAGAAACAGGCGGAAATTTTAAAGACTATTATTTAACGAAAGAAGATAATGCTATCACCTTTAATTACAGAAAATATCACTCTTATTCGATGGCAATTTGTGTTGGAAATAGTTATGACAATACTAAAACATATAAAATTGGCGAAAAAATTTTGGGTGGTGGCAGTTCTACAACTGGATTTGACGGGTATCAGAATGGCAGTTTAACTTTTATAAATCCTGACAAAAACCTGGAACTGACCGTTTATAACGAGCAAAATTAAAACATCATAAAAAATAGTTATGTATAACTTTTTAAACTCTTAAATCGTTTTACTTTTAACTTTTATTTTACTAATTTTAGGACTTGTTAACATCATTGTTCTTTTTGAAGATAACAAATTTTCTTGTTAGATAATTATATACCAAAACGACAAGTGTCAGTGTAATCTTCACTATCCATTCGTTTATTCCTAAGACGTCATATCCTAAATACATTCCAAACAAATGAATAAATAATCCTATTAAGGAAAAGACCGCAAATATAATAAAACCCTTAATAGACTTTGAATTTCCCTTATTATTAAAAACAAACAAAATAGAAAAAATGTAGTTAAAAACAAGTCCGCATATAAACCCTAGCCCTGTACCAATTATAGTAGATATCGTGGACGGATTTAACGTTGCCCCATAAAAAACATTAAAAAAATTGGGATAATTATTGGGCTGAAAAATGTATAAAACTACTCCCATTACAAACATATCAATAAGTGTGGCAAATCCGCCAATTATCACAAATCTGATAAACTCTGTAAAAGTGGGATATTTTTGAGAAAAAGATAATAATTTTTGTTTAAACTTTCCCATAATTCAATCAAATTTTAAATAAAAAACTTATGATTGTCAAATTTATTAAAATTACTTTTATACAAACATTTATGCCTTGTTTTAAGAATAAATTTTATAGGAGGAAAAATTGAAAAAATTTTTAGCACGTTGTGGTTGGTGCAATCAAAAAAATCAAGTCTATATTGACTATCACGATAAAGAATGGGGGCAATTAAACCTTGACGAAAAATATTTGTTTGAAATGTTTATTTTGGAGAGTTTTCAAGCCGGGCTATCGTGGGAGTGTGTTTTAAACAAAAGGCAAGCCTTTAAAAAAGCATACGACAACTTTGACATAAATAAAGTGCCTAAATATGATGACTCAAAAATTAAAAGTTTACTAGAAAACAAAGATATTATTCGCAACAAACTAAAAATAATGGCTAGCATTAATAATGCAAAAATATTTAAGTCTATTCAAAAAGAATTTGGCTCGTTTAAAAATTACTTGCTAACCTTTACACAAAAACTAAACTATTGTGAGTTAAACAAAACGACATCGACATTATCAGATAATATATCAAAAGACCTAAAAATGCGAAAAATGAAATTTGTAGGTTCGACCACGATTTATGCGTATCTTCAAGCAATAGGAATTATAAATTCGCACGAAAAAGGTTGTTTTTTACACAAAGAAAAATAAAAATTTCAATCAAAAATTAAGATTTTTTATAGGTAATTTAAAGATTTTTACAATAAACAAAATTCTATTTTATCAATAAATGAAAATGCTTTTAGTAATAAAAAATTAGTTAAAAAAATAACCCCAAAAATTGGAGTTATTTTTTAAATTTACATTTTGTAACTTGTTTTTACTCCCGGTCCCATTGTGGAACTTAGAGTAATACTTTTAAGATATGTTCCCTTACTTGCTGCTGGTTTTGCTTTTACAATGGCATTCATAATTGCGTCATAGTTTTCTAGCAATTTTTCTGCCCCAAAACTGACCTTGCCAATGCCAACGTGAACGATATTTGTTTTATCTAATCTATACTCTACTTTACCTGCCTTAACATCGTTGATGGCTTTTTTTACGTCCATTGTAACTGTACCGCTTTTTGGGTTAGGCATAAGACCCTTTGGCCCCAAAATTTTTGCAACACGGCCTACAAATCCCATCATATCTGGGGTAGTAATACAAACGTCAAAATCTAACCAACCACCTTGTATTTTTGTAATAATTTCTTCTGCACCAACAATATCTGCACCGTTTTTAGTGGCTTCGTCTGCCTTATCACCTTTTGCAATTACGAGCACTTTTTTAGTTTTACCAGTACCATTAGGTAATACTACTGTACCCCTTACCTGTTGGTCTGCGCTCCTGCCATCTACACCTAGTTTTACGTGAAGTTCTACACTTTCGTCAAACTTTGCTTTTGCAGTTTTTAAAACGATGTCCATTGCTTCTTTTGGTTCGTAAACAGTTGCCCTATCTACAAGAGCACTAACTTCTAAATATCTTTTACCTTTTTTCATATCTCGTGCCCCCTTAGCCCACAACTTCTACGCCCATACTTCTTGCAGCGCCTTCTATCATAGACATAGCACTTTCCAAACTACTTGCATTAAGGTCTGGCATTTTAGTTTCTGCAATTTCTTTAATTTGGGCTTTGGTAATTTTTGCGACTTTTTGTTTATTTGGTACGGCGCTTGCTTTATCAAGTCCACAAGCCTTTTTAATTAAGACCGCCGCTGGTGGAGTTTTTAGCACCATAGAGAACGACCTGTCCTCCATAATGGTGACAACCACAGGAATAATAAGACCTGCCTTGTCTGCTGTTTTGTCATTAAATTCTTTTGTAAAACCTGCTAGATTAATCCCGTGTGGTCCTAGTGTAGAACCTACTGGTGGTCCCGGGGTTGCTCTGCCGGCTGGTAGTTGCAACTTTACAACTGCCTTAACCTTTTTTTCTGCCATAAAAAACCTCCTATTTGGCAAAGGTGGTATAGTCGAATGTATAAGAAAGATTTACATTCTCCCACCCAAAATATAGTACAAAAGATTTGTACTTTAATAACTTTTACCTAAAAAGTAAAATGTTATTAACAAAAATTTGTGTCTTAGACAACTCGTATTTGAGAAAAGTCTAAATCTACTACTGTGTCCCTGCTAAACATTTCCACATTAACTTTACATCTATGATTTTCTGCATCTACACTAACCACTGTGCCAACTAATGACATAAGCGGTCCGTCTATAACTTCTATCTTGTCATTTGGCTTTACAACGATATTAATGTTAGGTTTTTCAAGATGCAATTTGCGAATTTCTTCTTCCGTCAAGGCAAGTGGTCTGCCCTTTGGCCCCACAAAGCCCGTAATACCACGAGTCCTTGTGATATTGTGCCACAAATCGTCGCCATATTTCATTTTAACAAGCAAATAACAAGGCATTAATTTCCTGCTAACTAACTTTTTTTTGCCGTTCTTTTCTTCAATAGTTTCTTCCATAGGGATAACTATATCAAAAATTCGGTCTTCTAAGTTGTACTTTTTTATAACAACTTCAAGGTTATCCTTTGCAACCTGCTCATAACCCGAAAAGGTGTGAAGTACATACCATTTTGCTTCAAGTTTATCTTCCATACCCTACCCCTTTTACCTTAACTAATAAGCAACTTAGAAAGAAGCCCCAGCAAATAATCTATGCCAAACAAAACAACAGTAAAAATTAACACTACTAAGATAACAACTCCTGTCTTTTTAACCACATTAGCAAATGTTGGCCAAGTGACTTTTTTAAGTTCACTTACAGAGTCTTTTACCTTTTTACCTATTCCCGGTTTTTTGTCTTTTTTTGCCTTTTCTTTTTGCTTCTTTTTATCTTGCTTTTTTTGTTCTTTTAACTCTTTTTTTGATTTTTCGTTTTCATTTGCGACTTTTTGATTATCTGCCATTGAAAAACTCCTTTATTGCGACACAAAATTTACACAAAAAAACTACTTTGTTTCCTTGTGCATAGTATGTTTTTTGCAAAACCTACAATACTTTTTCATTTCAATCCTATCTGGGTCATTCTTTTTGTTTTTGTAAGTGTCGTAATTTCTTTGCTTACATTCCGTACAAGCAAGTGTAACTCTATCTCTCATAGTTTTTAACACCTTTTATCCAAAAAATTAACACCCCATATCAAGAGTGTTAATCAATTATTATCATAATATATTATGTTTGTCAAGTAATTTTTTAGCCTAATTTATTCAAGTTCCCTGCCGTCATCTTCCAAAAGTTCTTCGATTGTATGGTCACGGGTTATATTTGTGACTGTCATATAATCTTTGACCACGAGATTTGTCAAAGCATCTTTTCCTTCACTTAATTTTATATTTTTTTCTTCTACTGTACCATCTGGATTTCTCTTCTCAGCCATAAGTTCCAATTGGTTTGCATAAACATCTTGTCGTTTACTTATTATATCTTTTGCAACATCACAATATGGCTTTGGATAATTTCGTTCTACAATAAATGCCCTTGGGTCACATAAAGAGCAATATTCGTCATAAGGAATATTTTCTACATACTTGCAAGGCTCTATACTTTTATCCTGACACTCTTTATTTGGCTTTGCATGTATGCCTACAACCGCGGCATAAGATTTTTGTGCAACTATTTCTTTCCCACTTACCACACAAGAACTATTTACTGTCTTATCTGCCTTTATCTCATCATAGATTGGATAGTTATAATCAGTTACCTCGTACAAGTGACAAAGAATTTGGTGTCCACCCACTACTTCAAAATTAAGTACCGCGACTCTTTTTGCCTCCATTTTTTTTACCAGTTTATTATATATTTTTTCTGGCTTATCAACTTCTTCTGCCAATATAGGATTTTTACCATCATAATAAAACATCTTATCACCTCGTAGTAAGATTTTAGCACAATAATTTTATTTTGTAAATACCCAATTAAAATTTGTTTTTAAAGTTTAAAGTTCTCTTTCCTTTTCCTTATCTGAAATGCCCATATTCTCCTGTCTTTCATTATCACTTTTTTGTTTTTTTTCTGCCGTTTTGTTTAAGTTGCTGGAATCAGAATTTTCTTTTTCAGGTTCTTGAACAAAACTTCTTTGTCCCATGAGAGAAACTAAATCGTTATTTGTATTTTTATCTTGGTCTGGTTTTTTAGTTTCTTTTTGGCTTGTTTCTTCTTTGTTTTCGTATTGAGTTACATTCATAAATTTTACTTTACTTTTTATTGTGATATCTGTGTTCGTTTTCCCTTTTTCTTCCACTGTTTGCAAATTTTCTTCTTCCTTTGGTTTAACTGGGG
>CALWKG010000022.1 GCA_944381205.1 uncultured Clostridia bacterium
TTAAATATCGTTGCTTCAAAGGTGGCAGTATACCAACCTTTGACATACACTGGGGTTATTCCTGCTGGTAAAGGTAAATCTTCTAGCAAACTAAAAGCCCCTTGGGTTTCCGCTATTCTAATATACTGTACATTATCTTGTACATATCTTGCTATATACATATCTGGATAATATGTATAAACGTCTACGGTAAAGGTTTCTTCACTTGTTAGTGTTCTACCACTGGCGAGTTTTGTGCCTGACGGCAAGGTGATTTCTCTGCCAAACCACTCAAAGTTATATTCTGGGTCACTTAATTTTCCTATTATTTCCCCAGTGGATATATCTACATTAACTATGTCTATATTCCTATACACCGGTGCTGTTATATAGTCGTCAACACCATATTCTACTCCGTCTGGATTGTTATCATTGTTGTTATCTACTAAGTAACCTGCAAGGGTTTCTAAGTTATTACTTTCTACCTTAGTTGCTTCTGCATTAAGGCTAGCGTTATATCCCTGCTTTGTCCACTTTGGGTCAGATTGATTTATTGGTTGGTAAACAGTTAAGACTTCTGGTACTTCATAATTAACTGTAAGGTTGGTTGTGACACCTATATTTAAAGCAGACAAAACCGTCACGACGGAAAGAGTTAGCATAAGCAAAGTTAAGAATAGCGATAGTAAATAGAATCTTACTCTCATTCTCGTTCCAGACATAGTGCTTTTTCTCCTTTCTTTTGTATTTTATTTCATTTTACATATTGTTATGTGTGTAAGTCTTAATTAAGTTAAATGTATTAAATTAAGTAGTATGTGGTTGTGATATGGGTTGCGCGTCTTTGAGATATGGGATTGCGCTCATACTCAACCTTGTAGGTGCCACTCCCTTTTTAACAAAAGTGAGTAACGCACCATTTGCGGTTGGTATTCGCTTCTCACCGCCAAACGAAAATGTTTTTTAACTGACGTTAAAAAAATTTTGCGGTGACTTTTCTAAGTGGTTATTTTAAGTAAAGCAGTGTGATTGTGGTATGAGTTGCACATCTTTGAAATAGGGGATTCTTTGCTAATGCTCAGCCACAACCTTTTTAATTTTTGGGAACCATATACGTCATATTTAGCCTTGCTATCTTGATGGGCTAACGAAATATCCCCAATCTCGTAGATGTGTAACACATACTATTACATACCTTTGCTTTGGGGATTCTTCGAAAGCCGGTAATGTGAGCCCATCTCAGAATGACGGAGTACACCGTATGTTAAACGTGTCATTGGGCATTGTTATTTGTCAAACCAAAAACCTTGAAGTTTTGCATTTTTGTATTGTTTGTTTTTGTCACACGCACCGGTTCTCTTAATGCTACCCCCCCCCTCGCCTAAATGTCAATCGTTTTATCCTGTTTTCCTTTATTTTCTACTATTTTTTTCTCCCTTTAATGCTTTTTTCTCCTTTTTTTACTCTCTTTTCCCATTATACTGGTATTAGTCTACATTCTTTCTTCTCTTTTTGCAATTATTTTTATCTATTTTATTCTTTTTACCTTTTACTTCTTTTTTATCTTTCGTTTCTTTTTTTTTACATATCCTTTTTGAATAAAATTATCCATTTTTACTATTACCCTTGCAAAATGCTTTTAGATAATTTTGTTCTTTACAAGTTGTTATTTCTTTACTCTACAATTTTTTTAACAAATCTTCGCGTGACAGTCCTAAAAAGCAACTTGGCGGGACATCAAAAATGCACTTCGCTCCAAAATCTTCCGCTTTTGCAAGTCGGTAAACGGCTAATGCTCCTACGCACATAATTTGAGCGGTGAAATGTGGGTTACTACTAATTTTGAGTGAAAATTCCACCCTAGCCTTATACTTGCCTAAAACTTTAAAATTACTTACAACATAGCCTTTATGTGACAATCTTTTTTGCCTTTTAATTATCTCTTCATTTGGCACAAAGTTAACTTCTGTATGATAATTTTCAAAATAGTTTTTCATAGCCTTTATTTTTTTTGTTATTTTCTGTCTATCTTCTCCCGGGGTTTCGGCGACAAGGCAAAATCGTTTATGTTTTTCAAAGTCAGTAGGATTATAGTCAAAAAGTCGCCTGCATTTTTTTACGATTTGTTCATCAGGGATAGTATATTGCAGGGCATTTTCCACTCCGCAAATTTCCCTAATTGCATTACTATGACCTTGGCTTATACCTTTACCCCAAAAGGTATTACTTAAACTATCATTAAAACTCAAACTATCGAGCATAACCCTAACCCAACTTAACAAACCCGGGTCCCACCCAAAAGCCGACAAAGTCACTGTGTTACTGGTTTTTGCAATTAAATCCAAATTTGATATATATTTTGTCAACTTGCTATGAGTGTCAAAACTATCTACAAAATTAAAGTTCTTTGCCAATCCATACGCAAAATTTTCTATATCGCAAAAACTTCCCATAGTCAGAAATACCACGTCTATTTTACCAACGAATAATTTGCTATCCTTGACGTCACGTACATTTGTTCCAAACTCACTTTTTACTTTCCGTCTAGAAAAGATAACCACCAAATCAAATTCTTTGCGTGACAGGACAATTTCTTCCACCGCCTTGCCCAAATTTCCATACCCCATAATTGCGACTCTAATCCTGCCTGTTAAATTATTTTCTTTACTTGATAGTTCTGTTTTTGTTATCGTATTCAAAAATCCCCCTTTTAACCAGAATCAAAAAAAATTAAACAATTTTAATTTTAGTTTGTTTTTTTAAAGTTTTGTTGCTATACTACTTTTAATCTATTATTTGAGGTGAAAAATGTTTACACTTATTTTGGGACTAATAATTTGCGTGATAACCCTTTCAATATTTATTTCCATTAGGGTAAAACGTGGCGAACTAGCGGGAGTTTTTTCTAAAACTGTGGCTTCATTTGCTTTTGTAGGCTTTGGGCTTTTTTTGCTTGCTCAAAAAATTAACCTAAACACCTACACAATGTATGCAAGTGTCTGCATCATTTTAGGGCTGATATGTGGGCTTATTGGTGATATTTTGCTTGACCTAAAAGTAGTTTATGCCTTTCATAAAGACAAATTTTTGTATGCTGGTATGACTAGTTTTTTAGTTGGGCACATCTTTTACATTATTAGTATGATTTTGTTCGCGACAAATCAGGTTAATTTCTTTGCAAATCATCTGCTTCCATTCTTCTTAATCCTAATTGGCGCGGGCATATTAACTACTATTGTTTGGCTTATATCAACTAAGGCATTAAAACTTGATTACGACAAATACACCGCATTTGTTAACGTTTACTCGTTTGTACTAATCTTTACAACACTTCTTTCTGTATATATGGCTTGCATTGTAAACATCATTCCAATGTACATTTTAACAGTAGGTTTTGTGCTTTTCTTAACTTCAGATTTGGTACTTTCTATGCAATATTTTGGCGGAAAGTTGATGGATAAAAAACTAATAGTTACAAACCACTTACTATATTACTTTGCTCAAATAATTATTGCGATGTTTATTTATTTTGTATAAATTTTAAGGGAAAAAATGAAAATAATTTTTGTAAAACACGGCAAATCTAGTTTTAAAACAGACAAACTTACTTTACAAGGCAAATTACAAATAAAAGCAGTAGCGCACTATTTAAAAAATGAAAAAATAGATGCCATTTTTTGCGCACCAGAAATTAGAACTCTGCAATCTAGCAAAATGCTCGAAAAAGCCTTTAAAACCCCAGTTTATATTGTTAAAGAGTTTGGCGAAAGAGCTTTGCTTCCGCAAAAATTTCAAAATTTAAAAGATGATTTCGAAAAGTACTACCTTAGTTTTAACTATCAAAATGAAAACTTTGAATCTTGCAACCAGTACTTAAAAAGAGTATTTTTGGGCTTTAACCAAATTTTAGAGCAAGAAAACAGTTTTAATACAGTAGTTATTGTCGCGCATAGTTCTACACTTTGTATGCTAAATGCCTTTATAAACGGGATACCGAAAGATAACCAAATAAAATGGTTGCAGTTAAATAGTGGCGCGGTTATAAAGTTTTTTGCAAAGCAAAGATTTGATTTAGACAAACTATAACCCAACTAAAATTTACTTGATTTTTTAAAAAATATAATATACAATATTTTTGCTTTTGGGCATAAGTTTAAACTAAAATTTTGCTTTAAAAATGGGTTCGAAGTTATTAAACTTAAAATGTTTTGGTTAAAAATTTTTAAAAACAAAATTATTTTAACAAAAATGTCTAACATAAAAAAGCATAATTATTGATAAAAACCGCATATTATCCTTAAAAAAACAATATAAAATAAAAATTTATAACAACGATTGGAGAGGTGTCAGAGTGGTCTAATGTGCACGCTTGGAAAGCGTGTGTTGAGCAATCAACCGCAGGTTCAAATCCTGTCCTCTCCGCCATTAGTGAATAATACGAACTCTGGAAATTTGCTAGGGTTCGTATTTTTTAGCCGTGATTACTTTGGAATTATATCAAATTTTGATAGAATAAAAGCAAAAGTTTAACACATCAAATTTTTATTATTTATTAAGTTAAATTATTGTAATATTTCTTTTTTATTGAAGAGAAGAATTCAAACACTGTTTCATCAAAAAATTTATCCATTAATTCATACCCTCCAATTCTATAAATATCATAATTTAAAAATTTCATTTTCCGATCATACTTAACTTGATTAGCATACTTCTTTTTGTCAGGTTTATCTCCTGTGGAGTAATGTTGTACACCATCTATTTCAATTATTATTCTGTTACCATTTACCAACATTAAAAAGTCCATTCTTTGAAATACTAATCTTTTTTCACCATTTTTTATCTCTACTAATTCCTTAATTGTTTTGGGGTCATAATGCAAGTACACTTGTGGTATTAACATAGGGGAAGTTTCTTTTGAGTTATCCCAATAAAATTGAAAAAATTTTTTTTCTATTTCGCCCAACGGCTTGCAAAGTCTTTCAAAAAGGTTGCCTTGCATACTTGGTAAACTATTCCACCAATCTATCATATCTTTTTTTGTAAGAGTATTTCCTATTGGAATATTATATATCAAACAACTATCAGCATTAGATAGTACCTTAATATCTGCATCTAGAACATTATTAATAATAATGTCTGGCTTTTTATCGGTACCAAAAATCAAATATTTTACATTTTGATGATGTTTCAAGTTTATTTCAAATATTGGATCATATTCAATTAAATTTAAGATAGGCGCATCGCTAGGTATCTCCGAGCCTCCATTTGCTTTTAAGTATGTTTCAGCATAATCTAAAACCATTTTATAATTATTTTCTAATTTTAATTCATACTTTGAATTTTTAGATAAAATATCAAAACTCCTAATTAAACGAATTGCTTTTATATAATCCCTACTGTCACCAGCACAAAAATGTCTACTTATTCTATCATTATAATGATAAGCATAAAAGTTAATCAGTTGATGTATATACGCACAAAATAAAGCAATGTCATTATTTATTTGACTTATATCTTTATAAATAGTTAGATATTTTTGTTCAATTTCACATTGATCTATATGTTCTTCAACAAACATTTTAATTTTATCTTCTATACTCATACTACCACCTATAATATATGATTTTATATATAATATCAAAAAACTTTCAAAAAGGCAACTTGAGTTAAATTACTCCTTATATTCTTTGCTTTTGTTGTGTCTTTTGTAGCAAATTTCTCGTATGAAGTCAACGGAATAAAATATTGCTTAAACTATTTAATTTAATAAGATAAATTTCAAGACTAGGTTTTTTAACCTGGTCTTTTTTTATTGCAAATTAAAAATTCAAATACAATATTTTCTTCTGTTTCGTTGACTTCATACATACAAGATTTCAAAGTGTAAGACTGTTTCCCCAAATTTGCTACTTTGCCACTGCCAAAAGGCAAATTTCATATAAGGAGGTAAATAGAAATGAATGAAAAAGAAAGAAAAAAAGTAAAGTTTAGTCTAACAAAATTTACTAAAAAAGGTTCTTTCAGATTTGTAGGATTTGGCGAAATAGACGACAAAAATCTATATACAAAATCTAAAACTTACGAAGATTGTATTAGATATTGCCACAAGTTAGTCAATGCTACAAACGAATTCAAAGGCAGTTTCAATGAATTTGAAGAAATTGAATTTGAAAATGACAAAGGTCATTTAGTCAATCTCGAAATTGAAAACTGCTACTTGCTATGGTTTAGAGTTTTAAATTAAAAGGAGTTTAAAAATGGAAACAATCAATTATTACTTAAAAGAATTTCAATACTTTGATGGTTATACAGAAAT
>CALWKG010000023.1 GCA_944381205.1 uncultured Clostridia bacterium
ACTAAATCATTTGTCGTTTTACTTTCTGTTGGAACAGAAACAAAATCATTTATATCATACATTTCTTTCATAATGCTAATATTTTAGCAGTTTTATTTGATATTGTCAACTAATTGCTCATATATTATCAATTACAATTAACAATTAATTATTCTTTTTATAAAAAGTTTTAATTAAATTGATACTTTGTTCGAATTTTTTACACGAACTTATATTTTTTAGAATTGTTTGCATATCATTATCAAATGTTATTAAATTATCGTAATCGTCATTATAATATAGTGCACGAATTATTTCATAGTCTAAAAAGTTATTAGGTTTAATTTTGGCAGTTTTTATATATAAGGATTTTATAGTTCTCTCTAGCCAATATTCTTCAAAGTCATTTTTCATATTTGAATCTACAAAATAAATAGAGTCTTTTATCTTTGACAATAAATATTCTTCAATATCTTCAATTTTACAACCATTAAAAATTTCGTTGCCATTTTTAACTTCGTCCAAAATAAGTTTGCAAACACTTAAATAACTACTATCATATTCAATCTCATCATTTAGCTTGTCTTTTATTAGCTTTTTAGCTATATTTCTAAAATATTTAATTAACTTGTAATATGCGTATTTATCTTTATTCTCAAATAATTGTTTTGCTTTTTTAAGTAACTCATAATAATAAGTCATTAAATTGGCAGTAGTAATAAGTAACATATTACGAATAACACTTGCTGTATATTTATTTTCATTTAATAAGTTTGTTAAATTTTTTTTTATAATTTTAAAAATGTGTTTATCAATTTCTTTTTGAATGATTTCAAAATGCTTTCTAAAATATTGTTTTTCTTTTGACATACCTCGTTCATAATTATCAATGAAGATGGTGGCAGTAGTGTAAGCATAACAAATTATAAAAAATGAGATATTTTTATATGTTTGCGATATAACTTCTTCACCATAGATATGTAATAGTTGATTATAAAACTCTTCACTATTCAAGTGCTTTTGTTTAAGTAATTCATATTGCTTATTAATATTATCTGTTGCTTCTTTAACTATTTTATTTGAGTAAATATATTTTAAAACTTTCAATTTGTCTTGAAGATTAAATTCTTTTGAGTTTAATATCTCAAAAATTGTATAAATTGAGCAACAACATTTATTTTCTTTTATAAAATTTTGCAATTTATTTTTATCTAATTTTTCATCGTTTTCTATACCAGCTATTCTATACATCGTATTTGTATCTAAAATAATCATTATTTATCTCCATGTTATTATTATAACATACATTTAAACTTTTGGTACTGCTGCTACAAATTTTTGCAAGAAAAATGCAAGATTTTTGCAAATGGGGTGTTTTGTGTTGTATTTTTAGGGGGAAGTATTGTATAGTATTGTTTGATAAGACGAAGTGGTTAAAATGCAGATATATAAAGGGATTGAAAGATTTTGGATATGATATTTTATGGTAAAATATGATACGAAAAGTCGAACTCTTGGCATTTTCAAGTCGCCCCTTCGGAACCATTAGTTCGGGTTCGAATCCTGACGGGAGCGCCAAAAATATTAAAATTGTTCTAGCGGTTTTATAATCGCTAGATTTTTTATTTTTGATATCAAACTTTGACCTTGTCAAATTTTAAGGTTCCCAAGCAAATTTTAATATTATTTAATTCCAATTTAAACAAATATCCTTTTTTAATTTTATTAGGACTATTATTTTAAAATAGTTCTAGTTTTTACTAAATTTTTTATATAATAAAATAAAAAAAATAGGTCTTTTTTTTATGCAAAAATTTTTTTATAATTTTTCTATAAATTTCTACAAAACTAGTCTTTTTTTTTACAAAAGTAGTGCTTTTTTGCAAAGTGAAAATTAAAAATTATTTGGTACAATGTAATTGCGAAGGCAAAATAAAAAATCTCTCATAACAAAAACTAAAAAAGTTTTAATTGCTTTCACGCAAAGGTTTTGGTTTAAACAAAATCTAAAAACTACACGAAAATGTTTTTGTTTTATTTTTGAAAATAATACTACAAAAACCAAGTGCAGTAAAAACCGGGTTTTTTGTTGCTTCGATGGCCGATTCGTTGGTTATTTTGGCTGTATTCGCGGTGGTAATACTAATAATAGTACAAATGCTGGCGCGTTCTGCTTCAATGTTAATAACAATCTTACTAATACTAATACGAATATCGGCTTTCGCCCCTCCCTTATATATACAGCAACAATTAATCCCTAGCGCTTGCTAAAAATAAGTCAAAGAGAGAGTTGGTCTAGTAAGAGATTGAAAAACCGACAGACATTATAAGGGATTTTATACAAAAGAAAGGACTATATGAAAAGAGCAAAAGACCTATACAAAAAAATAATAGACAGGCAAACTTTGGAAGTTGCACTAAGGTTTTCTAGCCGTGGCAAGAAAAAGCGAAAAACCGTACATCGCACCATACAAAACAAGGAAAAAAAACTTGACCTACTGCACCAGATTTTATCTAGCGAACAGTACGACCCCCTGCCTTATACCAAAAAGACAATTCTAGACCGCTGCACCTTAAAAGTAAGGGAAATTTTTGTACCTAGATTTTTCCCCGACCAAGTGGTCCAGTGGGCATTAATGCTAATAATAAAGCCACTAATTATGCGTGGAATGTACGATTTCTCCTGCGCCTCGGTGGACGGAAGGGGCGGATTGTATGGAGTAAACACGGTTAAAAAATGGCTAACAAAAGACCCCTACCACACCAAATATTGCCTTGTAATAGATATAAAAAAGTTTTACCCAAGCATAGACCAAGACATCTTGCTTGAAAAATTTAACCGCATAATAAAGGACCAAAAGGCATTAAATTTAATAGAAAAAATAGTAAAGTCAGTCGATACAGGCTTGCCAATAGGCAATTTTACTAGCCAGTGGTTTGCCAATTTTTATTTGCAAGATTTTGACCACTTTGTAAAAGAAAAATTAAAAATAGAGCACTACATTAGGTATATGGACGATATGGTGTTTTTTTCGTCAAACAAGCGAAAGTTAAGTAATGCCTTTAATAAAATAGAAAGATTTTTAAATGGCGAAAAACTAACCGTGAAGTCCAATCATCAGGTTTTTAAAGTGGCGGAAAGAAAAAACGACGGTCGCCCAATAGATTTTTTGGGCTACAAATTTTATAGAAATTACGTGACAATGCGCGCTAGAACCTTTTTAAGAACAACCCGAAGAATCCGTAAGGTAGCAAACAAAGAATATCTAACAAGTAGGGATTCTAGCGCTGTGATAAGTTATGTCGCACGCATAAAAGTCACGTCGGGAAATAAGTTTTATACCAAATACGTAAAACCCTATGTAAATGTCAAAAAATGCCGAGTTGCCGTAAGTATACACGATAAAAAGCAAGCCAAAAATAACCCCGCCCCCTATTCGTCATTCTGATTTTTATTCGTCATTCTGATTTTTATTTGTCATTCTGAGAGTCGACCCGCAACGACGGACTATCGAAGAATCCCATATCTCGTAGACGCACAACTCATTGTACGATGTATACTATTAAACTCAATCTGACCTATTAGAAAGTCACCGCAGGCTCAAAATTAATTTAAAGTGATGTGATTTGCTGTAATTTTTACAATTTAATTATAATTTTTTTACAATTATTTACATAAAACGATTGATTTTATTTATATTATTTATTAGAATACTCTCGAAAAGTGAAACTATGTTTTAAATTTTCATACTATCAGCCACTGCTTTAAGTTTTATAGTAATCTTTAATTTTTAGAGCAACAATCACTACTTTAATTTTTAGGGCATCACTGGCTTAAATTTAGAACATCGGTCACTAATTTTTATAAAGGAGCAAAGAGATTATGCGAAAATTTAAAATCGTGCTATTTTCTGTACTGTGTATGTCGCTAGTTTCCCTATTTAGTTTTGGGGTCTTTGCGGCGGTGTACTTAAATGTTCGTATTACGGGGACACTTAACTATGCGTCTACCGAAATTGGCGCACGCATTTGGGGCACACGCACTATAAACAGAAGTGGCGGAACGGGTACCCCTGCGTATATGCTGTTTAGCGGAGAAAATGCCGTGACGGAAAACAACGTCTACTACGTGCAGGGTGAAGAAGCAAGTTACTCGGTGATTTCGTCCAATGCGGGAGATATAACCCTAGATAATGCAACTGACACCGTAGAATTTTACTTGTTTATCAAAAATGTTGGCGACAGGTACATAATACCAGTTATAACCACCAGCGCCACAGATAGCCACGTAAAAATCACCACCACCAACTACTACTTTGACGTAAGCGCAGGCCACTTGGACCCATTAGAAAAGCAAAATCAAAACCCGATTGCGTCTAGTTTTATCAATAGCATAAAGGGCGAAATTTCGGCGAACAGGGTAAGCAATTTCCAGCCAAATATGTCTATTGATAACGAAGATACCTTTGTATCCCACGTGGTGCTTAGCCTAGACACTGTTACAGGAGATGGAACGGTAGACATTAGTAGCGACTTTTACATTAATATCTCGTTTATGGCAGATATTCAGTACGATACGTCTACCAGCATTTTAAGTGTGTATCAAGAACAAAACCTTTCTACTCCACAGTGGACTAAATTTGGCTACAATGCCAACCTTGACGCACAGGCTACAAAGATAGAATCTAACCAATGGGGTACACTAATAGCATATTTGGATAGTGCGAAGAATAGTAATGGGAACGTTTCCAAAGCAGTAGTTGACCAGTACTACGAAAGTGCCCCGGTTTATAAGGACATAGACATTGTAAACGTAGACATTGCTACCGGCGAAATAATAGGAAAATTAAGTGACCCGACCTATAACTTTGAGTGGTTTGGCAGAGAAATAACCTTAGAGTCAGGCACAAAACTCGCCAGCGGTAGAACACTAACAAGCAAAGAAACCTTTACCGTAGACGTCTATACATATTATCCAGAAATGTACCTAAGACGTTGGGTTATTGGCAATGAACAGTGGATAAGCCTAAGCGACAAACCTTTTACTGGCTCGGTTAAAATAGAAAGTTACTACACTGCCACATTTGAAGCAACGATATTTAATGCAGACAGGAGTGTCGCCACGGTACTAAACGAAGACGGTAACAAGGTAGTTATCCCACGTAGTTACCTTTACAATTACACCCCACTAACAAGCGGTAGTGTAAAATATTTGCAAGATTACTATAACTTTGAAAAATTGGACGGAACAGTAGATTCTGCCACTCCTAGTGATACAGGATTATCCGCCAGTGACGATAGCAATGCGTCAACCACTCAGGCAAATATGTTGCAATGGTCGACAAACTTAACTAAGACTTGGGAGAGTTCTTCATTATCATCACAATACCGCACTGTTAAAGGTGTACAGGGCGAAAATCATACTGCATATATATACAATCTTTTGTACCTTGTAAAATACGCAAACAACGACTCACAGGCGACAGTTGGATATGGAAACACTTTTACTTATAGTCTTTATACTCCATCAAGCACAACAGTTACTACTGAAAGTGGTATGACAGTTACCACAGGAGTCACCACAGTAGACGGGTCATCTACCACAGACGTCTATGCTAGATATGAATCGGAACGTGGGGGCGGAACAATAGGAGTATATGACTCATCTAGTAAAGGCTCAGCCACTTATGATGAAGACACTCATAAACTCTCGCAATCGGGCTTTAATAACGCGGGAATGAATTATGGATACAATGTTCAATACACCCACAACAAAGACCCACAAGGACTATATGCGACGCAATTTTTGGTATACACTAACGAAGATACAAACAATAGATATTTACTAGACGGCTACGTAGGTAGTGATAGATACACATCGGTATTTTGCTTAGG
>CALWKG010000024.1 GCA_944381205.1 uncultured Clostridia bacterium
ACTTGACCGTTTTGCTGAGTTCTATAAAGAAAGAAATAACAACAGCGAAATTATTAAAAGGCTTGAAAAGAATTTGCAAGATATTGAGCGTAAAATTGGCAACTTGACAAAGATAGTGGCCGAAACAGGAAAATATACTGAAATGTTTGAAACTAAGTTGGATGCTCTTACTGATGAAAAAATTAAAATTCTTGCAAATCTTAAAAACGAAACAAATATGGGTTTGGCTGAGTTTATTACAAAAGACCAAGTTCGCCGTTCTTACTGCAAGGTTTTGAAATTATTAAAAAGCGGAAAAGTTGAAGACCAAAGAACAATTATCAACACTTTGCTTAATCGTGTGGTGGTTTATAAAGACCGAGTTGAAACCTTTATCAATATTTTACCTTATGAGGGTTCTATTGCCGAAATGTCAATCACAAACGCTGACTTGGAAAAATATGGCTTGCTAGAAACCTCAGAAAATGAAAATATCACTCAGGAATGCAATATTCCGAGTGATATTTGCTTTGGTGATCCCGACGGGATTCGAACCCATGTTACCGCCGTGAAAGGGCGATGTCTTAACCGCTTGACCACGGGACCATATAAACTAAACTGGTGGTGGTGGCAAGACTCGAACTTGCGACCTTTCGGGTATGAACCGAATGCTATAACCAACTAAGCTACACCACCAACTGAAACAAAGAGAGTTTAATATAAAAAATCGTAATTGTCAACATTTTTATTAGATTTTTCACTAAAATATCAATTTTTTTTATTAAAAAGTCATTCATTCGGTCTTTGTGTATAGCATTAAAACAAAATTTTCTATCTGCTTTTCAAATTTTAAGTCTAGTTTTTTCGCTTGAACCTCAAAAAAACCATAATTTTCGCTAAAAAGCAACTCACAAAAAGCATCTGAAACCCTTTGAACAAAAGTTTCCCTATTATTTAAACCAAAAAGCACAGCCATAAGGCTTAAAACGTCATTGGAATCTTCCTGCGACAAACCATTTACAATTATTCTACCGCCTGTGATTTTATGTTCAGCATAGTTGCCTTTAAGCAAAAGATACATAGTATTTGGAACCTTTTCTTTTATATAGCCTTCAATAAGATTTCCACTACTTAGATTATTTTTTAAAGTTCCAAAGTCGATTTTAGACAGAACTGATATACTTCCCGTTTCCGTCAAAACTACTTCTTCTAAACTAACTCCGCTACCATATAGCCAATTTTGACTGATATTTTTAGAATAAACATTTAGCATAGCACTTAATTCTTTGTTTGTTATTGCTATTTCACTTTGCCTTATACTCCCAGTGATAAAAGTCTTTTGGTCAAAATAGTATCCTTCACTGTTTTCAAAATAAATTTTTTCGTCACCAAAAATTTTTGTAAAAACCTCGCTAGCAAATTTATCGTCATAAACTTCTGTTCTCATATCTTGGGGATTCATCTCAATTTTTTTTAGTGTACTAGAAATAGTAAAGATGTTAATCCTAAAGGATTCCCTAACCATAAAAAAAAGAGCAAAAACCAAAAGCAATATTATTGCAATGATAATTAACAAAATTTTAAATAGTGTTAACCAAATATTTTCTTTGTTTTGTAATTTCATAAGATTATTATAATAAAATTTTGCAATAGAGCAAATTATTTTATAAACCAATACTTTAATTCAATGAGTCTATTGGCTTAATTTAAACCTTATGGCTTGGGGGGGCTTTACCTTTTTTTATAAAAAAATAATGATATAAAATTACAAATATTTTTTTATTTTTTGTAAAAATATTATTGACAAATAGTTTTTATATTGATATATTGTTATAGGTAAAAGTTAGGGGGTATGGCTCAGTTGGCTAGAGCATCTGCCTTGCACGCAGAAGGTCGTCGGTTCGAGTCCGACTATCTCCACCACAAATTTACACCTTTACTAGAAAATAGTGCTTGTAAATAGACAAAGAAAAGTCTTTAAAACTAAACACAATTAATGGATTGTAGCTCAGTCGGTTAGAGCACCACCCTGCTGCCGAGCGGAGCGAACGCCAATCACAAAATTGCTATCTTTGACGGGTGATTCTAAGGTGGGGGTACCTTATCATGGGTGGAAAACAAATTAGACAAAGAAAAGTCTATAAAACCAAATATAGTTAATGGATTGTAGCTCAGTCGGTTAGAGCACCACCCTGATAAGGTGAATTTGACCACTTTGAGCATACCAACGAGAGTTGCTAAACTCGTTAAAACAAACCATATAGAGATGTAGCTCAGCCGGTTAGAGCACCACCCTGATAAGGTGGGGGTCGGTGGTTCGAGTCCACTCATCTCTACCAGATTTGAGAGCAAAATTTGCTCTCATTTTTTTATTCTAAAAATTGCTATAAGCCTTATAAACAAAGGGTTATAGCGATTTTGAATTTAAAACATAAAACATAAAAATTCAAATTTATAAACGTTAAAAAATCTATATTTTACTGTTGCAAATATACCTGAAATTTGTTGCAAATGTTTTTCGACACAAATTTTAGCAAAAAAATAGACCGAAAATAATCTAAATTTACTTTCGGTCTAAATCTTTATAAAACTATCTAAAATTGATATATTTGCAACAATTTGCAACAGTAACTTATATTATTTAATTTGTTCTTTGAATTTTATTTTATTACTTTTAAATCATCAATTTTTACTGAAATACAATCACCAAACATCTTGCCATTTTCGTCTATGCCAGAAAAATCAACTTCAACATAATTCTGAACTGCATAATCTTCCATTACACAGCCCTTATCACCTTTATGAATTCCATACTTAGTATATTTATCATCTTCTACTAATAATTCAACCATATCGTATGCTTTTATTTTTAATGGTTCAAACAATTTTTTTGGTTTACTCTTAATATTTTCAAGTTTAAGACTTAATTCGTTTATAATATTTTCTGGTAATTTTTCATTACATATTTCAACATCATACGAACTAATTGTTACAACTATAAAATCTCCTTGATTTTTAGGATTGAAGAACAACACATTTAGTGTGTCAAAAGATTTTTCTATCACAATTCCGTGCATATCTTTTTCAAGATTATATTTTTTATATAAATTTTGATTTTTTAATAATATTATATCAAATTTTTTCATTTTATCCAGCCTCCAAATGGTGTTGTATTTCTAATTTTCCCTTCTGGACACAACATCCAACCACTATAAAATTTTGTACCTTTTAAATTAATTGCTATTGCTAGTCTTTGTCCTCGTCTATCTAAATTTTTCAATTTATAATTTCCTAGTAAGTATTGTTCTAATGCTTGTCTACAATATTCGTTTTTTAGATATTCTGAATCTTTAATAGAATATCCCAAATCATAGAAAATTTTATTTTTGCCTTTAGAATTGTTATCGCTTTTAAATACATATTCTGTAAACTTTTCAATAGCACACTCGGCATTTGAATTTTTTTTAACTACTGAAAAACTAACATTATTTTTCTTGCAATGACAACGCTCATGCAATGGTTGTTTTGGACAATTACTATCTAGTAAATAACATCCATCTAAAGCAGTGCAATTAAGACAATGTCCTAATAATGCCATTAAATTTCGTAAAATTTCTCTAAACCATTCTGGCTTATTTGGTATTAAAAAATGGTCCCATTCAATCCATCCGTTATAGCTAAGATTTCCATTTTCATCAATTCGTATTAAATCATCAAATATACTCATATTATAGCAAATCTCCTTTTTAAATGCAAAAGGTTGAAGAAATAAAATACTTCTTCAACCTTTTTATCATTTTATTATAATATTTCTCAAAGTCAATACTTATGTGTCATAATTTATAGATTTACATCTCAAAATCTTTTTCTCTTTTTCGTTTTCTTTTTCCTCTTTCTTCCTTTTCTCTTAAAAGTTGTTCTAGTTCCCAGTCGAGTTCATCATCTTCAAGAGAGTTATATTTATCCTTATGTTGTTCAGTCTTATATTGTTCATTAAAAACTTTTGTTGCCTTGTCAAAATAACTTTTGTCAACAGAGTTATATGTTGTGATTGTTGTTTTTACATCTTTATGACCTAAAAGAGATTGTATCACTTTTGGGTTTTGGTCGGCTTCAAAAAGAGTATTAGAAAAAGTATGTCTAAGTGTATGAAAATGAATATGGTATTTATTTAAGTTATGGCTTTTTAAAAATGTATAAAGGATTTTCTTTGTTCCACCATAACTTCTTATTTCGCCATTGTTATTGCAAAAAACAAAACTTTCTTTATCAACAAAATCAAAATTGTATTGAGATGATTTTTCTTTTTGTAACTCGTAATATTCTTTTAAAGCATTAACCAAAATATCTGGCATTGGCACAACTCTTTTTGAACATATAGTTTTGGTATCGCCAATAACAGTTTTACGAGAAATTACTTTTCCACTACTATCAAATTTAGGAACAATCGTTGTAGCACGCTCTACTTTTATATTTTTGTTTTCAAAATCAATATCTTTCCACTGCAAAGCAAGAGTTTCGCCAGTTCGTAATCCAGCAAACATCATAACAAAGCAAAGAGGTTTTAAAAATGAGTGTTCATTTAAAGCTTTAACAAATTCATCTCGTTTTTCAATAGGTATTGCTTTATATTCTGTTTTATTGTAAATTTTATGTTCTTGACTTTTAACTTTAACTTTGTTTATAGGGTTTTCAAGAATAAATTTATTTTCAACAGCATATTCGAAAAACTGTCTTAACAAGTGTTTAGTTTTCTTTATATAATCTAAACTTAAATCTTCATCTTGCATTTCGTTAAGCATTTTTTGAATTGTTAAAGATGAAATTTCGTCTAATTTCATACCACCAATTTTTGGTTCAATATACTTTTTAAATTTAGTTATATTGTTTTCAAAGGTTCGTGGTGTTACTTGTGATTTTTTAAAAACCATAAGCCACTCTTTCATAATTGTAGAAAGTGTATTATCCTTAACATAATCATAATTATCACTGCTAATTCGATTTGTCAGTTCTGCCAATTTTTTACTTACTTCAATCTTTGTTTTACCATAAATTGCCTTTCTTTTTTGTTTGCCATTTTCATCATAACCTAGCGAAATCATTCCAACCCATAGTCCATCTTGTCTTTGGTAAATACTTCCTTCATTATTATTGCGTCGAGTTCTCGTTTGAGTTTTCTTCTTAGCCATTTTGCACCTCGCCTTTGTTATTGTTAAGTGTTAGCCAAGTAACAAAATTGAGCACACTTACAACTTGTCTTTTACCGACTTTTGTTGTGGGAAAATCTTTACTTCTAAGTAAAGTTCTAACATTATCTCTACCAAGCCCAGTAATTTTGATTAAGTCCTCACAGTCTAAAAAATCTTTACCATATTTCAAAGAAATTCTATTCACTTCATTTTG
>CALWKG010000025.1 GCA_944381205.1 uncultured Clostridia bacterium
TTACGATTCCAAGTAGGTATCACAAGCAAAAGCGATGGGCAAATGATGTTTTTGCTTAATATGCTAAGCAAGATGAAGCCTTGTCATTTTGAGTCCACTAATTCCTTGCGTCATTACGAGGCTTTTCCACCCCGTCATTCTGAACCCTCCATTCGTCATTCTGAGGCTTTAGCCGAAGAATCTCAAGACACAGAATCCAGATGTTTCGCTAACGCTCAACATGACGAAAATACCAACTTCTCTACACAAACCAAACTTAATGGCTCTAGGATAGCTAGTGTGCATAATGGCAGCTCACTTTTTAACTCCGATAGCGGTATGGTAGCTATAAGAAAGCACATCATAGAAAATGACTACCTTGAAGCCATAGTAGCACTGCCTACAAATATGTTTTACAATACAGGCATTCCTACTTTTATATGGATTATCACAAACAATAAGCCAGAATCTAAAAGAGGCAAAGTCCAGCTTATCAACGCTACAAATGATAAATATTTTTCTAAGATGAAAAAGTCCTTAGGGCAAAAGCAAAATGAGATGACACAAGAGCATATAAGAAAAATCACAGATTTATTCTTGAGTTTTGAATCTAGCAAAGATTGCAAAGTGCTAGATAATGAAGACTTTGGCTATACAAAAATCCTTATAGAAAAGCCAAGAAGCACAGAATCTCTAAAAGAAGATTCTAAATTTAACACCCTAAAAGACAAAGACAAAATCCTGCAAAAACTACAAGAGCTAGAATCTAAGCCAAAAGATTTCAAAGATAGGGCGGAGTTTTTCTCTTATCTTGGTGTGAAGCTTAAGAGAGCTGAGGAAAATCTTTTACTAGATTCTGATAAGACAAACAATACAGAGAAAATCCCCCTAAAAGTAGATATACAAAGCTACTATGAGAGTGAAGTAAAGCCCTATGTAAATAACTCTTGGATAGCGTGGGAGAGTGCAAGTGTGGGCTATGAAATACTTTTTAACAAATACTTCTACACCTACACACCACCAAGAAGCCTAAGTGAGATAGATAGCGAATTAAAAGAGCTAGAAAAAGAAGTGCAAAACCTTCTAAGTGAGATAATGCGATGAGAAATGCAAAGCCCTACCATTCTAAAATTTATCATTCCTGTCATTCTGATACCCTCCGTCATTCTGAGGCGTTAGCCGAAGAATCTAAAATAAGAGATTCTATAAGAGATGTTTTGGCTTCGCCTCAACATGACAAAAAACAATCCAAAACAACCCTAACTCACAATCAAATCTCAACAAACACCAAAGCATTCGTATATATGGTATCAAACCAAACAAATACCACTCTTTACATAGGCGTTACAAGCAATCTCATAAAAAGAATGTATGAACATAAAAATAAATTAACACAAGGCTTTACGCAAAAATATAATTGCAATAAGCTTGTATATTTTGAAAGTTTTGAAACCATACAAGAGGCAATCCAAAGAGAAAAATATCTAAAAGGCAAGAAAAGAGATTTTAAAGAAAGCTTAATAGATTCTATAAATCCTAAAAGACTAGATTTATACAATGAGATTCTCTATCCAAGTAATAGAGATGTTTCGGCTACGCCTCAACATGACAAGGGAAACGCTCAACATGACGAAAGAAAATACGCTCAACATGACGCCCACTCCTCCCGTCATTCTGAGCTACGCAGTAGCGAAGAATCCCACCCAGCTTGTCATTCTGAGCGCAGCGAAGAATCTAAAAATGTAGAAACTCAAGACAAAGAATCTAGATGTTTCGCATTCGCTCAACATGACAACCCATGTCATTCTGAGGATTTTCCACCATGTCATTCTGACCTTGAGCGAAGCGAAAGGGAAGAATCTCAAAACACAGAATCTAAAAAAGAATCCGAAAGCACAAAGGATAAATATGACTTTCAAAGATAGTGGCATAGAATGGCTTGGGGAGATTCCGGAGCATTGGGAAATTAAGCCCCTTAGAGCAATTTTAAATCAAAGAAATGAACAAAACAATGATTTAAAATTACAAACTATTCTGTCTTTGGTTAAGGATATTGGTATAATACCCTATGAAGAAAAAGGGAATGTGGGAAATAAATCAAAAAATGATTTACAAGGCTATAAAATTGCAAGAATTAATGATTTGGTGCTAAATAAAATGAATGCGGTTATTGGTTCTTTAGGGGTTTCTGTGTATAATGGCTTGGTTAGCCCTATTTATTTAGTTTTTTATATTGACAACCCAAAGTATTTGATGAGTTATTACTACTATTTATTTCAAATCAAATCCGTGCAAAAATTTTTAAAAACATTTGCTTATGGCATTATGGAAATTAGAGAAAGCATTGATTATTTGGATTTTAAAAAAATGTTTTTGCCTACCCCGCCCATAGAGGAGCAAAAAGCAATTGCGGATTTTTTAGATTCTAAATGCAAACAAATAGAAAGCTTTGTGGATAAAAAGCAAAAACTCATCACCCTTTTAAATGAGAAAAAACAAGCCATTATCAATGAATGCGTTACTAAGGGGCTTAACAAAAATGTAAAATACAAAAATAGCGGCGTAGAATACTTAGGAGCAATCCCAACACATTGGGAGATTAAAAAGCTAAAATATATAGTCTCTTTACAAAACCAAAAAAGTGGCAATATAGATTCTTTGGTCGCTTCACTCCCTCAGAATGACGAATATTTGTGTCATTCTAATGATTCTGCTTCCTCACGTCATTCTGACCTTGAGCGAAGCGAAAGGGAAGAATCTCATAAAAACAACAATACCAATTTTAGAATCGGGCTTGAAAACATAGAGAGCAAAACGGGAAAATATATTCCAACAAGTGAAATTGTATTTGAGGAAGACGGAATAAAATTTGAAAATGGGGATATTTTGTTTGGTAAATTACGCCCATATCTTGCAAAGGTATTTTTGGCTGATAGGGGCGGTATTTGTGTTAGTGAATTTTTAGTTTTAAGGACAAAGGGGGCAAACAATCATTTTTTAAAGTTTTTAATGCTTTCTCCTTTGTTTATAGATATTGTAGATAGTTCAACCTATGGAACAAAAATGCCACGAGCGAATTGGGAATTTATAGGGAATCTTAAAATCCCGCTTCCGCCCATAGAGGAACAAAAACAAATCGCAGAATTTTTAGATTCTGAAATATCTAAAATAGATAGTATAATAGGAAAGATTAAAAAGCAAATAGAGCTAATAAAAGAATACAAATCCACACTTATAAGCCAAGCTGTATGTGGTAGGATAAATCTATGAAAAGGAGAAAAATGAATAACGAATTATTAACTTATAATAAAGTTTTGCAACAAATAGATCAAAAAAGACATCTTCTTTTGGGAAATGGTTTTAGTATGGCTTATAATAAAAAGCGTTTTTCTTTTACAAGTTTATTGCAAAGTGCTATTAAGAAGCAAATTATAAAAGAAAATTCAGAAATCCACCAAATATTTAAAGACAATAATACTAGTGATTTTGAACAAGTTGTTAAAATTTTAGAAAATACTTCTAAGGTTATAAAAATTTATACACAAGATAAAAATTTATGTGAAAAATTATTGGAAGATTCTAGAAGATTGAAGCAATTTTTAATTGATATTATTACAAATAATCACCCAGAAAAAATAACAGAAATTCCTGATGATAAATTTAATTCAACTATAGATTTTATAAAAGCTTACAACAATATATATTCACTCAATTATGACCTATTGCTGTATTGGTCTATGGAAAAATTAAGAGAAAAAATAGAAAATAAACAAATTCAAGATGGCATAAAGGGATTTACTGATGGTTTTTGTAATAGTGATGATGGAAATTATGTAGTGTTTAATAATAATTCTCATAGGAATACTTGTTTGTATTTACACGGAGCATTACATATTTTTGATAGTGGTAATGAAATAATCAAAAAGACATATTCAAGAACGGGCATACCCTTAAAAGAACAAATTGGAGAAGAGCTAAATAATAATAGGTATCCAGTTTTTGTATCAGAGGGGACATCAGAGCAGAAAAAAACTAAAATTCTTCATAATGCTTATTTAAATCATTGTTATAAAAGTCTATGTGCTATAGGCGGAGATTTGGTTATTTTTGGGACAACATTGAAATCAAATGATGAACACATACAAGATGCTATTTTGAAAAGTAAAATTAAAAATATATATTTTGGGGTGTCTGATTTAGGCAAAGGAAAACAGGAGTTATCAGATTTTATTGAAAAAAATAAAAAATTAGATAATCAAAAACAAATCTCATTTTATGATTATAAAAGTGTAAAAATTTGGACAGAAAATAATCAAGGAAATGCCAAGTGAGCAATTATAAAGAAAAAGACCTAGAAAGCTTCATAGAATCCTATCTACTAGAACACAACGGCTATATAAAAAGAGTAAGTCAAAACTATGATAAAGAT
>CALWKG010000026.1 GCA_944381205.1 uncultured Clostridia bacterium
GTAGTGATTGTCCGTGTTGCGTACGCAAATAAGTTAATATTTGCGTTGCAACTTACAATCACGTGCGAGCGCCGTCACCCTGAGTATTGCTTTCTTGACGGGCTGACGAAGGGTCCCAAATCTCGTAGATGTGTAACACATAATACTATTACATACCTTCGCTTTGGGGTTTTCCCTATTATTCAAAACTTTTTTTTAAAACTCGTCTATTAGTTTTTTTCTAAGGGTTTTATACTCTTCTTCCGATATTTGCTTTGTGTTTTTTAGGTTATCTATTTCCTTTAACTTTTGGGTAAAGTCGACCATTTTTTTGATAACGGCGATATTTTCTTCGCTAAGTTTTTTGCCAAGCATCAAATCCTGTGAGTCTAATTCGTCGGTTTCGTCTAGTTTTTTATTTACGTAAACGGCGGTTAAATCTTCTATAAACTGGTTTAAACTTAGCCAAGCCCAAAGCGAAATAAACCAAACAATCATACCATTAAATATATTTACAAACAAAAGTAGGCTGTAAATGCCCTTCCTGCTAGCCATAACATTTGGGTCATTATGTCTTAACTGGCACAGGTAAAATATTCCCGACAATACCGAAAGCCCTAAACAAATGGCACTAGTAATTATATTGTACGTGCTAGCATTGTCCACATAAATATTTATGATTAGCGAATACAAGTTAAACACCGCAAATACTAGGCACAATATTCCTACAAATTTTAACGTTCTTTTAAACCCTTGCATAATCTCTCCTTTGTACGAAGGTTATTATACCACAATTAAAAAATACAACAACCCTTTGCAACCAAAAAATTGTCCTTTTGACAAAATTCATCAAAAATAGTTATTAACAAATCTTTGTTAAAGTAATGATAACTGGCAAAATTTATTCCGCACTACCACAAAAGGTCGTTAAATATTATCTTTTTAAAAAAATGACGTAAATGTTAAATTTACTATCTCTATAACAACAAGATTTTATAAAGGATTCTAATAAGTTCAACTAATAAGCACTATCAACTTATAAGTCAACTATACGGCAACATTTATTTTTTTGTCACAGTACGTTTATTAGGTGTATATTTTGCAACAAGTGACTACATTTGTGCAAAAACGATAAAACATAGTTTTAAACACCAAATATTTGTTTGCTATTTCGCTTAATTTTAATATAATAATAGTATGAGCAAGCAATCTAAGATAGAAAAGGATATCCGCACCAAACTAATTATTAGCATTGTGGCAAGTGTTTTGCTGGTGGTGGGTATTCCAATAATAATTTTTTCCGCCACTAGCAGTTTCTGGCTAGGGCTAGTTGTGGGAATTATATTTGTGGTTTTTGGGTTTTACGGCTCGCCTATGCTTTGGGTGAGTTTTGGCAACCTGAAAAGTTTGCAACGTGTGGTAGATGCCGTTTTGGAAGACAATCTAACTAGCATAGAAGACATTGCAAGGCAACTACAAATAAGCGAGCGCACGGCGGTAAGTTACGTTACGCAAGCGATAAACAAACGTTACATAACCGGCTTTATATTTAACGGGGTTAGCCTGACTCCTAACGACAAGACTCCGCCTAAAAAACGCGTATTGCAAAACAAGTGCAATAACTGCGGTGGTGTGCTAGAACAAACAAGTTACGGCTTTCATTGTCCATACTGCGGGGCAAAGTTTGAAAAGGAATAAAAAACTTTTAATCCAAGGTTTTTTGCTTTTTAACTAATTGTAATCTTCCAAAAAGTTATGCTTTTTGCCCTGTTTGTCTTTATAGCAAATTACTGTGCTAAGATTTACATTTTCTACACTTTTAAAGATATTCGCTTCCACTTGCGGATTTTCTTTTTTTAGAACCTTTATTAGTTCTTTTATCTTTTTTCTTTTAGACAAGTCTTCGTTTTGCATATTCATCTCTGTAAACTTGCACGCACAACGCAAAAATTCTAAGCCGTTGTAATCGCGCCAAGACTCAATGTCTTTTTCCCGCACCAAGTACATTGGTCTTATGAGTTCCATTCCTTCAAAATTGCTACTTTTTACCTTAGGCATCATCGTCTGCACTTGACCGCCGTACAGCATACCCATTAGTATTGTTTCTATAACGTCATCAAAGTGATGTCCAAGTGCGATTTTGTTACAGCCTATTTGTTTCGCCATATTGTACAAGTGTCCCCTTCTCATTCTTGCGCAAATGTAGCAAGGGGATTTATCTATTTGTACCACGTTACTGAAAATATCGGTTTCAAAAATTTCTACTTCCAAACCTAAATTTTTTGCGTTTTGCTCTATCTTCGCCCTATTTTCCCTATTATATCCCGGGTCCATTACAAGATATTTTACCTTAAAATCAAACTTTCGGTGTCGCTTTAATTCTTCAAACAGCATCGCCATTAGCATAGAATCCTTCCCGCCAGAAATACAAACCGCAATGCTGTCCCCTTCTTCTAGCAACTTGTATCTATTTATCGCTTGGCAAAACTTAGAAAAAATCTCACGATGAAATTTTTTCCTGATGCTTTCTTCAACTTTATCCTTTAATACGTTTTCAAATTTATCTTTCACGTTATCCTTTAAACCTTTATAACTATCTTTTATTTTAGTTTTTAAACCTTTATTTTAACCGGCATCTTCTTTGCCAACATTTTCATGTCAGGCTTTTTATATGCACTTTTCTTAATTTAAAAACATATCGAAACATCTTTCAGGTTTTCCTTTAAAACACTTATATGACGTTTTACAAATTCAACTTTTACGAAAAAATCTTAACATAATTTAATTGTTTTTTCAAATTAATTTTATCTCAATCTTTAATGCCCCAAAAGGAGCATTTCCTACTTTTATAAAAAATACAAACTTTCACGGAAGAAATTTTTAGTATAAATTTTTGTTGCAAAAAAACAAATACGGTGATAAAATACTTTTAGTTTGCAAAATAATTTAGTTAATTTTACTAGTTTTTAACAAAAGTTACTCATTTTTAATAATCAGCAAAAGATGAACCAATCACTGTTTGTTCTCAAAAGTCAATTAATTTTACTAATGAATAAGAGATTTTAATTGATTCTACAACCTTGCTTAAAAACTTTGTTGATTTGCAAATTTTAGTCAATTTTATTATTTATGCAAATTGTCTTTAACAACCTTGCGGATGTGGCGAAATGGTAAACGCGCACGTTTAAGGGGCGTGTGGGCGACCTTGTGGGTTCGAGTCCCACCATCCGCACCAGAGAAGAATAAAAATCCACGGGTATACCCCGTGGTTTTTTATTACGATACCATTTTTTTGTTTTTTGCTGCTTTGAGTTTTGCTGAAAATTTAAAGTTAAATTTTATAAAGAAAAATGAAATTATTAAATATTTGCAAATTTGATTTAAATCAAATTTTCTTTTGCTTTAACTATCAAAATATTTTGCTACAATGATAAAAAATATGATATAATCAAAGCAAACAAGGAGTTTTTAATGAAAGTATTACTAATAGTTGATATGCAAAAAGGTTTTATGAAAAATTATAAATATAAAAACCTTAATAAAAAAATCAATAAGTTAATTAGTACAAATATTTATGACAAAATCATATTCACAAAATTTATAAATAACGAATCAAAAAACAAACTTTTTCAAACTAAATTAAATTGGCATAATTTTAGAACAGAAGAAGAACAAGCAATTTCATTAGAAGTGCCAGACAATGCTTTAATATTTGAAAAATACGGATATGGCTTACAAGATGAAGATTTAAAATATATAAAATCTCTAAATATCAAAGAAATTGATATTTGCGGAATTAAAGCCGAGGCTTGTATTTATGCTATTTCACTCCAACTATGGGATAAAGAAATTTATCCTAACTTGTTGCCTGAATATATATTAGGCAATCAAAATATGCAAAAAATATACAAACATCAATTTGCTTTAAACAATAAATCGTTAAAATAAATAATTTAAAACAATTTTATAGCCACCAATTGATTATTTAACTAAACTACAAAATGGGGCTTGTATCAAAAGACAAATAATTATCGTAAATACATTTATCTTTCTATCAATTTACAACAAATATATTAGCATAAATATATTTGCCCCCTTTATTTAGTTGACAAATATATTAGCATAAATATATTTGCCCCCCCTTATTTAGTTGACAAATATATTAGCATAAATATATTTGCCCCCCTTATTTAGTTGACAAATATATTAGCATAAATATATTTGCCCCCTTATTTAGTTGACAAATATATTAGCATAAATATATTTGCCCCCCTTATTTAGTTGACAAATATATTAGCATAAATATATTTGCCCCCCTTATTTAGTTGACAAATATATTAGCAT
>CALWKG010000027.1 GCA_944381205.1 uncultured Clostridia bacterium
CCCCCCTTATTTAGTTGACAAATATATTAGCATAAATATATTTGCCCCCCTTATTTAGTTGACAAATATATTAGCATCTAATATAAACTAAATAAAGGAGGGTTTTTATGAGAAGGTTTTTAGGTGCACTTTGTAGCAGTGTTGCAGGAATTTTAACTTTTGTATTTTTGAGCATTCCGTTTGTGTCTTTAAATGCAGAAAATGCAACTTTACAAGAAGCAACCAGTTACACTGGCTGGGAAATTTTGCAAAGCGATTTACTTGCAAATATGGACGGTTATAATCTAGTTAAAATCTTTATAATCGTATCCATAGTTATTGCCTGCTTGCTTATCATAATGGCTGTTTTGTCGCTACTTAAAGAAACAAACATAATTAAAACTAGTGCAAATTTTAACTTTTACGCATTTTTACTGCTAATACTATTAACCGTTAGTGCCGTTGTGCTAATTATTGGTGTAAGTAACCTTGGCAGTTACGAAATTTTGGGCGAAACAATTAAGCCTTGCAAAGCCAAAGTTGGCGCAATACTCAACATTGTCTTTGCCGGGATTTGCACAGTTCTTGCTATTTTTTCTACTTCTTCGTCAGGTAGTAAAAAGAAAAGAAAAAGAAAGTAATTGACTTATATCAAACTTTCACTGAAAAATCGCACATTGTTGCGATTTTTTTATTTGCCCTATTTTGCATAATCAAAAGGTAAACAAAATAATAATAAATAAACGAAATTATTGTTTTTTAGATTATTCAAAAATCGAGGGAATTGATGCAAAGTTTTCACACAAAAACCTTACAAGAAATATTTAAAATTACTGGTACTAACAAGAACGGTTTAACTTCATTAGAAGCAGAAAAAAGATTAGCGACTTTTGGCAAAAACACACTACAAACAAGCAAAAAAAACAATTATATTGCAAAATTTTTATCACAATTTAAAGACATTATGGTAATAATTTTACTTTGCGCGGCGGTAATATCCCTAATTTTTGCCATCATTCAAAAAAGCACTAGTGAGTTGATAGATGCAATAATAATCTTTGTAATTGTGTTAATCAACGCAATACTTGGCTTTTCGCAAGAAATAAAAGCAAACAAAGCGCTAGAAAGTTTAAAAAATATGTCGCAACCATATTCAACCATACTTCGCAACGGGCACAAACTAAAAGTAAAAACAAGTGACATTGTTGTAGGCGACATCGTGATACTTGAAGCGGGAGATATTGTCCCTGCGGACTTATATTTAATCGAAAGTTTTAACTTAAAATGCGACGAGTCTTCTCTTACTGGCGAGAGTACCAACGCGTCCAAGCAGACCAATTTGTCATTGCCCGAAGGTACACCACTTGGTGACAGAAAAAATATGTGTTTTTCGTCCAGCACCATAACTTATGGTCGTGGACAAGGTGTAGTAGTCGCCACTGGAAAGGACGCAGAAATCGGTAAAATTGCAACTATGCTAGATGACCACAAGGAAGAAATAACCCCTTTACAAAGCGGACTAAATAAATTGGGAGAAATAATAACCTTTATAGTCCTAGCCATTGCGATAATAATATTTGTAGTCGACATATTATTCACCAAATTGGGTTACATAGAGTCTTTTTTAACCGCAGTTGCGATAGCGGTAGCCGCAATACCGGAAAGTTTACCCGCGGTAGTAACAATAATATTATCCCTAGGAGTGATGAAACTTGCCAAAAAGAACGTCATAGTAAAAAAACTGCACGCAGTGGAAACCCTTGGGTGTTGCGAAGTTATTTGCAGTGACAAAACTGGCACTATAACAGAAAATAAAATGAGTATTGAGCAAGTTTGCTTTGACTTAGAACTTTTTTCACCTAACAAAAAGATTAATAGCAATAGTCAAACTTTTAAAGATTTAATGTTATGTATGGTTTTAAATAATAATTCTTCTAAGGAAGATAGCGGTTATATGGGCGACCCAACCGAAACAGCACTGCTTAGATTTTGCGAAACTTTAAACTATAATAAAACAGAGATGGAAATCCGTTTTCCCCGTGTGGCAGAAATTCCGTTTGACTCTAATAGAAAACTAATGACAACTGTAAATAAAATTGACGGAAAATACGTGCAGTACACTAAGGGAGCATTAGACCGGCTAATTGATAAATGCACATACATACAGGTGGACGACATTGTCCGCCCGCTAACAGAAGAAGATAAAATGAAAATTAAGACCCAAAACAAAAAAATGTGTGATGATGCTCTAAGGGTACTATCATACGCAAAAAAAGAAATAACAGCCCCTGATTTTGCCAGCGAAAGCGGACTGATTTTTTTGGGATTGAGCGGAATAATAGACCCGCCAAGGAAAGAAGTCTTTGACGCAATCCAAAAATGTAAAAAAGCAAAAATGCGGGTAATAATGATTACGGGTGACCACAAAGATACCGCCACAGCCATAGCCAAAAGATTGGGTATAATAAAAACCGATAAAGAAGTACTAAATGGCACCGCATTGGATAAACTAACAGATAGCCAACTAGCAAACGAAATTGCAAACTATTCGGTTTTTTCGCGCGTAAGTCCAGAGCATAAAGTAAGGATTGTAAGGGCGCTTAAATCTCGTGGAAAGATTGTTGCAATGACAGGAGATGGAGTCAATGATGCCCCAAGCATAAAAATTGCCGATATTGGCATTGGTATGGGCAAAAACGGCACCGAAGTAACAAAGGAAGTTTCTAAAATGATTTTAACAGACGACAACTTTGCCACAATAGTTGTCGCAGTGGAAGAAGGCAGAAGAATTTTTGGCAATATCCAAAAAACTGTACAGTTTTTGCTTAGTTGCAATATTGCAGAAGTAATTGCTATTTTTTTGCTTACTATTTTGTTCCCCAAATATGCCTTTTTAAGTGCAGTGCAAATTTTGTTTATTAACCTTATCACAGATACTTTGCCGTCTATCGCTTTGGGGCTAGATAGGGCGGAAAAAAATATAATGTCTTCCCCGCCTAGAAGCAAAAATGAAAACATTGTTTCTAAAAAAATTTGGTTTAACATACTGTATCAGGGTGTAGCACAAGCAATTATTGTAATACTTTCGTATTTAGTGGGTATTTATGGGTTTAATTCCCCAAAAGTTGCTAGTACTATGGCATTTTTAACTCTTAATTTTATACAACTATTCCATATGTACAACGTCCACTCTAACCAAAGTATTTTTATAGATAGTGCCTTTAAAAATAAATTTGTAAATTATTCGTTTTTGTGTGAAATCGGGTTATTTGTAATAATATCACTGTTCCCTACCGTGTCAAATATCTTAAATATGACCCCGCTTAGTACAACTCAGTGGCTTATAGTCTTTGCATTGTCATTTTTAATAATTCCCGTTTGTGAAATCACAAAATTCCTACAACGAAAAAGAGAAAAATAAAACAATCTCCCATATTGGTTCTACAATTTTTTGAAAATTTAATACAAAAATTATATTAAATACCATCATTATATAGAAATAAGCATAGGGCGAAAGCCGAAAACCGTATAAGTAAAAGTAAGAGAGTAATAAAAATTGAAGCAGAACGCGCCAGCAGAGCGACTACGATCAGCACCACCACCGCGAAGACAGCCAAAAGTGAAACTAGTTGAGTTGTTACAATAGTAGTAATCTGCTAAACCACTGTTTTTACCACTTTCCTTTGTAGGCATACCAATTAAACTCTCTGTACCCGTTTCTGATGTTATACTACTTGTTCCTAAGTAGTTGTAGTAACCTTCCGTATTTGGTAGAGCATAACTTAATCTCATGTAATTAGCATCTTCTAATCTATCAAAATTTATGCTTCCATTTGAGCCACCGCTTTGGCTATTTGTAACCCAGTTTTGTGTAGTATAGTCATAGTCTTCATAATTTATATATGCCCACAAATCCACACTATCACTTGCAACTGCCACCCCAAATATCCAAGTCCATAC
>CALWKG010000028.1 GCA_944381205.1 uncultured Clostridia bacterium
AATTTTTTACTTATTTTTTACTTATTTTTTACTATTTTTTATCTATTTTTTATCTATTTTTTATCTATTTTTTATCTATTTTTTACTTATTTTTTACTGTTTTTTTGCTGTTTTTTTGCTGTTTTTTTGCTGTTTTTGCCTAATTTTCACTTAATTTTTAGCATTTTTTCAATCATTTTTAGTCGATTTTTAATTGATTTTAGTCGGTTTTTTTGTAGTTTTTTTATAATTTTTGCGTGGTTTTTGTTGAGTTTTTAATTTAATTTTTATGTAAAATTTGATACAAACTAACAAAATGCTCCACATTTAATTCTTCTGGACGGGTGGTTTGTTTTAGGTTTAATTTATCTAATATTTCTAATGTTTTTTGTTTATCAAAGCCCGATTTTATAAGGTTATTAATAAGAGTTTTTCGCTTCATTTGGAAGCACTTATAGACAAAATCCACATAACTTTTATCGCAACCAAACTTTGACTTATCCAAATCAATTTTAACTATGCACGAATCGACCTTTGGCATAGGGGTAAAGACTTGTTTTTTAACTACCCTAACAACCTTACAACTGGCAAAAGTGTTTAGTATTACACTAGACGCGCCATAATCTTTACTGCTAACACTCGCGCAAAAGCGGTCGCCTACTTCCTTTTGCACCATAACAAACATTTGCTTTAAACTTGTGCTATCAAACAAAAACTTAAATATTATAGGTGACGTTATATAATAAGGCAAATTTGCAATGATAAAGTATGGTTTATTATCTAAGTTTTTTTCTAAGTCCAATATATTTACCTTTAAAATATCTTTAAAAATCACTTCTAGATTAGGGTATTTTTGCTTTAAAGTTGTAAGCGGGGGAACCAAGTCTTTATCTATTTCAAAACTCACAACTCTTTTAAACCTACTAGCCAAGCACTGCGTTAAAGTACCCATACCTGCCCCAATTTCCACAACGGTGCTATCTGAATTTAGATTTATTTCGTCCAAAATGGAATTTAAAAAATTGGTGTCGTATATAAAATTTTGCCCAAGACTTTTTTTATAGTTATGACTCATATTATCCTAAAAACCTTTTTATAAAACTATGTTTTTGCGCTAAAATAAAACCAACTTTATATTATCATATTATTTACGGCGATTTATAATAAACAAACTTTTTACTTTTTATGCACATATTTTTGTCACACAAGTGCAACGACTAACCATCTAACCAATAATTTATACTATCTTAAACACCTTTTTTGTATTAATTTCGGTTTGTTTAATTACAGTTTTTTCGTCAAGATTTTTTAGTTCTGCAATTCTTTTTGCCACAAACAAAACGTACTCTGGTCTATTAATCTCGCCCCTATGCGGAGTTGGCGCAAGGTACGGGGCGTCTGTTTCGATAAGTAAACGGTCAAGCGGAACTGACCTTATGACGTCCAAGATAGTTTTTGCATTTTTGAAAGTACAAATTCCGTTAATGCTTAGATAAAAATTGTAATTTAAAAGAATTTTTGCACTTTCCACACTTCCGCTAAAACTGTGCATAACGCACGGGGTTTTTAAAAAGTAGTCTTTATAATCTTTAATCACATTTAAAAAATCGCCTATGGCTTCCCTTACGTGAAAAACACACGGCAAATTTAAACTTATGGCGAGTTCTATTTGGCTTTTTAAAACGTCTATTTGGGTTTGCTTTGTATCAAGGTCATAGTAATAATCTAGCCCGATTTCGCCTATTGCGACAACTTTTTTGTTTTTTGCCATACAACGATATTCGTCCAAATCATTTTTGCTAAACTCAATAACTTCGTGCGGGTGGGTGCCAATGGTTGCATAGACATACGGGTTTTCGTTTGCAAGGGTAATTGCCTTTTTAGAATTTTCTACCATATCAGCACTACAAATGCAAATTTGCTTTGTTTGGGTTATATTTTTTAAAATTTCTTCTCGTAAATCGTCAAACTTACTATCATACAAATGACAATGCGCATCAATCATACTGGCATTATATCACAAAAGGCAGTAATTAGTCTAATATTTTTGAAATTAGCATAAATGTATTTTAATAAATGCTATTCGTCCAGGGCTGTTTGCTTAAAAAATAGGCTTTTTATTGACCTTTTTAATCTTAAAAGTCAGCAATGCAAGACGAACAATTTTTAACAATACAAGGGTTTGCACAAAAAAAATATAATATTTTTTACTTTAATTTTGCTAGTTTTAAAGTTTATTAACCTTGCATACCTTTTTTTTAACTTTCATAAACATTACTATGAGTAAAATTTGGTTTTGGTGTATCGTTTTTAGCATTTGTGTTATATTGTACATAAATCCGGAAATACTTTTGCCTTCTATGTTAGAAGCAAGCGAAAACACCCTTAAACTGTGTTTAAGTTTGTGCGCCATATATTCGGTATGGCTGGGAATTTTGCAAGTAATGGAAGACAGCGGAATAAACAAAAAACTATCTAAAATACTGTCCCCTGTAACTAAGAAAATTTTTGGCAACCTAGACGATGCAACAAACGAACTTATTTGTATGAACATATCCTGCAATATTTTAGGTATGGGCGGGGCGGCTACACCCCTTGGTATGCGAGCAATGCAAAGACTAGATGACGGCAGTGGCAAAGCCAACAGGGCTATGATGATGCTGATAATCTTTGCGTCCACGTCTATGCAAATTTTGCCGACAACGGTTATAGGTCTTAGAATAACCGCTGGCAGTACAAGCCCAAGCGACATAATGTTACCAACTATAATTGCTGCGGTGTTTACAACGGTTATTGGCATTGTGATTGCTATGTTGATAGAAAAAATAAAAGAAAGGACAAGCAATAAAAAATGAGTATTTATTTACTACCCGTACTAATACTTTTGGTCTTTGTTTACGCAAAAATAAAAAAGGTAAACGTCTACAATAGTTTTACCAACGGTGCAAAGCAAAGCCTTGGTGTTGTTGTAAACATATTTCCCTTTCTTGTAACAATAATGATAATGGTGCAACTAATACGCATTAGTGGGCTTGCGTCATTACTGGCAAAGGCGATTTCTCCCGCGTTTAACCTTATTGGCATACCACAAGAGTTGTGCGAACTAGTGATTTTAAAACCTTTTAGCGGTAATGGTAGCCTTGCAATACTAAATGACATATATTCTACCTACGGAGTGGATAGTTACATAGGCAGGTGCGCAAGTGTAATAGTAGGCAGTTGCGATACTGTTTTTTATGTGACAACTCTTTACCTATCTAACACTAAGGTAAAAAAACTATTTTATGCAGTACCGGTGGCGCTACTTGCGACCTTACTTGGTACGATACTCAGTTGCCTACTTTGTAGGATTATGTAAAGTGAGTTTTAAATCGTCATTTGCCCCCTTTACAAACTTAACGAGCAAAAACTTCCCTTCTATTTGCAGGCTTTTAGCAATTAGATTGTATTTTTTTGAATAAAACATTAATTCCTGCAATCTCATAACTGGGTATGACATATAAAGTATTCCATTTGGTTTAAGTAGTTGGCTAGATAGTTTTAAAATTTGTTCCAAGTTAATTTTTATTTCGTACTT
>CALWKG010000029.1 GCA_944381205.1 uncultured Clostridia bacterium
AATATCCGCACTAAAGCTTTTTAAATCATAGTTTTCATAGCTTTCTTTATATTGCACTCTTTTGTTGTTGCATATTTCACTTAAAAGCAAATGTTTTTTTATGCTTGTGTGCTTTGGCATTATCTATCCTTTTAAGGCTCGTAAAATCATCTCTAAAGAATAAAATTTTACTTTATATTGTTTATTGTCATTTGCAGTATGTAAGCATTCCTTACATACTGAATCCTCTTGCAACTCCATATCTTGTAGAATATTTTTAATGTGCATAGTTATATTTTCTCTTGAGGTGTCAAAGCAAAGCTTCTTTAGAAAAAGTTTAGCATTCAAATCCTGTGTGAGATACACACTCTCGCCAAACTCATATAACTCAACTTTTATCTTTTTATCTTGCGTGGTGTAGAGGATTAGGTTTTGAGACATTAACTATCCTCAATATCAGGTCTTGCTTGAATAATAAGTGCATTCATAAAAATTTTTAAAAGATAGTAAATAAAAATAAAGTTTTCAATAAATATTCCCACAAGAGCAGATAACACAACTATTAGAATATATATATTTTCACATACAAATGTGGCGAATATAACAATAAAACATAGAGCAATGGTAAGCAAAGCACAATAAATAGAATATTTAAAGTATTCTTTTACAGTGTGTATTTTCCTTTGAGTGGGTTGTTCAGAATCTTCACCGTTTAAAGTTTTAATATATTTAGAAGAAAACAATATGGATAAGCTTGTCAAATAAAAACCAAAACATATCGATATAAAGGTAATAATATTAGGGATAATATCTTTCATAAGCTTAACAATATCATCGTGCTTATATGATTTATAACAAAAAAATATTATAGAAATAAGAAATATGGCAATAAAAGAATATATTATGCTTTTTTTATGGTTTGCATATATTCCATTAAGCATTTAACTGCTCCACAAAAGATTTCTTAATTTGTTCTGGATTATACATCTCATTTGCATCTTTTATAGCTTTAAGTTTTGTTTTGTTTAGGTATGTATCCAAATTAAAGATTTTTTCCAAACCTTTATCATCTTTACCTACACAAATCATTCTTTTAATCTCTCCTTTTTCTTTTCTATCTTTCCAAGATAACAATAAATTAAGAATTTTACCTGAATCAAAAATGTTATTTTTAACTTTCGCCTCTAATGTGAAAGCAACAGTTTGTCCATACCCAAAAACATCATCAACTTCTCTAAAAACACCATCATTAAAAAGACCTCTATCTGCTCCAACAAATTTTAGACTTTCTACTGAAGTAATTTCTTTTATAAATTCCTCTGGCTCAATAATATATTTCTCTAAAGAAAATTCTTTTTTAAATCTATCCTTTAAATATGTAGTTAAAAAACTACCTTTTCTAAAATTGGATAGATACATTATATCTTTACTTGGGATATACATACAAAACATTTGGTTTCTCAATTCTGCTTCATTAGAATTTCTTTTATTTGGAATAATTTCTTTAGTTTCTGTATTTAACACTTCATCTGAATGAGGCTTTGCCTTTCCATATCTCACATATATCCAAAAAAATTTATTATCAATTATCTCACAATTAACTATATATGAAACGTTATCAAATTCATAAATATCTTCTTTTTTGTTTTCAAAAATATTTAATTGTGCTATTTTGCTTTCATTCACAACTAATCTACATTCTGTAAAAGTTAGTTCATTATCCATTTCTTACCTCTCCCACCAGATGAGATTTGTTAGCTTTGGATATTTGCATAAATCCACGCTATCACTAGATACTATATCGCCATTGTCAAATTCTACGCATTCTATGCCTTTAGAATCTAAAAAGAGTCTTTGTATCCTTAGCCCCAAAACATTTGCCATAGTATGCAGTATATCAAAATTTTCTCTATACCCGCTCATATCTAAGTTTATAGCCTCATCTTTATTTAGGGCTTTTATGAGTTTTCTTGATTTGCGGTAGTCAATGATTGAATCTTTATCTAGCACATATTCACATTGTTCTAGTGATTCTTCATAGCTTTCAAGCTCATAGTATCTAAAGGCACCACCGCCTTTAAATTCTACTTCTTTGCTAATCCCACTTACAAAACCACCGATGACCTTTTTCATTCTAGGAATGATGACTTTATAAAAATGCTCTCCCATTTCTACACCAAGCCATTTACGCCCTAATTTATGAGCTGTAGCTAAGGTCGTGCCACTACCTAAATGATAATCAAAAACTATGGAATCTTCATTGCTACTTGCTTTGATGATTCTTTGTAGCAAAGCTTCAGGTTTTTGGGTTAGATTAGTATTTGATTCCATACGCTCCGCTTTGGCTTTTGGGTCTATTGCTTGAATATCAATCCAAACATCATCAACAACATATCCATTTATTTTACAAATTAAATCGCCATCGAGAGGTTTTTCAACACTTTTTAAATATCTATTCAGGTAACCCTCAAATCTAGAGTCTGTTTTAGGATAATTCGGATATCTAATTTCGTTTTCATTAACCAAGAATTCTTTCCATCTTTTATAGTCGACTGTATCTTCAAAATTATTTGAATATGAAATTTCAAAAAAATTATCCTTAGTTTGATTGTTTTTAGTATACCAATAAATCAAATTATGTTTTCTTGGAAAATAATCTTGAACTTGCCCTTGATATGTTCGAAAATGCCACACAATCTCATTTCTAAAATTCTCTTCCCCAAATACTTCATTTAAAAGCTCTCTACCACGATAATTGGCATTATGGTCTAAATGCAAATAAAAACTTCCTCTATCACTTAAAAATTCTTTCGCTAATTCTAAGCGATTTTCCATAAGGGTAAGCCAAGTGCTATCTTGGAATTTGTCTTTATACTCAAAGTCGCTCCCTGTGTTAAAAGGCGGGTCGATGTAGATTAAATCCACCTTGTTTTGATACTTTGGTAGCAAGGTATTGAGAGCTTGAAAGTTATCACTTTTTATCAGTTCTCCATTGAGGATAGATTCTATATCCTCAAATGTGCTTAGAATCTTGTATTTTGTTGTTTTATTAAAATGCTTGGTATCAAGGGGTAGAAATTTATATTTTTCATCATTGATGTTTTTTATATCAAAGCTTTCATCGATTAGTCTTAGCTCCTGCCATTCTTTGATTTGTGCCTTAAAACCCTCATCGTTGATGACA
>CALWKG010000030.1 GCA_944381205.1 uncultured Clostridia bacterium
AAAGCCATAGATTCTAATAGCGACACCAGCGAGTTAGAATCTCAAATTGATAAATTAGTGTATAAATTGTATAATTTAAATGAAAGTGAAATAAATATTATAGAAAATTGAAAGGAAGTGATGAACAAAGAAAAACTAACCATTAAAGAACAAGGTGATTATTTAGAAAAATTAGGAATAAAATTTGATATATATTCAAAACAAAAGGCTTTGGATTTTCTTACACACCATAATTATTTCTTTAAAATCAAGTCATACACGAAAAATTATGAAAAGCATAATACAAAATACACCAACCTTGATTTTGCCTATTTGGTAGAGTTTTCAACGCTTGATATGCACTTAAGGAGACTTATTTTAGAGTTAAGTCTTGATATAGAACATTTGCTTAAAGTTGCACTCAATGCACACTTCAGCGACAATACACGAGAAAATGGCTATGACATAGTCTCTAACTTCCTTAAAGATAACGAGCGAATAGCTAACACCATAAAAGAAGCTTCTAAAAGAGTTTCATTTATCAAAAATGTAGCACAAAAATATCAAGAGAAACCTGCCTTATGGAATTTTATAGAGTTATTAAGTTTTGGGGATTTTTTGCAATTTTATAAATATTATTTTATACAATACCCACATAAAGAATATGAGAAACTACATTCTTTAGCATATTGTGTAAAGACTTTACGCAATGGTGCTGCCCATAATAGCTGTATGCTTAATACATTAAAAATCCATTATGACCTAGATTTTACACCAAGCAAAAATATACAAACATTTGTAGCGACAATACCAAATATATCAGAAAACACAAGGAAAAAGATTCTCGCTAATCCTTTGCTACACGATTGCATTACTACAATATGGCTTTTTACGAGGCTTTGCAAGTCTAAACAAATGCAAAGGGCTAAAAAACGCATTATTGTAAAGTTTTTACGCCGTTGTGTGAAACATAGGGAATATTTTGAAAGTGAGAATTTTTTACACGCTCGCTTTGTGGCTATGAAAAAGATTGTATTTTTCCTGCTTTTTAAGCAAAATATTCGCCAAAATATACGATAATTCTACATAGACCAAAAATAAGCCTTAAAGATTTTAAGGCTTATTTAGCGAGGAGGTAGGCTTTTGAAGAGCTTATCTCCTTTTTTTATGCTCTTTTTTACAGAATCTAGCAAAGTGGCAAGAAAAGAATGTAAAAGCAATACATAGAAAAACTCCCGATTCCAAAAATCACAAAATTTAACCAAAACTTGTGTGATGAGATAATAACTTTAGTAGATAAAATATTAGAAGTTAAAGCCAAAGATTCCACCACCGACACCAGCGAGTTAGAATCTAAAATTGATCAATTAGTGTATAATTTATACAATCTCACAAATGAGGAAATACAAATTATAAAGGCAATAAATAAATGTCTATAACAATAGATGATTTAAATTTTTATGCACTAAATACAAAAAAAACTCTGAATCTTTGGCATTTTTTTAAATCTTTAACAAAAGATGATTCCAATGATATTCGTATAGAAACAAATGAAAACAATGAAAAATTTATCGCAGTAAATAGAGAAATTTATCTTGATTTCTCCAAAATAAATCACGATTTCAAAGACTTAGACTTTTACAATATTAAATGCCTCAAAAAAATCACAATTTTAGATGCAAACGGAGCAAGAATTAGCTTTCAGAACTCTACAATATGCGATACTATATCCATATTTGGCTATAAGAATGCCACTTTAAATTTCAAAAGTATAAACAACTTTTTAAAAGATTTTAACATTTCAGGCGGTGATTTTAAAAGTATTGAAATAAATTCTTGTCTAAAAGGTAATGGAAGAATAATTTTTCAGAGTTGTAGTTTTGAAGATTTTAATACCATTGGATACACAAAAGTAAATATCCACAATGAATTTATACTAAGGTTTTGCACATTTAAAGGCAAATCCTATTTTGCGAACCTTATATTCAAAAATAAAATTAACTTTGAACAATCCAAGTTTCAGGATATTGCATATTTCAAAGAAACTATTTTCAAAGACTACGCCGATTTTAGTCAATGCGAGTTTGAAAAAACTACTAACTTTTATGGGGCAAAGTTTGAGAAAGTCCCTAATTTTTCACAAGTTCAGTTTAAAGGAAGCTTGAATGCTGTGAATATGGACTTGGACTTTGGCGTTGAAACACTACGAGAAAAAATAAAAGCCGAATATGAATTAAGCAAACAACAAGCTGCACCACGAGCGGGAAAAGTTTTAGAATTGCAATTTCACAAATCTCTAGCTAGTATCGCCAATGACTTCCGCGATAGCTTTAGAATCTTTAAAAACGCCCTAATTAAAGAAAATAACAATCTTGATGCCTCGGAGTTTCACAAGCTGGAGCTGTATTGCAAAGAAATTGAACTAGGCGAAAGCCCCAACAAGCGAGGTATCCAAGCACAAAGTGAAGAAGATGTGAGAAAAAACACAAAGCCCTTTAAAGAATCTATAGATTGGTTTCTCTTGAGGTTTTATAGAAAGTTAAGTGAGCATCACACGGATCTCTTGAGGGTTTTAAATAATCTTGTGCTCTTGATTGCTTTATATGCTGGGTTTGTTTATATTGGTAATTTTAAAATTGGTGATGCTAAAACCTCTAGTATATCGCAACAGTTATTTCAACATATAGAAACTTTTCAAAATTACATAAAAAACTTATCCGTTGTCCAAGAATATAGCTTAGTGCTTATAATCCTTTTGATATTGTTTATGGCATTTGCAATATACTTAGTCTTTAAACTCAAACTTTTAATTCATATAAAAACCACTTTTAAGATTATCCTTGCAGGTATAATGAAAGATTTTTGGCTTCTTTTAAAAATACTAAGTGTCATTTTGTCGATATTTTGTATAATTACCTTCATTGTGCTTCAATTTGAAACAAATAATCGCTCGTCTATCTTAGTCAATATTTTCGGATTCTGCTTATTTATCATCTTGTATCTATGGCTAGTCTGTTTAGATTCCATATTTTTACGATATATTGTTGTAATTGTAGCCTATATCGTAGCTTCTGT
>CALWKG010000031.1 GCA_944381205.1 uncultured Clostridia bacterium
AATTATACCCGGTATCAATCTGCAAAATCAAATATCGCTTTTAATAGCTGTATTTTAATGTCCAGTTCGTTGTCTATAGAATAAATTGTAGGTTGGGCATACTTGCCCAACAACACTAAATATTAGCAGTAGGAAGCTGTGTGATGCAGTATTCATAAACTGGCTTAAATCGGACTTTATTAAGAGACAAAATTTCAAAAAACATTTTTTAAATTAGGCTAGGACTTCCAAAATCCAAGAAAATTCCGTGTCCAATTAATGTCCTATTAATCCTTGTTGGGCTGAAAGCCCAACCTACGAAACTCCTTTTTTTATTATATTCGAAAACTTGCCTACTGACCGATTACGTTTTTAGGGGGACATTTCAGAAAGCCCAACCTACTTACTCGTTCGGAAACTTTACAAACTTTTTTACAATTCCTTTACAAATAGCAAAAAAAAATTTTTCCAGTTTTAGAATATCATAAGGAGGTTTTATGCAAATAAATTCTATTACAAATAATTTCAATATAAATACCCAAAATCGTAATTATTTTTCAAAAAATGAATCTCATGTAGCATTTGGTTTTAGAGAAGAGGTTTTTGATTGTACCTCTAAAATTGCTTTAAAACATATTGATGAAAAAAATCTTTATAAAGCAAAAGTTAAAAAAATAATAAAAGATGCTATAAAAAATTCTGATGTTAAAATACTTTTTGAGGCTGTAGGACTTAAAGCTAAAAGAGATTTATTTGGCAAGTACACCGTTTCCGGATATGGAAAGGGTGGTGGTGCTACTCATGATTTTTCAGAGCTTGGTGTTGATGAAAATACATTGTTAAAAAAGATAAAAAGAATAACAGGTACTGCTGATTTTAGAGAATCAAATGCTACTGATTTGGGCAGTCTTAAACAGATAGATGGAGATCTTTGGTTATCTTATGACAAAAGAACACCACAATGGGGATACTTTGACTTTATTACACATAACGGTAAAACAAAACATTTTCATAGTAAACCTCGTATTCCCGTGCCTTATACTACATCTAATTTAGATAACCCTCCTAGCTATTACTATCATGACTGGAAACCCCGTCCTGAAGACTATCGCCCTTTTACTACATCTAGTTTAGATTACCCTCCTAGCTATCACGATCATGACTGGAAACCATGTCCTGAAGACTATCGCCCTTTTACTACATCTAATTTAGATTACCCTCCTAACTATTACGATCATGAATGGAAACCACGTCCTGAAGACTATCGCCCTTCTATATTTTTTTAACCAGCAATATAATAAAAGAACATTATCAGTCATACAAAGTAAAGTAGATAGAGAAAGTTAGTAGGTTAGACTTGTTAGGCAAGTATGCCCAACCGATAAACTAACAAAAAAGTATATTCACAAACTTTATACAATACAAGTAAAAACCAGATAAAAAAGGTAAATAACAATAATGCAAATTCAATACAATAAAAACACAAGTTTCGGAACAAAATTCTCTCCAAAGTTACAAGAAGCCTTAATAGAAAGTGCAAAACAATCTTTATTAACAAAAGAGCACCTAAAATATATTAGAAAAATCAAAAATGACGGCTTACCAACAACACTTGATTTAAAGCCCTATTATGAACCCGGACAAGAAGAATTGATTATATCAAGTCCAACGATTGATAAATTACGTGAAACACAAAATATCAAACCACGAGGACACATGGTTTGGTCTTATAATAAAAGCGAATTATACTGTTATTTAAACTACAAAAAACTTGCAGAATTATTTTCACCAAAATCAGTATTGCATCTTAATATCAAGTGGGCAGAAGAAGACGCTATTAACACATTAAAAGAATTAAAGCATTCTAATCTTGAAAAAGCCACACCTCAAGATACTAGAAAAATTTTCGATGCTTAAACAATTTTTATGTATAATAATTTTGTCACCAATATAACCTGAAATAAAGGAACAAATATATGGATTGTTTTATTGAAAAAGCTTTTAGAAATAGAATTTTTGAAAAATAAAACTTTCTAAATTCGGATTTAAAGAAAGTAGGATGTGGTAAATCTTTGATTTACCGCTTCCTACGAACTATTTAGAATAATACTATTATTTAAAAGAATTCAGGTTCATCACTTAGATATCTTGTATCACCTTTCCCTAAATTATGCTTTTTGTATATCTCATCTAATTCTGCACGTACTTGTTTTTTATCAGTTTGTAGGTTGGGGGTTCTCCCCCAACACAAAGTGTCCTAAAATAATCAATCCATGTGTTCTTTTACAACCGTTTTGTTAGGAAATTTTTTATGTCGGTTGGGCATACTTGCCCAACAACTCTAAGTCATAGAAAGTCGCAAGTTGTTTGATTATAAAAAATAAAATTGGACGAAATCGGCTTTATTAGAACATAAAATTACAAACTCAAAGAAAAGTCCACCTCCGATTAATAGCCCCAATTACCGTTGGGCAGGTATGCCCAACCTACTAATCTTCTATCTCAACAAATATATTTGTTTTAAAATTAAAGAATGAACTGAAGACGTT